>CAZWCV010000005.1:0-53653 GCA_964632725.1 uncultured Anaerolineaceae bacterium
CGCTACTTGATCGACTCGCTGCCCAGCCTCGACTCGCGCGAAGAACGCCTGGCCATCCCCGGGCGACCGCCCGCGCTTGATCGCCCGCCCAGCGGCTGCCGCTTCCACGAGCGCTGCCCGCTGGCGAAAGAAGTCTGCAAGACGGTCGAGCCCGAGCTGATTCAAATTGAACCGGGGCATTTCACCGCCTGTCACGTGGTCGAGGAGGAGTTGGCCGATGTCGCAGTCTGAACCGCTACTTCAAATCGAGAATCTGACCAAGGTCTTTCATATCCGCCAGGGTTTCGCCTCGCAAGATTTCCACGCCGTGGACAAGGCCTCGATCGTTATCGAATCCGACAAGCCTGAGATTTTCGCCGTTGTGGGGGAGAGCGGCAGCGGCAAGACGACATTGGCGAAAATGGTGCTGGGCATGGAAACCGCCACCGAGGGTGTGCTGCGATACAAAGATCGGGTCATCAACGACATCAGCCGCAAGGAAATGAAAACCTGGTTCTACCGCGAGGTGCAGCCGGTATTCCAGGATCCGTTCGCCGCCTTCAGCCCGCTAAAGCGCATCGACCGCTATCTTTATGAAACGGCCCAGAATTATGACATGGTCGCGGACAAAAAAGAGACGCCGCGCTACATCAATGAAGTCTTGAGCGAGGTTGGCTTGACGCTGGCCGAGATTGCCGGGCGTTATCCCAACGAACTTTCCGGCGGGCAGGCGCAGCGCGTCGCCATCGCCCGGGCGCTGATTACCAAACCGTCTCTGATCGTCGCCGACGAGCCGGTCTCCATGCTGGACGCCTCCCTGCGCATGTCCATCGTGAATATGTTTCGCAAGCTGAAAGAAGACAACAACGTCAGCGTCATTTACATCACGCATGACCTGGCGACCGCCTATTACACCGGCGATCGCATCGCCGTTATGCTGCGCGGCTGGATTGTCGAGATGGGCCCCACGGAGCGCGTACTGGGCAATCCCCTGCATCCCTACACGCAAAACCTGAAGACTTCGATTCCCAGCATCAAAGCGGATGAATCCTGGGACGAGAAGATCGACCTGGCTGTCATCGAAACGGACGAGTATACACGCACCGGCTGCAAATTCGCCGGTCGCTGCCCGGCGGTGATGGACATCTGCCATGAGAATATCCCGCCCAGCATCGAGCATGAAGGTCGCACGGTTAAGTGTTTCCTCTACGATGAATCGGTTGATGCCGCCCGGCGTCAAGTGATGACCCCGGCAATGGGTTGACGCGCCATCAGGGCGCAGCGGGGCGGCAATGGACACGACGGCGCCTAGACCTTCGGCCCAGCGTTACCAGTTCGCGCCAGCTTGGGCGGCGGGCCGCCGTTACGCGCGGAAGCTCTTTGTTCGCGGGCCGCTGTGGCAAGCAATACGCCGAAACTCGCGGCGCCCGATGGCGGCGCATTTCAACCGTCAACTGAAACAGGGCCGGCGCGTCAGCATCCTGCCCCTCAGTCTGGCGTTTGCCGCTCTGCTGTTTTTTTTGTTCTTCAATACCTATAACTTGATTGAACAGGGCATCATTTGGACATTGCCGCTGTGGCTGATGCTGTTCAGCCTGGTTTACTGCGCGGTCTGGATCGGGCGTATCGTGTCTTTGCTGGCGCGGCAGGCGCGGGCCGGCGTCATGGAGGAGATCGGTCTGATCCCACCGGGGCGGACTTATGTATTCCTCGTCATCGGCAAGATCGTCTTGAACGAAGGGGAGGCGCTGGCTTGGTTGACGATGCTGCGGCGCTATCTGGCTGGCGTGGTGTTCGTTTGCTTGTGCGTCGCGCTGTTCGTGACCGCGGCGCAGATTGGCGCGATCGACCTGCTGGAACTGGGCGTTTTCCTGGCGGCGCTGGCGCTGATGACCCTGGTCATTCCGCTTGAGCATGAGCAGTCGGTGGTTCTGGGCTTTTTGACGGCGATTCTCGTTAGTACGCGGGTCAGAAGTCATATCGACAGCGCCAGCATTGCCATAGTCAGTTTTGCCCTGCTGCAAATCTTGAGCTACTCGCTGGCGATTGCCGTCATCATCGCCCTGGATCTAGCCGATCTCGCATTGATGCTTGTGTTATTCTTGATTATCCGCGACCTGCTGATTACGGCGCTGTGGCGGCTTGTTTTGCGCCAGGCGAATGAGGACGAGGCGCTGCCAATGGCGGCTGAGCGCGGGTTTGAGCGCAGCCGCGAGCTGAGCCGATGAGCGGCTTGATGGCGTGAAATGGGTAGGGGCTAGATGTTTGACGAAGCGCAACTGAGCTGTTTGCGCGCGCTGCTGGATACGATCATCCCGCCGGACGAATTCCCCGGCGCGGTTGAAGCCGGCGTCGGCGATTACTTGCTGCGGCAACTGGCCGGCGATCTTTCGGCGCTACTGCCGACTTATCTGCAGTGGCTTGGCCATTTGGATGCCGAATCCCGCGCTGTCATGGGCAAAGCCTTCGCCGACCTGAATCCGGAAGCCCGGACCTCGCTCCTGAAGAAAATCGAGCAGGGCGAGGTCGCGGCGGGCTGGTCGCTGGCGCCGGCGCCGTTTTTCAGGCAGATTGTCGAGCATTGCGCCGAGGGTTATTACAGCGACCCGGCCAATGGCGGCAACCGCGATGGCGTCGGCTGGAAGATGATTGGCTACGAGGTATCCGGATGACCGACTTTGACGCCATCGTTGTGGGCTCCGGCGCGGGCGGTGGTGTGGCGGCGGCGGTGCTGGCGGAAGCGGGCAAATCGGTGCTGCTGCTGGAGCGTGGGCGCAATCTCTCTTTTGAGGCTGTCGGCCGCGATCACTTGCGCAACCAGCGGATGCCGGTGTACGGCCACAATGCCGGCCCTGACCTCGAAGGCAATCCGCGCACACTCGAGCCCGACTCCTTCCCGATTCCCGTCGGGCGCGCTTTGGGGAATCTGCGCTTGCTGCGGCCGCATGAGCCGGGCTACCAGAATAACGCCGCCTGCGTCGGCAGCGGCACGCGCGTATACGCCGGCCAGGCCTGGCGCTTTATGCCGCAGGACTTCCGCATGGCCAGCGAGTACGGCGTGCCCGCGGGCAGTTCGCTGGCTGACTGGCCGATTACCTACGACGACCTGGCGCCTTACTACGAGAAAGTCGAGTGGGAGATCGGCATCTGCGGCGACCATCGCACGATGACGCACTTGCCCGCCTACAGAAAGCCCTATCCCATGCCCGCCTTGCCGCTGCCATACAAGTCTGGCGTGCACAAGAAAGGTCTGGACGCCCTGGGCTGGCATGCCATGCGCGTGCCCCGCCTGATCAACTCCGCGCCTTACAACGAGCGACCCGGCTGCATCAACTGCCAGCAGTGCGTCGGTTTCGCCTGCCCGGTCGACGCCAAGAACGGCAGCCACAACACCACCGTGCCGCGCGCGCTGCAGTCTGGCTACTGCACGCTGCGGACGGAAGTCATGGCGCGGCGGCTGGCTTGCAGCGAAGGCGGCCGAGTCATCGGCGTGACTTACCTGGACGCCGAGGGCCAGGAGGCGACCTGCAGCGCCGAGGTGGTTGTGCTCAGCTGCGGCGCGGTGGAGACGGCGCGGCTGCTGCTGAACTCAGCGACGCCTCAGGAACCCGCCGGCATCGGCAACGCTGGCGATCAAGTCGGGCGGCATTTGCAGGGGCACTATTATTCGGGCGCGGTCGGGCTCTTCCCCGAAGTCATGTGGGACGGCGTCGGTCCCGGCTGTTCAATCGCCACCAGCCAGTTCAATCACGGCAACGACGGCATCATTGGCGGCGGCTTCCTGGGCGATGAAGACATTGTCACGCCGGTGACGCTCTGGAAGCGGCATTATCCGCCCGACGCGCCGCGCTGGGGCATCGAGGCCAAGCGTTATATGCGCGAGAATTTCCGCCGCATCAGCGATGTCATCGGCCCCACGCACGAGATTCCCAGTCCGGACGCGCGCGTCACCGTCAATCGCGATGTGAAAGATCATTACGGCATTCCGGTAGCGCATCTCTCGGGCGCCGCCCATGCGGAGACGGTGCGCACGGCGGCATTCATGCACGAGCGCGCCAAAGAATGGCTCTGGGCTTCAGGCGCCGTTAAAGTATGGGGACAGTCCCCGCCGCGTTATCTTTCCGGCGGGCAGCATCAAGCCGGTACCTGCCGAATGGGTGAAGACCCGGCCAGCTCGGTTGTTGATCCCTTCTGCCGCGTGCATAGCCAGGACAATCTCTTCATCGCCGATGGCTCGCCGCATGTGACGAACGGCGGTTTTAATCCGGTGGAGACTATCATGGCGCTGGCCCGGCGCACGGCGGAGCATATCGTGCGCGAGTGGTGACTGTAGGCTCCCGCGCGACATGGCGCCGCCCGCGCAAAGTACTTTGCGTCTCGCTGCGATTAGCTCCCCTCCCCTAGACTGCTGGGGGATGGGCCGGGGGAGGGGGTTTGCTGCTCGCAATGTAAACAGGGGCGAGCCTGTGGGTCGCCTGCCGCTTGCATATATGGATGGAGACATGAAGCATGAATCACACGATTTCTGACGAGCAGATTCAGTTTTATCAAGAAAACGGATTCGTGGTCATTCACGACTTTCTGACCGGGAGCGAGCTGGAGACCTGGCGGCAATACGTGGGCGAGGCGGTGGAGGGTCGCGGCAAGCGCAAGCTGGCTGACGGCAGGATGATGGAGGAAGACAATTATTACGCCCGCGTCTTCGCGCAGCGCATCAACTTGTGGAACGATCACGAGGGTATACGCCGGCTGATGATCGATGATCGCCTCGGTAAAATGGCGGCTGACCTGGCAGGAGTCGACGGCATCCGCATATGGCATGATCAGGCGCTGATCAAGCCGCCCTGGGGCAACCCGACCGGATGGCACCTCGACAATCCCTATTGGTCATTCCATTCGCGCGACGCCATCAGCATGTGGGTGGCCTTGGACGATGTGACGCGGGACAACGGCTGCCTCTACTTCATTCCAGGCGCCCACAAAACCGCTACCTGGGACAATGTGAGCATCGGCCAGAACATTGGCGATCTCTTTGATACGTATCCGGAGTGGGGCAAGCAGGAAGCGGCGGCGATTGAAATGAAGGCCGGTTCCTGCTCATTCCACAACGGTCTGTGCGCGCACGGCGCCGGCGCTAATATGACGCCCTATTACCGGCGCGCCATGACCTGCGCCTATATGCCGGACGGCAGCGCGTTTAATGGCCAGAAAAATATCTTGTCGGATGAACAGGTGGCCAGTTATCAGATTGGCGACCTGCTGGACGATGACGCGCAGACGCCGCTGATTTATCATCGCAGCAAGGAATATGTGCGCTCTAGCGGCTGAGCTCGCGGCGAAGTTGCTACCAGCGGAAGGGTACCGTGCCGGTATCGTCCAGGGGATAGCCCCACTTGTTGATATAACTCATGCCGTCGAGGAAGTCGTCGCCCAGCGCGTCCAGTTCGCGCTGCAGCAGCGCCTCCAGCTCGGCTTGCAGCGCGGCGACTTCCGGCCGGTCCACCAGATTGTCCAACTGCCAGGGATCGGCCTCGTTGTCAAATAGCAGCCAGGGACCGTCCAGCGTGCGGCAATAAGTATGGCGCTCCGTGCGGATGCCGCGATACTCGCGCCCGCCGACCGGACGCGACCACTCGCCGAAGGGGTGGAAGCAGGCTAGCAGGGCGGCATGGCTGCCGACAGACTCGCCGCGCAGCGCCGGCGAGAAGTCCCGCCCTTCCACAGTTTCCGGGCTGGGCAAGCCGCAGGCGCCAAGCAGGGTGGGCATGATATCGTGCGCGTTCAGGAAGGGCGCCACCTCGCCCGCCTGGCGACCATAGGCCGCCGGATAGCGCAGCAGGAAGGGCACGCGGATGGACTCGTCGTAAGGCTTCTGCTTGCGCGTCATGCCTTGCGAGCCCAGCATGTCGCCGTGATCCGAGGCGAAAACCAGCAGGGTATCGTCGGCCCGATTGAGCTCGTCCAATGTCTGCATGATGTCGCCGACGCTTTTGTCGATGGCGCTGCAATGCGCGTAATAGCCCGCCAGCCACTCGCGCGCTTCGCCGGCCATGCCGTCCGGCACATTCGGCCGCAGTGCTATCTCTTGCGGGTCGTACATGTCGCGGTATGCCTGCGGCGCCGTTTCGTAGGGATTGTGCGGCGGCCCCAAGGACAGCACCAGCAAGAATGGCCGCTCGCCATCGCGCGAGTGCATATAGCGTTGCGCCGCCGCCGTCTGCGCGAAGACATCATAACCGTCCCAGACGCGCAGAGTGGGGTCGTCGCCGTCGTAGTAGGCCGACTGGTTGTAGTCGTGCGTGCACTCCAGCGCTTGAAATGTATCGAATCCCAGGCGCCGCTCGGGCGGGATGTAACTGCTGCGACCGCGCCCGTCGACATGCCACTTGCCGATGAAGCAGGTGTCGTAGCCGGCCTCTCCGAAGGCGTCGCCCAAGCCGACGGGCTCGCCGCTGATGGGCACATCGTTGACGATCACGCCATGCGTCAGCGGGTACTGACCCGTGAGGAAGCTGGCGCGCCAGGGGCAGCAGACCGAATAGCCCGAGGTCGCGTTGCGAAAATTGACGCTTTCGCTGGCCAGCCGGTCGATATTCGGCGTCCGCACCTGCGAATTGCCGGCGTAACCCAGCGCTTGCAAGCGCCACTGATCGGTCAGCAGAAAGACGACATTGGGCCCTGGCATTGTGTCACCATCCCGTGCGTATAGAATCTATGTATGTGTAAGTAAGTCATGCAAATCTCATCTCAAGAAACTACACCTTTACCACAGAGGAATTTGAGGAAACACAGAGGGCGCAGAGAGTTTTGAATTAATTCGATACTGCCGCAATTGAGGCCGCCATCAGACTAATGAAAAACTTTGGCTGGCTGAAAATCACTTCATCGCGTTACGCATTGTACTCGCTCTTACATGCTGTACTCGGTGGCAAATCCTTTGCGTGACTTGCTTGAAGTTGCCTAGCTCCAGAATTCATCCCATTCCTGTCGAAAGGCAGCCAAGCCTTCCGCCACGTTGAATGCCCGCCGTCCCAGCGCTTGAGCCGTGCGCTCGATGCTGGCGCGGGTGCGGTAGGGGATGCCGATATGCCGCATCTCGTCCAGGACGGCCTGGTCGGTGCGGGTCGGCGCGATCAGGGCGGGGTCGGCGTCAAAGGCGGCGGCGATCTGATGGGCCAGGTCAACGCGGCTGATCCATTCGCTGCCGAAGCAGTGGAAGATACCCTTGCCATCGTGCTGCGCCAGCCGCAGCAGCATATCGGCGCAATCAGAAGCCAGCGTGGGATGCGCCTCGTCGTTGACCTTGGGCCCGGTCCAGACTATCGCCGGCAAGCCCGCCGCCAGCCTGTCGATCACATAGACCGAAAAGTCGAAACCGAGGCCGTTGTCCTTGCGCGCCAGCGACGGCGCCGCGTAGTTCAAACCAAAGATGCCAGCCAGCCGGCCCACGCCGTAGTTGAGCCCTTCCAGCGCGCCCAGCTCGCGTTCAGCGGCGACCTTCATCACGCCGTAGAAATTCACCGGGTTGGGCGGCGACGTCTCATCGACCAGGTCGGCGCGTCCATCAAAAACCCAGTCGGACGAGACGAAGACCAGCCGCGCGCCGACCTCGCGACAAGCTTCCGCCAAGACGCGCGTGCCATCCACCATCAGCGACCAGCAGAATTCGCGCTTCGTGTCCATGACTATCTGATCGAGGATGGCGGCGGCGTGAATGACCGCGTCGGGCTTGTGCTCGCGAATCGAACGGCGAATGGCGTCATGGTCGGACAGGTCGAGCGGATCCAGCCGGTAATCGACCGCCCACTCCGGCTCGGGCCCGTATTGCGAGGCGATGATTTCCAGGCCGCGCCGCCGCGCCAGCCGAATCACGTTGCTGCCCACCAGGCCGGTGCCGCCGGTCACGTAGAGACGCATAGTCTTGCTCCAGGTTTTTCGCCAGTGTCAACGAAGGTTTCGCGCGCGCAGCTGTTCGCCCAGGGCGGCGACTCGACGCGCTTTCTCGGCATAAGCATCGCGCAGATCTGCCAGGCTGGCCGCGCCGCTCTGACTGAGGTCGATGATCACTTGCTCGGCGGCAGCGAACTCGACGCAGGCATCGGCGACATCGGCGGCGATCTCCAGCGGTATCGTGGTGACGCCGTTGGCGTCGCCGTGCAGCAGCTCACCCGGACTGACACTGATCCCGCCCACTTGCAAGGGCGTCTGCAACTCGAGCATGTGGTTGTAGCCGTGCGAGCTGACGCAGCCGTCGCAGAATACCGGGAATTCAAGCGGCGCGATGCCGGCGTAGTCCCGGCCCGGTCCGTCGGTCACCAGCCCGACCGCGCCAAAAGCCTTGAAGGAGTTGCACATCACATCGCCGAAGAGCGCTGCCGAGCCCCCGCTGTCCAGGTTTTGCAGCACGGCGACAGGCGGCCCGGGCAGCTCTGCGAATCGGCTGACGAAGTCGGGCGCGGACGGGTGGTCTCGTTCCGGCGGATGAGCGAAAGTGCGCACCGTGGCGGTGCAGGCGAAGCCAACCATCGGCGGCAGGTGAGGGAATACCGCTTTGATCTCGCGCGTCATAAAGCCGCGATTGCGCGGGCGAATCTCGAACAGCTCGATGACATTGCAAACCGTCGCCGAATCGACTTGTCGCAGTTTATCCAGTTCATGTTCTTGCATGGCTCACGATCCTTGCTGGCCCTTTCGAGTATCGCGTCATTGTACCACTCGGCGACAGCGCTCGGCGCGAACTCCCTTAAGGTTGGGCGGCCCAGTCGATGACCATGCCAATGGCGCCGGGATCCCACCGCGTCAAGAGTTCGTACGCCGCCGGCGCATCGACGCTGCGGAATCGATGCGTAATCAAGGGCGCGACAGCGACTCGCTTCGCCGCCAGCAGCCGCAGCGCCGTTCGCTGTTCATCGTGCTGCGTCCACCAGCCGGGCGCCGCGGCCGCGCGATAGGTCGTGCTGATATGCGCGCCGATCAGCGTGATGCCGCGTTTATGGACCTGCTTGTAGAAGTCGAAGTTTTCCGCCGCGCCTCTGGTGCTGCCGAGCAGGGAGATGCGGCCGCCAAAGGCGGCGATCTGGCAGGCGGTCTCAAGCGCCGCCGGATTGCCGGTCGCTTCAATCACGACTGGCGCTCCGGCCGCCAGATCTGGCAAGTTGCGGATACGGTCGGCGGCCCCGTGCGCGCGCAGGCAATAATCCGCGCCCAGCCGCTCCGCCAGCGCGAGACGTCCGTCGTCGCGGTCAACCGCGATCGTTGGCAGCGCGCCTGCGACTCGCGCCATTTGCAGCGCCAACTGCCCGACCAGGCCGGCGCCCAGCACAGCGCAGCTCTCGCCGAATTCCAGGCGAGTCTTGCGAAGCGCTTGCAGGGCAATCGCCAGCAATTGAAAGAATGCCGCTTCCTCGTCACTCAGGTCCCCGGGGAGCGGGTGGCAGTCCGCAGCCTTGGCGACGATATGAGCCGCATGGCGCGAACGGCTGGCCACGCGATCGCCGACCTTGAGCGAAGTCACGTCCGCGCCAAGCTCAACTACTTTGCCAACGTTGCTGTAGCCTGCCTTGGCGGGATAGCTGATCTTAAGGCCGGGCAGACGCAACAGCATGGCCCGCTCAGTGCCCGGGCTGATCAACGTTTTGCTGGTCTCAATCAGCGCCTCGTCGCTGGCGAGCGACGGCAGCGTCACCGGCGCCAGCCGAACACCGGCGTCTTCGTCGAACAGAATGTGATTCGATGGCAGGGGCATCGTTTCGGACAACCGCTACGACTTCAGAAAGCTCAATCAGCGCAGCAATTGTCGCCAGCGCAGTCGAATTATGCAACTGTCGACGCCGGACTCCAAGCGCGGACTATACAATTGAGGCGGTGGGCTTCTAAACTAAAGTGACGAATTTACAGGGTTAATGCCATGCGCTCAAGCAAATTCATACATCTGGTTTCTTGCCACGCCGAAGGCGAAGTGGGCAACGTCATTGTCGGCGGCGCGCCCCCGCCCCCGGGCGATTCCCTCTGGGAGCAATCGCGCTGGATCGCGGCAGACCAGCGTTTGCGCCGCTTTGTACTCAACGAACCCCGCGGCGGCGTTTTCAAACATGTCAATTTGCTTGTCCCTCCCAAAAACCCGCAAGCGGCCTACGGCTTCATCATCATGGAACCCGAGCACACGCCGCCCATGTCCGGCTCGAATACCATTTGCGTCGCCACCGTGCTTCTGGACAGCGGCATGATCGAAATGCGAGAGCCGGAAACGGACTTCTTCCTGGAAGCGCCGGGTGGGCTGGTTCGAGTTCGCGCGTTTTGCGAGGATGGTAAAGCCCAAAGCATCGAGTTTCACAACGTGCCTTCCTACGTCGATCGTCTGGACGCGCCGCTCGAAGTTGCGGGATATGGCACGCTCTCGGTCGATGTGGCCTACGGCGGCGACAGCTTTGCGCTTGTTGACGCGCGCTCGCTGGGATTCGCGATTGCGCCGGACGAAGCGAGCGACCTGGCGCGCGCAGGCCGGGCCATCACCGCCGCCGCCAACGATCAGATCGGCTTTCAGCATCCCGTACACGCCGAGTGGAATCAGATTTCTTTTTGTCAATTCACGCTGCCGGTGGAGCGTAACGGTGGCGTCTTGAGCGGCCGCAACACAGTCGCCATTGATCCGGGCAAGCTGGACCGCTCGCCTTGCGGCACTGGCTGCTCGGCGCGAATGGCTGTCCTGCGCGCGCGCGGGCAAATGCAGGCCGGCGACCGCTTCGTAGCGCGCTCCATCATCGGCTCGCGCTTTGACTGCGGCATCGTCGGCGCGGCTGAAGTCGCTGGCCGTCCGGCCATCATTCCCAGTATACGCGGGCGCGGCTGGATCACCGGCTCGCATCAACTCATGCTTGACCCGGATGACCCCTGGCCGCTGGGTTATCGCCTGGCCGACACCTGGCCCAACTTCTAGCTTCGCCGCAGCCAGACGGTCATCTCGCCGACATCGCGGTGACCCCAAGCGTAGTAGGGGACGGCCTTGAAAGGCGCGGACTGCCCGCGGCCATCGACAGCCTCGCCGCGGATGACAGTGACACCGCCGAGCAGGTCGGGCTCATGTTCCGCGCGAAGCTGTCCCGCGTCGGGCAGCGTGTACTCTAGCAGACCGCTGCCGTTGTCCACCTCTTCCAGGGCATAAACCAGGGGGCCCCGCTCCAGCGCTACGGCGCCCGCCAAGTCGGAAACGGCCGCATGCGCGACTACGCGGCGGATGGGCAGCGGCAGGCGCAGCTCAATCCGCGTTGTGCCCTGCCAGGATCGCCTTAACTCCGCGTAGCCATCGCGGATCTGCAGCGGAACTTCTTCACCCTTCACTGTCACAGCGCTGGTTTCGGCCGACTCTTCGACATAGCGATACAAGTCGCTGGCCAGCGGCTGGCCCTGCGCGAAAGCGGGAATCCGCAGCCTCAGCGTAAAGTCCGCCGGCTGCGCGACGGTCAGGTCCAATGCAATATTGCCGTCCCAGGGATAGTTGGTAGTTTGTCGGATTGAAACGTCCGCCTTGCCGACAGTCATTGAGGCGCGCCCCGCCATGTACAGATTGACGTAGAGCGCGTCTTCGCGGCTGGCGTACACGTAGCCGGAAAGCGACGGCAGCAACCTTACCACATTGGTGGGGCAGCAGGAGCAGTCGTACCAGGGCTGCCGCGCCAGCGACGCTTCGCGATTGAAGCGGTAGCGGCCGTCGCAAGACAGCGGATTGACGTAGTAGAACGAGCGCCCGTCCATGCCCACGCCGGACAAGAAACCGTTGTACAAGCTGCGCTCCAGCACGTCGATATACTTGGCCTCGCCGGTCAGCAGGAACATGCGCTGGTTCCACAGAATGTTGGCTTGCGCGGCGCAAGTCTCGTTGTAAGCGGTCAAGTTGGGCAATTCGTAATTCTCGCCAAAGGCTTCGCCCTCGTGGCGCGCGCCGATGCCGCCGGTAAGGGCCAGCTTTTTGCCGACGACATTGTCCCAGAGCGCTTTGACTGCGGCCGCGTAATCGGCGTCGCCCATGAGCGCGGCGATGTCCGTCATGCCGGCGTACATATAGCCCGCGCGCACGGCGTGGCCCACGGCTTCGCTCTGCCGCGTCGCCGGCGCGTGATCCTGGCAGTAGGGACCGTAGATTTCGCGCCCGTTGGCCTGGCCGCGTTCATCCAGGAAGAAGCGCGCCAGGCGCAGGTAGCGCGCATCGCCGGTGACGCGGAAAAGCCGCACCAGGCCGATCTCGATCTCCTGGTGCCCCGGCGCATCGCGCAGACTGTCCGCGCCGAAGACTGAATCAATCAGGTCGGCGTTTTTTATGGCGATGTCCAGGAAGTTGCGCTTGCCCGTCGCTTCATAATGCGCGACCGCCGCTTCATACATGTGGCCGACGTTGTAGAGCTCGTGATTGACGCGCAGATTCGACCAGCGCTCGCGTCCGCAGGGCTCAGGCGCATTGGCCGGGTCGATCGTGCGCGCTGTATACAGATAGCCGTCGCTTTCCTGCGCCGCGGCGAATTTCTCGATGAGTGCGTCCAGATAGGCTTCCAGCTTGGCATCGGGGGCGATCTGCAACGCGTAGGCGGCCCCCTCCACCACTTTGAAGACATCGGAGTCGTCAAAGAAGATACCCTTATGCGGGCCGTCCATGAGTCCGCCGGCTTTGGCGAAGTTGTCTATGCGACCCGTCTCTTCACACTTCTCAAAATCGTACGGGATGGTGATGTTGACGGCCGTGTCGATGCGCGGCTTCCAGAAGCTGTCTTCGATGTCGACCTGCGTGAAGCCAACTGGCCTTATCGGGTAGTTGCTGAACTGACTGCTCATGGCTTTTCCTGTTCGTTCACCCGTGGATAAAATGCGCCAAGCGCCTAATTCTTGACCGCGCCGCCCATGAGACCGTCCATATAATAGCGTTGCAGCAGCAGGAAGATGCCCAGGCTAGGAATGATGGACACGATGACGCCGGCTTGCAGGGCGCCCCAATCGACTTCGCCCCAGATGCCATAGCGAATCGTCGTCAAGAAGACCGGCAAGGTGAAGTTGTCCTGGTCGGTCATGAAGATCAGGGCGGCCAGGAATTCGTTCCAGGAGTTGATGAAGGCGTAAATCGCCACCGTGACCACGCCGGGCAGCACCAGCCGCAGCATCAGACGGTAGAGCAGGCTCAAGGAACTGCAGCCGTCCAGCAGCGCTGACTCTTCAATCTCTAGCGGCACAGCCAGGAAACTGTTGCGCATGAGGAAAATGCCGAAGGGCAGCTGAAAGGTAATATAGACCAGCGCCAGACCAAAAAGCGTATTGTGCAGGTCTACTTGCACGATCATGACGAAGAGCGGAATCAGAATTGACTGAAAGGGGATCATCAGCGTAGACAGCACCATGATGAAGAGAAAATTCTTGCCGGGAAAGCTAAAGCGCGCGAATCCATAGCCGCCCAGTGTGCTCAGCACAACGCTGCCGACCACGGTAATCAGCGCCACGACAGCGCTATTGTGGACATGCTGCGCCACGCCGATTTTGCCGTAGGTGGTCAGCTCGATGTAGTTTTCGAAGGCGATCTGCGATGGCAAGTAGGTCGGCGGCACAGCCAGCGCCTCGGCGGGCAATTTGATCGAGTTGAGGAAGGACCAGACGATCGGGAAGAGAAAGAGCAGCGCCATGACAACCAGAATCACGTAGCGCAGCGCCAGCAGTCCACGGCGGCGCAAGCGGCGAATCTGCTGCTGCGTCAGCACGCTTTGCGCGCCAGCCTGATTCTGTGGCATTGAGGCGGCCATCTATTCCCGCTCCCGCAGGACATAAAATTGCGCGCCGGTCAAGGCGACCAGGATGCCCAGCAGCACAATCGACATGGCGGAACCGTAACCCATTTTGAAATAGGTGAAAGAGTTGTTGAAAATCCAATAGACGATAGAAATAGTGCTATTGCGCGGTCCGCCGCGCGTCATGATATAGAACTGATCGAAGGCCAGCACCGAGCCGATGACGGACAAGATCAGCGCCAGCGCGATGAAGCGGCGCATAAGCGGCAGGGTGATGTAAAACAGTTTGCGGAAGTAACCGGCGCCGTCCACCTCGGCCGACTCGTAGAGCTCGTCGGGAATCGCCTGCAAGCCGGCCAGCAGCAAGATCATGGTGAAGCCGACCGTCTTCCAGACCACCGACAATATGATGACATTCATGGCGGTATTGGGCCGACCCAGGAATAGTTGCGCCTTTGGGACCAGGTTCAAGTCGAGCAAGATCTTGTTAAAGACGCCGATGCGATCGTCCAGCATCCAGACCCAGAGCAAGCTCGATACGCCCAGGCCGATCACCACCGGCAGGAAGAAGATGGTGCGAAAGATGCCGATGAAGCGTATGTTGCGCCGGACCAGCGAGGCCAGAATGAAACCGAGAATGAATATCGGCGGTGTCACCAGCAGCGTGTATCGGAAGGTGAAATCCAGGCTCTTCAAATATTGCCGGTCTTTGCCCAGCTCGTTGTAATTGGCGAGGCCGGTGAAGGCCCGCTCGCCGAACAGGGGCCAATCATGAAAGGACATGAAAACCGTCATGAGCAGCGGAATAATGAAGAAAACCGCCACAAAAGCGACCGTCGGCAAGACGAAAAGCAGCCCGGTCAGTTTCCGGCGCTGCGTCCAACTCAGACTTAGGATGACGGACTGATTGCTCAAGTCGATCGGCTTTCAATTGAGGCGGCCGGGGGCGCTCAGTGATGACACAGCGCCGACCGGACCGTAGCCCGGCAGGCGCTGAGATTACTGACAGGCTAGCCCTCCATGATTTGTGTGAAGCGCTCTTGGCCCAGCTCAATCGCGCCGTCGATATCGCCGTCCAAAATGGCGATCTGCAGCATCTCCAGCCAGGGCCCGTTGGGGTCGTTGAACAGGTCGTTATAGACCGTTGTGTAAGGCGTATGACCCACAGCCAAGGCGCTGGCGGCGGTGCTTTGGCGCTCGTCACCCTCGAAGTAGGGGTTGTCGACCAGCTCCAGGCGCAGTGGAATCTGGCCATTGGCGGCGTAGATTTCGATCTGCGGCTCTTCGCTCATGGTCCACTCGATGAAGCGCCAGGCTTCTTCAGCGTGCTCGGTGCCGGCTGGGATAGCGATGACATCGCCGCCGCCGAAGGAGGCCGCGCCGCCTTCTTTACCGGGGATATGGAAGACGCCGAAGTTCAGGTCAGGGTGGTCATTCTGGTAGAGCGACAGCGCGAAATTGCCGGTGCCCGCCATGCCGATATTGCCGGCGGCAAAGGCGCTGGCGAAGTTGGAGCCGTTGTCGATGCTGGCGCCCTCGGGCACGAGGCCCTCTTCCCAAATTGTGTTGTAGAAGGCTAGCGCGTCGCGCACGATGGGGTCGTCGGCGATGGTAGCTTCTGCGTAGTCGTCGCTGAGCACATCGCCGCCGCTGGCCCAGATGAAGGGCAGGAAGGTGAAGGCGTTGCAGCCGGCGCAGTTCATCGAGAACCAGTAGCCGTAAATGTCGTCGCCCAGCCCGTTGATGGCGCGCATGGCCTCCAGCATTTCGTCCCAGGTCGCCGGCGGATTGTCCGGATCCAAACCCGCCTGCTCAAACAGGTCGATATTGTAAACGATGAAGGAGCCATCAACGGCGGTGGGCACGGCGTAGTTGCGCCCCTCGTACATGCCAAGCTCCATGTGCGCCGGTGTCAAGCTGTCGGCATAGGGCAATTCTCTGACGTATTCCGTAATGTCAACCAATTGCCCGGCCGAGGCGAAGGCCGGCGTGTAGATCAGGTCGATGCTGGCAATGTCGGGCGGGTCGCCGGCGGCGATGGCCGCGCCCATCTTGGTGACGAATTCACCGGACGGAATGACGGTCAATTCAATCTGGCTGTCGTTGTTGGCGTTCCACTGGTCGACCAACTCCTGCGTTTGGAAGTTGATCGAGCGCACCCACATCGACATCTGGATCGTATCGTCTTGCGCCGAAAGCGGCAGCGCGCTGAGACAGATCACAACTGACAAGACAATGAACAGAGTTTTGCGAATAGACACAATAGGCTCCTTTCGGGACAGTTAGCTTTATGCAGTATGCTACGCTTGAACCGGCAAGATTATGGCGTAGGTACAGTTCCAAAGGCAAATTTTGCTGCCGAAGTCGGGCCGCTTCAGGCGCGAGACAAAAGCCCACGCAACAGCCGCCGCAAGACTTAGAGCAAATTTGGCGGAATGCCTAACTGCCTGAAGGCCGCGCAAGCCGCGTCCAGATGAGCCTTGCCGCCGCTCAGCGAAATCTGCAAATGCCCGGGAATCAAGGCGTCGAACTCGTAGGGCTCCAGCTTGAACATGCTGTCGGCGTAAGCGTCAATGCGGCAGTCGTGGATATTCTGCCAGACGACCTTGCCGCCCCAGAAAACCAGGTCCGCCCCTATCAAATAAACGCGGTCGCCGCCGCGCATCAAAAAGCTGAGATGGCCGTCGCAATGTCCCGGCGTGTCAAATGTCTCCAGCCGCAAATTGCCAACGGAGACCATATCGCCCTCGACCAGCTCGACATCAACCGGGCAGGGCGGCAGCTGATAGTCGGCGGGATAAAAGTTGGCCGCTTTGGCGACATCCAGCGCGACCGCTTTTTCGTCGGCGTCGCGAATCACCGGCGCGGCGAAGGCCGATGAGTAGACTTCGACATCCAGCCGCTGCTGCGCCTCGGCCGCCGCCCCGATATGGTCGCAGTGATAGTGCGTCAGGATCAGCTTGCGGATGCGGCCCGGATCAAGCCCGTCAGCGCGAATATTGTCCAGAATCGTATCGAAGTCGCGCGCCATGCCCATGCCGGGATCAATCAGCGCCAGCTCCGAGCCGCTGTTGAGCACGTAGACGTGGCAATCCAGCTGGCCCGACAAGCCGAATCCAAAATAGCCGCCGCCGACCACATGCAAATCGCTGGTGAGTTTCATTGTTCTACTCCAAGATAGCAATTGTCCACAAATAGAACGGATTCAGCGGCATTCGTCAAGCCGAGCGCGGTTGCCGCGGCGGACGAGTGCTATACTGGCGCGATACTTTGCGAGCATGGAGGCGGGCATGATCCACGGCATTGACCATATCGTTATCGCCGGGCCGGACCTGGATGCGCTGACCGAAACCTACAGGTCGCTCGGCTTCAGCGTGGTCGGCGGCGGCCGACACCCCATCGGCTCCTACAATAACCTGATCGGCCTGGCCGACGGCGCCTACATTGAGCTGCTGTCGTTCTACGAGCACAGCCCGAATCACTACTGGTGGGATGCCGTACACACGCGCGGCGGCGGTCTGATCGACTTCTGTATGCAGACCGATGACATCCGCGGCGATTACGCCCTTTTTCAGGCGCAGGGCGTCGAGATGAGCCCGCTGGTCGGCTTGAGCCGCGCACGCGTCGACGGCTATCAACTGGCTTGGCTGAACAATGAAATCTACGGCGAATATCAGGGGCTCATCCCCTTCGTCATCGAAGACGAAACGCCGCGCGCCGAGCGCGTGCCAAAAGAGAACCAACACGCCAATCAAGTGACCGGCATCGACGCAATCACGCTGGCGGCGCGCGACCTCGATCTGACGCGGCGTATCATGGACGCGGCGCTGCGCCAGGGCGGTGTACCCGTGCGCGACGGCGCTCTCAGAGCCTCCGGCATCGTCTACGACGTCGGGCCGCACCGTCTGGAATACTTGACGCCGGACGACGAGTGCAGCCCTTTGACTGCGCGCCTCGCTGCCAGCGCGCCCCGTCCCTGGCGGATTCGCTTCAAGACTGCGGGCGAAGCGCGCTCTGTCGCGCCGGAAGCGGCGGCGGGTGTGCGGGTTGTCTTTTTGTAGAACATCCGTTACAATATTGCGTAATACACTGTTCAAAAAGTGGTAAAGACGAGTCGAATGGCTGCCTCGCCAACTATCTACTGTCTCGAAAACATTACCGACTACTTTCAGTTTGAAAGGCTTTGTCATGACCTAATGTTTCGGATTGGATATCGTGACATTGAACCTTTGGGAGGCTTTCATGACAGAGGGCGTGACGCGATTCACATCAGTCTAGACGGCGAAGTCACGATTTTCGCATACAGTGTTCGCGAGGATTGGAGGGCGAAGCTGGCCGAAGATGCCGACAAGATTAATAGGCACGGACACGAATGTGCAAAACTCATCTTTATGACGACATCTAGCTTTTCTGCAGGAGAGCGCGATGAGGCAGTATCCACAGTTCAGAATGACTATGGCTGGCAGCTAGTGCTGTACGGTCTGGAACGACTGCGCGTGTGGCTTGACAGTGCGTACCGAGAGGTAAAATCGAGCCATCCGCAGATTTTTCCGCCGGAATTGCTGCATGCATCGAGTTTGCAATCGATACAATCCAAGAGATATGTACTAATTAACTATGACGAGCGCGACCAACAGTTGGCGATATGGCTTGCACGGAAACTAACAATCATGGGCCACGACGTATGGTGTGAACACCTCCCGCGGATAGGTTCGGCTGTGTTTCCAGAAGACGTTGAATCAGTCATGCTGAAGAACGTGTCTGTCGTTGTTGCACTTTACTCAGTAAATTCGTTGCAAAACGCAGATTTGACACGCCAACGCAATCTCGCATTAGGATTGTCAAATGAAAGCGAATACGGCCTGTTGCTTCCTGTACGTATCGACAATTTCAACGCGGACGAATTGGACAGCAAGACTCGTTATCTTTCGTTCGTAGAATTCAACTCTAGTTGGTCTCAGGGACTTAAAAGTCTGATGTTGCGACTGGAGAGCCGCGGCGTCATCAAAGACCAGGAAGACGGCGCTGCTGTTGCCATACGAACGCTTTTGGAAAACGGCTCTCGAATTAGCGAGCGAGAGTTGCTTTTCTCAAATTGCTTTTCAGTGTTGAATGTGCCGTCCAAGATTCTGAGAGTTACTTTGGGTGGCGATGCGGTAACGTCCAGCGCGTACTTGAAATGGGCTTATCGACGTGTATCCGCTCATACCTATTTGAGCTTCAGTAAACCACCAGGTGAGATTATGCCTTCAGCTGATTTGGCTGATATAGAACTATTTTCCTGGCAAGACGATGATACTGTTGGTGGAATTAATTCCAAGGACCTGGTCAGCGAACTCATAAGAAAGTCACTCTATGTACATTGTCGCTCGCGCGACATGGAGTATTGTGTGAAGTCTAGACTAAACTACGGTCCCCACGGTATGTTGAATGAACGAAACGTATGGTCGTTTCGTTCGCCATGGGGGGCGAAAATACGAGTTCAATTGGCTGGCACACGTAAGTATTGGCGTAAAACGGGTGCGCTTTTCTACAATTATTTTCTCTGCCCGCATTTTGTCGTACGACGTGACTTGGACGGAGAATTCGTCGTGGTGTTAAGTGTACGTATACGTATAGCGACTCCTCAAAACGTTCCTCTACCTGCCAAGACCGCAATTACGCGGCGCAAGCATCTGTGCAAAGATTGGTGGAATAAGCAGTGGCTCATACGAACTTGCGCACTTGCCGATTATCTGGGGGGAGACCACCGCATCTCAATAGAGGCATACGACGGTGAAGCGCTATCTGTGACGAGTATCCCTAGTATCCTGTCGGCCGCAAGTGGAATCCATGTAGATTTGTTTGAGGACTAGACCGATTTAACAGTTATGCTTGTAAACACGAACTTTGCTCCGGGCCAAACCGTAATCGTCTTTGACGAGCCAGAGCTTGAATTCGGCTACGATCGCACAATGGATGATCCACGGCACGGACTCGCGCTTTTCGGACCATATGATGCCACGGCTCCATCCAGACCTTCTATGGGATATGTCACTGTTGGTACTCCTGAAGGTATCGAAAAATTTCGGTCTTGGGCGGAAGAGATGAACAAACCCACTGTATCAGCACCAAACGACAATCACAAATTGTGGGTACCGTTTCCAGGTTTCGAAGCAAGCTACGGAGTGCCGTTTCCAACATCGTCTATTCGCTCCTTTACTGTCAATAAAGACTCCATCGTGAAGGCGGCAACCCGTGGCGACCCTCATGAGCGCGCGTATCAAGCGGTCCAACTGTATCTGAATTCCTTGCAGCGAGTAAGCAAGCTTGATGAAAATATAGGCGTATGTATCTGTGTCATTCCTGACGTAGTATGGAAAAACTGTCGACCGAGGTCAAACGTTAGCCATCCTATAAGTCCACGGATTTCAAAAAAACAGAAAACACAGTTACGAGCCGGTCAAATGAATCTATTCTACGAACACGATGTCGATCAGTTTTGGCATTCGACTGACTTTCGCCGTCAGCTTAAGGCGCGTTCAATGGAATATGGGATTCCGCTCCAGTTGGTTCGGGAAAGCACGCTTGACTCCAGCACAGATCCGGAGTTGCAGGGCCGTGGACTAACTACATTGTCAGATCGAAAATGGAACCTTAGTACAGCACTATATTACAAGTGCGGCGGGAAGCCGTGGAGGCTCGCCGGAGCGCGCGAAGGCGTGTGTTATATTGGCATTTCGTTTCGTCGTGCAGACAACGGTAAAACAGCATGTTGCGCTGCACAGATGTTTTTGGATACTGGTGATGGCATTGTGTTTATCGGTGAGTCGGGTCCCTGGTATTCGCCTGCTACGAAGCAATTCTATCTCACTAGAAGCGCAGCTGCTTCATTGCTTGGTGGGGCATTAGAGACGTATGAACAACTTGAAGGCAAGGAACTCAATGAAGTATTCTTGCACAAACGATCTTTCATTAGCCAGGATGAAATTGCCGGCTTTCGCGATGCTTGCCCTCCAAATGTAAGGTTGACCGGCGTTCGAGTACGAAGTGTTGGGCAAAAAGGTGTGCGCCTCTACCGAAATGGAATAATGCCTGTGCTAAGGGGAACGTTCTGGAGAATGAGCAGGTCAAGTGGATTTCTTTGGGGTAGCGGATTCAAGCATACAATTGGCACTTACGACGGATGGGAGACCCCCTCGCCATTGCGAATAGATGTCCAGCATGGTGATGCGCCAATTGAACGTGTAGCGCAAGACATCCTCGGTCTAACTAAGCTGAACTACAACGCATGTAGGATCGGAGATTCGCAACCGGTCACTATCGGATTTTCCGACAAAGTTGGAGAAATCTTGATCTCAAATTCACGCATAGAGTACAGAAGACCAAACTTCAAATTCTACATTTGAAATTCTCCTTGTCGTCTATTTCATTAGATTCTAGGCGGCATTTCTACACCCTTCATGTTTTGGCGCACTCCCTAACATTGGCTATACTCAGTTTGCATCGCGCCCTTTATCGTGACACTGGCGTCGTTGGTCATCTTGCGCGGCATCGGCTTGACCATTTCGTCATCGCCGGTCGGCAAAGCCAGCCGCGAGGTCATGATGTTTTATGTGCAAAAGATCGGTCCGATTCCCATCATCGCCTGGATGTTCTTCGCGCTCATCGTACTGACCATGCTGCTGCTGCGTTTCACGGTCTTCGGCAAGTACTTGTACGCCGTCGGCGGCAATATCGAGGTGGCGCGCCTGTCCGGCGTGCCGATTAAGGCGGTGCGTTACGGCGTCTATGTGCTGTGCAGCCTGACCGCGGCGGTGACCGGCTTGCTCTGGCTGTCGCGCATGGGCGTCGGCGACCCGGCCATTGGCGATGGCATTGAGCTGCAGACGATCACGGCCGTCATTATCGGCGGGACGAGTCTTTTCGGCGGGCGCGCCAGCGTGCTCGGCACTCTGGGCGGCGTTCTGCTGCTCGGCATCACCGCCAACCTGCTGGTCATGCTGGGCGTTAATCAGTTCATCCAGGGTCTTATTCAAGGGGTCATCATCGTCGCCGCGGTGGCGCTCTACAAACAAGAGGGGGATTAGCCTCAATGACCATTCTCGCCGGACGCCCGACCGTGCGCGCGCTGCAGCCCAGCTTGATCCGCAAGCTGTCAAACAGCGCGTTCGGCAATAGCGACGTCATACCGCTGTGGTTCGGCGAGCCGGACAAACCCACGCCAGAATTTATCCGTGAGGCCGCCAAAGACGCCATCGACGAAGGCCAGACTTTCTACCAGCCCAACCTCGGCCTCATCGAGCTGCGGGACGCGCTGGCTCATTACCAGAACGGCTTGTACGGCACGGGCTTTACCGCCGAGAACATCGGCGTGACGCCCTCGGGCATGACGGCGCTGGCGGTGGCGCTGCAGTGCGTCGTCGCTCAAGGCTCGGCTGTGGTCGTCCCATCCCCCGTCTGGCCAAACTTGCCGGCCGCCGCCGGGATCCTGGGCGGCGACGTCATCCGCGTATCGCTACGTCCGCGCCGCGGCGCCTGGCGCCTGGACCTGGACGAGCTTTTCGACGCTTGTCCGGCCAATACCGGCGCGCTGCTGATCAACTCGCCCAATAATCCCACCGGCTGGATGCTGGAAGATGATGAACAGCGGCAGATCATCGACTTCTGCCGTGACCGCGACATCTGGCTGATCGCCGACGAGGTCTACAATCGCATTGTCTACGACCGTGCCTGCGCGCCCAGTTTCGCCGACAAGGTCACGGATGACGACAAGTATTTGATCGTGAACAGCTTCTCCAAATCCTGGGCCATGACCGGCTGGCGCCTGGGCTGGCTGACCGCGCCCAAGACCCTGGTCAACACGCTGGAAGCGGTATCCGAATTCAACTTTTCCTGCATTTTCGCGCCGACGCAGATCGCCGGCATCACCGCCTTGAAAGAGGGCGAAGGCTACGTGCGCGCGTCGCTGGAACGCTACCGTGCGGCGCGCGACACGGTTGCCAGCCGATTCGCCGAGCTGCCGCGCGTGACGCTGCCGCTGCCGAGCGCCGCTTTCTACGCCTTCTTCAGCGTTGAGGGCGTGGCCGACAGCTACGCCTTTGCCGAACGAGTCTTGCATGAATGCGGCGTGGGTCTGGCGCCGGGCGCCGCCTTCGGCCCACAAGGGGAGGGCTACCTGCGGCTTTGCTTCGCGGCCGAGCCGCCGCTGCTCAATCGGGCGCTGAGGCAGATGCTTCCGCTGCTTGCTTAGCCTCGCGCGGGCGGCCAGCGCCTAGTCCCAGGCGGCATAGAGCAGGCGCAGCCAGTTGCCGTACATGACGTTCTTGATGTCGGGCTCGGCGTATCCACGCGCCGCCAGCTTGCCCGGCAATCGCTGCAAATCCGCGATTGTGTCCAGGTCGCTAGGAGACTGTTCGCGCCCGAATCCGCCATCGAGATCCGTGCCGATGGCCGCGTGACGGCTGTCCCCCGCCAGCTGGCAGACATGGTCGATGTGGTCGACGACATCGTCGATGAATACGGCTTCGTTGCTGCCGCCGCGCACGAATCCCGGCTGCAGCATCCAGATGTCGAAAGCGGCGCCGACAACCCCATCGCGCTCGAAAATCAGCTTGAGCTGCTCGTCGCTGAATTGACGCTGATGCGGGACCAATGCGCGGCAGTTGTTGTGGCTGGCAAGGACCAGGCCGTCGTAAATCGAAGCCGCTTCCCAGAATGCTTCGTCTGACAGATGGGTCAGGTCCAGCAGCATGCCCAGCCGGGTCATCTCTTGCAGCAGCGGCTTGCCCAGGTCAGTGAGCCCCAGCTCGGTACCGGTGCCGCCGGCATAACGCCCCGGTCCATAGTGCGTCGGACCGAGCAGGCGCAATCCCGCCGCCCACCAGGCTTCGAGCTGGCCGGGATCACGAATGGGGTCGGCGCCCTCCATGCTGATGACGAAACCCGGCGGCGGTGTATCCGAGAGTTCGGCGCCGCTCTCCTCCCAGCGTTCCCACTCGGCAATATGCTCCCGCAAGCCGGGCGCATCCTCCAATACACGCACATGGCCATCAGCCTCCAGCGCGCGGTAGTAAGCCAGCTGTCCCTGCGCGATGCCGTAGGCCTGCGCGCCCGAGCCGAAATCGATATGCGCCGCAGTCTGCCCGGTAGAGCGAGCCAGCATGGTGGCGAAACTTACCGCCACGCGACCGCGCCGCATCTCGGGCAGAGCGACGGTATTCTGCGCCCGCCCCTTGCCAGCCATCCGCCCCTCTTTGGCACGGATGGTGTTCACCGATTCCAATAAATCGCGATTCCACTGCAGGGCATTCCAGGACAGGTCCAGATGCGCGTCAATGACTAACATGAAATCTCCAGTCCTTCGTTCAAATCAATAGTTGCTGCCGGGCGCCGCGCTACCAGACCAGGCCTCGCGCCGCCACATCCCAAACCACTTCAATGCTGTCGCCGCGCGCGCCGTAGAGCTGATTGTGCAGATTCGTTACGACGCAAGTATGCACGGGAATGATGTTTACGATATCGCCAACAGAAGGCGCAGAATCACAGGCGCTGAAGTCGACGTAGCCATGCTCCTCGTTGACCTTGTACAGGCGCGCCGCCGGATATTCGGCGATATAGCCGAATTGTCCCTCGACCGTCTCCGACTGGATCGACTTGCTGCCGCTATCCAGGATGACGCGGGTCGGTTCGTTGGCGCTGACCACGCTGGCGCGCACGCGCATGGCGCAGTCCTCGAAGCCGGCGTAGCCCACGCTGACGCTGTTCCAATCCCAGAAAATGCAGGTGCCGACGCGCATCTCGGTCAGCTCGGGCAGCAGATGCATGTCACTGACAGCGCCGCTGCCGCCGCCGCTGATGATCTCGACCGGGACACCGGCCGCTTCCAGCAGCGCCAGCGTCTCCAGCAGGCGCGGCCGAATGGCGGCATCCGATGGATAAATCATCACGCCGGCAAAGCGCAGATTGTCGCTCGCCTGGATGTGCGTGGCAAGCGCCAGGGCGACCTCGGGCGTCGTGCCCGTGCGCAGGCCCAGGGACACCAGCTCGACCAGCATGTGAATCGTCGCGTCGAGTTCGTGCGCCGCCGCTGCGATGCCGTCGATCACCGGCTGGCTGTCGACCGTCACTGTCACCTTGGCTCGCTTGGCCAGCGCCGCCAGACGCCGGGTCTTGCGCGCGCCGACGATATTGTAGGGAATCTGAATGTCGTCGAAGCCGGCGTCGGCGAAGACTTCCGCCTCGCTGACCTTTTGGCAGGCGATGCCCGTTGCGCCCGCTTCCAGCTGCCGGCGCGCGATGTCCGGGATTTTATGCGTTTTGATATGCGGCCTGAAGGCGATGCCCAGCTCGTCGCAGCGGCTTTGCATGGTGGCGATATTGGCTTCCATCAGGTTGAGGTCGATCAATACGCTCGGCGTCTCCAGGTCATGAATTGTCTTGAATGTCATATTGTCTCTTTCGTCTGGCATCGTCTGAATTAGCACCCGCAAGCATAACCAAGCGCGGCGCTAAGGCGCAAGGCGCGGGCGGCAAGGAAGTAGTTGCCAGGAAAAACTAATTGACCACCGAGTACACCGAGTTCACCGGGATTCGGCATGACAGACAGTAGTCAAGCAGAATGACAAGGCTTCTAGTCGAGTCGAGTCGTGGAATCGGACGATGCCGATTCCAGTGGTAATTCGCGTCTGGTTTGGCAAAGGGAATTCGGGGCTACAGCCGGCAGGTCGAAGACGGTGACATACCGGCTGTGAGTTTATCTGATTCGACTGCGCCTACCAGCCGCGCTTGCCCAGGATGACCTCGTCGGGCGTCACGTTGACGCCGACCATGGCCTCGCCCAAATTGCGGCTGACATCCGCCAGAATCTTGGCGTCGGTATAATGCGTGACGGCGTTCACGATGGCTTTGGCGCGTTTTTCGGGGCTGCCGCTCTTGAAGATGCCGCTGCCGACGAATACGCCGTCCACGCCCAGCTGCATCATAAGCGCGGCGTCAGCCGGCGTGGCCACGCCACCGGCCGCGAAGTTGACCACGGGCAGGCGGCCCAGTTCCGCCGTTTCTTTCACCAGCTCATAGGGCGCGCGCATGTCCTTGGCGTAGGTGTAGAGTTCGTCATCGTCCATGCAGCTGAGGCGCCGGATTTCGCCGTTGACGGCGCGGGCGTGGCGCACGGCTTCGACCACGTCGCCGGTGCCGGCTTCGCCCTTGGTGCGCATCATGGCGGCGCCTTCGTTGACGCGGCGCAGCGCTTCGCCCAGGTTGCGGCAGCCGCAGACGAAAGGAACGGAAAACTTCCACTTGTTGATATGATGCTCTTCATCAGCAGGCGTCAGGACTTCGCTTTCGTCGATATAATCGACGCCCAGCGCTTCCAGGATCTGCGCCTCGACAAAGTGCCCGATGCGCGCCTTCGCCATCACCGGGATGGAGACGGCATTGATGATTCCCTCGATCATGTCGGGATCGCTCATGCGCGCCACGCCGCCCTGCACGCGGATATCGGCCGGCACGCGCTCCAGCGCCATCACGGCGACCGCGCCGGCGTCTTCGGCGATCCGCGCTTGCTCCGGCGTTACCACGTCCATAATGACGCCGCCCTTGAGCATCTGCGCCAAGCCGCGCTTGACCTTGTCCGTGCCTTTTTCACTGCCATTCTGCTGATGTCCGTTCGTCGTCATGTCCGGCTCCTGCTCGCTCGCCAATGTCTCTGCTGACTATCCTAGGGCAAGGCGGCCAATTAGAATATGTCCAATGCAGTCCAATCAGTCCACAGGCCGGCAAACCGTTGACCGGCGGCGCGCGCCGAGGCTACACTGGCGTTACGCGCAAATTGGCGCGCGCAGACGAAGGACGCACGTTGAGCGCAGAAATCCGCATCGACACCATCCACCCGCGTTACGCGGCCGCTCTGGAGCAGCTGCAGCGCGACTGTTTTCCCACGCTGGGCGCGGACGAACTGATGCGCGCGGAGCACTTCCTCAATCATTGCCGCTTGTTCCCTGAAGGAAATTTCGTCGCCCTGCATGGCGAGCGCGTCATCGGCTTGGGGTCGGGCTTCCTGATCGACTTTGACTTCGAGCAGGCGCAGCACAGCTTTCAGGGGATCATCGACGGCGGCTTCTACAGCGCGCACGACCCCGACGGCGATTGGTACTACGGCGGCGACATCAGCGTACATCCGGATTTCAGGCGGCGCGGCGTCGGCTCGCTGCTATACCGGGCGCGCATGGACATTGTCAGGCGCTTGAACAGGCGCGGCATCGTGGCCGGCGGGCTCATCCCCGGTTATGCTGACCACAAGGCCCGTCTGACACCGCAGGCTTACGTGGACAAGGTTGTGGCGGGCGAACTCTACGACAGCACACTAAGTTTTCAGCTCAATCGCGGATTCGCCGTGCGCGGTCTGCTGCGAGATTATATTGAAGACGACGCCTCCGACAATTGGGCCACGCTCATCGTTTGGGACAATCCCGATTATCAGCCGGATTAGCCCTCGACCGGCTCGATCCAATAGAACAGGCCTTGGCCCTCGGCGATCCAACCCAGTTTCTCGTCAATCCGAACCGGATACCAGCGCAACCCCGAAGCGCCGCATTGCGGCTGACCGGTGACGACGAATTCGTCGCCGGCCGCCACCGCCCATACGACTGCCGTGTTCTCAGTGCCGGCGCCATCGCGTATGTTGACGACTCGGTCGCCCTTGGCGGTCGCGGTCATATTAGTGGTCAGGCGGGTGGCCGGGCTATCCGAACAAGCCACGTGATACAGCAGCCAGTAGCTGCCGCCACCGCCTTCGGCCGTCCAGCCGCTGATGTCGTCATTGCTGACGGAGTACCAGTTGTAGCCATCGGCGCAAACGGGGCCCTCGTCAATGGCGACTACAGCGCCGTCTTCCAGGCTGCCCACTACCTCGCCGCTTGTCATGGCCTCGCTGCGGACGCGCAAGGACAAGTCCGGGCCCACAATCGCGTTCTGGCCCGCGTTCAGCAGCGGCAGCAAACCGCAGTTGACCGAGGCCGACAGCAGCACCGGCGCCCCCGCCACCGACCCGGTCGTGACCCACTCGGTCGGCGCCCAAACCACGCTGACGGGCTCGGGAATGGGAAATACGCGCCCAAGACCCCTGCCGCTGGCCAAGGCGCGATTGCCCTCGCTCATGCTGATGCGCCAATGCGCGACGCCGTCGCCGCTGCGCCAGGCCATTTCCGCGCCATCGGGGGACAGCGCTGGCAGGAAGTTGTCATTTACGCGCGGACTTATGTAGTTTGAGTATTGCAGATTGGCGCCGGTCGTGGCGTACCAGTGGATGTCCCAGTCGCCGTCGGCGTTGGCGACCGAGGCGGGTATCAATTGCATGGCGCCGGAGATAGAGCGGTTTTTCAATCGCGGCGGATCGGTCAGCCGCAAGCGCGTCCCGTCGTGCGGGTTGATGATCTCCCAGTAGTCCTGGATTTGCAGCGCCACCAGGCTACTGCCCAGGTGATCTACCCAGACGAAGTCTCGCACCGGCTCGGCGCGGCTTGCATCTAATCCCAAGTTATAACTGGTCGCGGCGCCCCTTGCCGCGTCGTAGAAGTCGATGAAATGCGCCCCGGCTTGTCCATTTGCCGGGTCAACGCGTCGCAGCTTGGCGATGCCGCCATATCCCCAGCGCAGGATCGGCATGTCCACCCCGTTGCCGCCTTGCGAGCCGAGATTGACGTTTTCGGCCAGCAGCGAAATGACGTTCGCGGTCATGTCGTACAGCTTTAATGCCGCCTCCCCGTCCGCAGCGCCGGCATCCAGCTCCAGCCAGGCCAGCTTGCGGCTGTCCGGCGACCAGGCCGGCGGCGAGCGCAAGTAACCGGCCATGCTCGCGCCCGACTGATCAGCGATGAGCGTATGGCTCTCGCTGGCGATGTCCATTATCCAGATGTTGGCCGGCGCGCTTCCGTCGGATTGCGCGGCGATGCCCGCCTTGAAATGCGCGATAAACTCCGGCGAAGTCGACAGGTAGGCCAGGGCGCGCCCGTCCGGCGCCAGTAGCGGCCCGCTCGTGTAGCCCCATTGCGTGAGCTGCGCGGCGCTGTCGTCAGCCAGATTGAACTTCCACAGATCGCCGGATTTATAGGCGTAGACGAACTGATCGCCGGGCTGCGCTGCTGCGTTGCCTGCTGCGATTGCCGCCAACGCGACTGTCAAGATCAGGAGCAGTCTGGTCATCGTCAGCCTTCCTATTCGCGGATTTCCGTCATCTTAGCATGAGAGCCAGCTTAGAGACAATCGACCCGCAACGGCGCTGAATAAGGCGAGGCATGTTTTGCGCGGACTAGCCGGAAGGGCGTCGCCGCCGGATGACGTGCGCCGCCAGCAAGGCGCCGCCGATATTGGCGACCAGGTCAAGCCAGGAGGCGTGGCGATCCAGCGTATATGATTGCAAGGTTTCGGTGGCGACGCCGAGCGCTATGGCGATGACGCAAGCAGCAAACAGCGCCCGTCGCGGCGTCGCGGCGCGGCTTAGCGCCCAATACCAACAGGCGCAGGTGAAGCCGAAGGCCAGCAGGTGCAGCGTACTGAAGGCCAACTCGCGGGCCAGGGTATTGTCGCCGCGCGGCAGGCCCAGATCGATCACCGGATCCGCTTCGCCTTGCAGCAGCAGCAGCGTCAAGAGCGCCGACCAGCACAGCGCCACTACGATGCGCAGCGGTGTAGCCAGCGAAAGCGCGCTTAATCGTTGCACAGAGCTCAGTCTCCAGTTCACGGCGCGGCATTCAGCTTAGCAAAGCGGGAGTTGCCCGGTCAAGCGGTGGCCTTCGGCGTAGCCCAATCGTCAAGTCGTCTCCGACCCGATGACGTCGAGCAGATACGCCAGCATGGTCGCCAAGTCCATGCCGTCCGCGAAGCTGCGCGCATCCAGTATGACACGCGGGCAAATGCGGCTTTCCAGCTCGGCGAAGGTCTCAGCCGCCTCGGCGCGGACAGTCGCGCTGACGCCCGAATCTTGCAACAAGTAGGCCAGCGTATCGGCCGCGGTCTGTGTCAGGTCGCGTTCGAGGCAGGCGAGGGCAAAGGCGAGCATTGCCGCGTAGACCGCGCGATTGCGTTTCGTCCGAGCAATCGCTCGCAGCGCTTGTAGAGCGTCGCGGGATTGCGCGACCGGCGCCGACTCAGCCATCAGCCGGGCGCCGCCACCACCAGCCTGCCGTCTTGCGCTCGCCCTGTTTGAGCTTGGCGTCCAGCCACAGCGCCAGACCTCGCCAGCGGTTGCCCAGCATCCAGCGCAGCGCGCGGTTTATCAGCTTCGAGAAATCGCGATTGTAGGGGCAAACGCGGATGCAGATCGAACAGTCCGTGCCTTGGTTGGCCCAGAACTTGAAACATTGCTTGGCGTTAATGGTCCATTTCCGGATGCCCTTGAGGTGGGAGACGCCGTCATGCCGGTCGAAGCTGGGCTCGTCGAAGGGAATCGCTTTCACCGGGCAAGCCGTGCTACAGCGCTGGCAAATATTGCAGGTCTCGGTGACGCCAAAGTCGATCGGCCGGTCGGCGATCAGCGGCAGATCGGTAAAGATCTTGGCGATGCGCACGCGCGGGCCAAACTCGGGCGTGATCAGCAGACCGTGTCGACCGTATTGCCCCAGGCCGGCTTGTATCGCCAGCGGGATAGAGAGCGCCGTGTCATTCAGGCTGGCCACCGCGCGATAGCCCAGGTTGCGGATGTACTGGGTGATGGACAGCACGGCGATGATGTCGCGGCTGTAACCTTGACCGGTGGCGGCGCCGCTCAAAGCCGAGGGCACGGTTTCGATGGTGGCGTGGTCCATTTCGTTGACGATGACGACCGCATGCGTCAAGTCGTCGGGCAAGTCCATTGCTTTCGCCGTCAGTTTCTGGCGGCTGTAATTGTGGGTATAGACCCAGCGTTGGTCGAATTCGCAGATGCCTATGGCGTCGGCGCCCAGGAAGCGGCCGGCCCGCTTGAGCTCGGCGCTGTGCTCTTCCGCGCTGGCCTGGCTCTTGCGCGTCGCGCCCTCGCGGAACATGGTGTAGGAATCGAGGAAACCTTCCTTGCGGTCGCCGGACAGCTCAAGCAAGTCGGCGGTGAAATCGGCGATATACCAGGCGGCGTTGCGCAGCGCGTAGTCTCGATGCTGAAAGCCCTCGACCTTGCGGAATTGCGCCAGATCGGTGAAGTAAGACTCGAAGAACTTGTTGGCCCGCTCCGAGCGCACCTCGTCATCCCAGACGGCGCGGTTGAACATATCGTACTTCTGATTGAAGCGCTCGAAGTCCGCCGTCACCTCGAAGCCGGTCAGCGCGTCCACCGGCTTTTGGCAGGCGGAGTCGCCGCTGTCGATTGTTCTCACCTGATCCGGGCTAATCATCAGACGCTCAAGTTTCATTCGCGAGTCGTATGCCGATGATACCACAGGCCCATCGCCGCGCCGCAAAAACAATTAAATCGGAGACTATCGGCATCGTTAGCGAACCCGGCTATTTATCCAGCGCCGTCGCGCTCGACTCGCCCCAGTACACCTTGACGCGCTGCCCGTTTTGAAAGTCGGCGGCGTCCCGGCTGCTGACATTCTGCAGGCGCGCCACCAACTCGATTTCACCGGCCAGCGCCAGCGTGTAGCGGGTGTCGGTGCCGATGTACTGGCTCTCGGCGAGTACTGCGTCGAGCATGGTCAGGCGGTCGCTTTCGGGCTGGTCGCCCTCGGCGGCGATGCCGATGCGTTCCGGGCGGATGGCCACCGTGACTGCGCCTGCGTGCTCGCCCAGCGCATGCGAGAGCCGCGCCCGTACAACTGCGCCATCCGCCAGTTGCACTTGACCGTAGCCGCCTTCGCTCCGCCCCAGCAAGGTCCCCGGGATGAAGTTGGTCTCGCCGATGAAGTCGGCCACGAAATGTGTTTCAGGGCGCTCGTAGATTTCTTTGGGCGTCCCGACTTGCAGCATCACGCCTTCATTCATGACGGCGATGCGGTCGGCCATGGTGATGGCTTCTTCCTGGTCGTGCGTCACATAGATGAAGGTGATGCCGACATCGCGCTGCAGCGCCTTGAGTTCAAATTGCATATTCTTGCGCAGCTTTAGATCGAGCGCGCCCAGCGGCTCATCCAGCAGCAGCACGGCCGGCTGCTTCACCAAGGCGCGCGCCAGCGCCACCCGCTGCTGTTGCCCGCCGGACAGCTGATGCGGCTTGCGCTCGCCGACGCCGGGCAGCCGCACTTGCTCCAGCGCCTCCCGCGCCCGCTTGCGCGCCGCTTTATTGTTGACGCCCTCCATCTGCAGGCCGAACATGATGTTCTGTTCGACGCTCAGATGCGGGAAAAGCGCGTAATCCTGAAACACCGTGTTAACCGGCCGGTGATAGGCGGGGATGCCTTCCATGGCGCGTCCGCGAATGAGAACGCGGCCGGAGGTCGGCTGCTCGAAGCCGGCGATGAGCCGCAGCGTGGTCGTCTTGCCGCAACCGCTGGGGCCCAGCAGCGCGAAGAATTCGCCGTCCTCAATCTCGACGCTGACGCGGTCAACCGCCCGGACAGTGTTCCCGCCGGAATCGAATTCCTTGACGATGTCTTTCAGTTCAACATCGTAAGTTTTCATTGCCGCTTGCCCGGAAAGTTCCCCCTCCCTCATTTTGGGGGAGGGGGTTAGGGGGTGGGGGCTATTGCCCCAGGAAGATTAGCAACTCATCCCAGGCGTTGTTGATCAGCTCCTCGGCTTCGGCGCCGACATCAATGATCGCGAAGAGCTTCGCCACTTGCTCCGCCGGCGGGACGATGGCCGGGTCATTCAGAATCTCTTCGTCGATATAGCCGGACTCAATTGACGCCTGGTTAGGCGAGGCGTACCAGATGTAATTGGTCAGGTCGGCGCCGACCTTGGCGTCGAGAATGTAGTCGATGAAAACCATCGCCAGCTCGGGGTTGGGCGCGTCGACCGGGATAGACAAGTTGTCAATCCAGACATTGCTGCCTTCGTCCGGTATGGCATAGGCGTAGTCATCGCATTCGCAATCCCAGGAGATCTGCAAAATGTCGCCGTTGTACTCGATGGCGATATCGACATCGCCGCGCTCCAGCAAGACCTGGCCGTCATCAGCCGCCACGGTGACGACATTGCCGCCGTTTTCGATCAGGTAATCGCGGGCGGCGCTTATTTCGTCGGCGTCGGTGGTGTTGGGGTCGTTGCCCAGGTAGAGGTGGGCGATGCCAAGCATGGTCTGCCGGTCATCCAGCCAGGCGACCGGGCCATCGTGATCCCATACCTGGTCCCAGGACGAAATCCCGTCCGGGAAAACCTCGGTGCGGTAGCCGACGCCGACCGTTCCCCACTGATAGGGCAGGGAGTACTTGTTCTCGGGATCGTAAGCCGCGCCCAGCAGGTCCGGTATCACATTGGCAACGTTGGGGATCATCCCCAGGTCGAGCGGAATCAGCAGCATCTCTTCCGCCATGCGCTGGACCGTGCCGCCGCTGGGAACGACGATGTCGTAGCCCGGGTTGCCCTGGCGGATGCGCGCCAGCATGGCTTCATTGCTCTCGTAAATGTCGTAATTGACCGTGACGCCGCAGGCTTCTTCGAAATTGGGCACGGTGTCTTCAGCGATATAGGTCGACCAGTTGAATATGCTCAGGGTCTGTCCGTCGTAGCCTTCAGGACAAGTCCAGGGCTCGCGCTCCATATCCTGCGCCAGTACACTCGGCGCCAACAGCAAAAGTACCAACAACAATATACCTATCTTTTTCATGACGTAATTCCTCCTGTGACAAGAATCGGACTAAATACGGGACGCGCTGCGCCCCTGCATTGCCAGGGAAATGCCGATCAGAAGCGTACTCAAGACCATCATGATTGTCGAGATAGCGTTTACCTCCGGCGTGACCGTCAGCTTGAGCAGCCCGTAGACGAATACCGGCAGCGTGGTCGTGCCGACGCCGGCTGTGAAGAAGGTGATGACGAAGTCGTCCAGCGAGAGCGTGAAGGCCAGCAGCGCGCCTGATATCACGCCGGGCAAGATCAGCGGAAAGGTCACGCGCCAGAACGCGCGCCAGGGGTTGGCGCCCAGGTCATTGGCCGCTTCTTCCAGCCGCGGGTTCATATCCGCCAGCCGCGCCCGCACCACGATGGCCACGTAAGAAATGTTGAACGTGACATGCGCCGCGATGATGGTATGAAAGCCGGGGAAGACGCGCTCGCCGCTGATCAGCGCGAACCAGTCGAAGGCGACTTTGAAGAAGATCGCCAGCGATATCGCCTGTGTGATCTCCGGGATGACCACCGGCAGAAATAGCAGGCCGTCAATCAGCCCTTTGCCCGGGAATCTGCCGCGCGCCATGGCGAGCGCGATCATCGTGCCGAGCACAGTCGAGATCGCGGTCGCCACCGCGCCAACGAAGAGGCTGTTGCGAAAGGCGTTGAGCATGATCTCGGTCGAGAAGGCGCTCTCCGCGCCCATGACGTTGTTCAGGATGTTGCCGTACCACTTCAGCGTGAAGCCGGTGAAGGAAGCGACTGAACGGCTCGAATTAAACGAGAAGAGCACCAGCACCAAAATGGGCGCCCAGAGGAAAAAGTAGGCGACTATCGGATTCAGCCACAGCCCGGCTTGCCCCAGCCGGCGTACCGTCCGATTGCGCTGCATCGCGCCTTCGCTGATTAGCATGAGCGCGCCTCAAGCTCTCCGGTCGCGGCGGTTGGCCAGGACATATACCAGCAGCGACAGCATCACCACCGCCATCATCACGATGGACAAGGCCGACCCCAGCGGCATATTGCCCGAACCGCCGAACTGTTTGTTGATCAAATTGCCGATCATCAGCCCTTTGGTTCCGCCCAACAAATCGGGCGTGACAAATGCGCCCACCGACGGGATGAAAACCAGCGCGCAGCCGGCCAGGACGCCTGGCATCGTCAAAGGCAGCACCACGCGTAAAAAAGTACGGAAGTCATTCGCGCCCAGGTCGTGCGCGGCGTCTACGTAGCGAAAGTTGAAGCGCTCGACCGAGGCGTATATGGGCAAAACCATAAATGGCAGGAAGCCGTAAACCAGGCCCACCAGCACCGCGAACTGCGTATTCAGCAGGGTCAGCGGATCGTCAATCAAGCCCAGGCTCAGCAGCAGGCCGTTAATCGTGCCTTGCTCGCCCAGCAGAATGCGCCAGGCGTAAGTGCGAATGAGAAAGTTGGTCCAAAAGGGCAGGATGACCAGGAAGAGCGCAATCTGCCGCGCCAGGCGCCGCCGCCGCGTGCTGATGAAAAAGGCCAGCGGATAACCGGCTACGAGGCAGATGACGGTGGCTAGCGCCGCCAGACCAATTGAGCGCTGAAGAATGATAAAGAAGACGTCAAACGCGCGCGCATAATGGCTGAGCGTGAAAGGCATGATCGCCACGCCGCCCCGGCCCCGCGACATGAAGCTGACGACCAGCACAATCACCAGCGGCAGCACAAAAAAGATGAGCAGCCAGGCGATGGTGGGCAGCGCCAGCAACGAGCCGTTCTGCTGCAACCGCCGGAATCGTAATGACATAAACTTCGCTGCCTGCCAAATAGCGATTTGCTATAATCTCTGACACCATAGTAACGTATCGTATGGGCAAACGCTACGCGCCCGACTTTATGAAGCGCGCAAGGACACGACTGATGCCAAATGACGAGACTGAGTTGGACGCGTTGCGGCGCGCTTTCGACCACGACTGGCCGGAGATTCAGAAGCATCTCATTGAGGACGCCGCGAAGGAGCGCAATTATCAAGTAGATGACAAGGGGCGCAAATATTACATCAATGAGCGGGGCCAGAAGGTCTTGGTAATGAGCCTCGACTCATGGTGGCTTGACAGGTTCGATCGCAAGGATGTGCTCGCGACGCTGCCTGGCATTGCTATCATGAATACCGCTGACTGGCATGCCACCAGCGCCTGTTTCGCCTTCCGCGACGCCTATGGCGTTCGGCCGGGCGACGACTGCAGCGACTGCTTTACAGCGGATGATATTCTCGCTCAGAGCAAACGCTTCCCCGAAGGCCAATTTGTCGCGATTCGCATCAGCGGCCCCGGCGCCGGCCATGCTGTGGGAATGGCAGTCACCATGCGCACGTCGCGCCCGCCCAGCGCTCCCGTCTTGCCCTGGCTGGATGCCATTGGCGATTTGCGAATCAGCGCGCACGAACCCGAAGGCGACTGGCTCTACGGCGTCGAAATGGCCGTTCGCCCCATGTATCAGGGTCACGGCATCGGCACGGGGCTGTACCAAGCGCGCTTCGATTTGGCCCGCCGCCTCAATCTGCGCGGCTGGTACGCGGTCGGTATGCTGATGGGATACAGCCAGCAGGCGGGCGAGATGAGCGTGGGCGCGTACGGCGAGAAGGTCATCGCGCGCGAAGTCAAAGACCCCACCGTGACCATGCAGATGAACCGCGGCTTCCGCGCCGAACGCGTCATCACTGATTACGTGGACGAACCGGCTGCCGGAAATGCAGGCGTCTTGATCGTCTGGGACAATCCGGACTACAAGCGGAATGGCTAATCGATGAGCGTGCTGGTCATCGGAGCGGGCATCGCCGGGCTGTCAGCGGCCTGGCATTTGCGCGAAGCCGGTATCGCCGCGACCGTGCTGGAAGCCCGTGATCGCATCGGCGGCCGCGTCTGGACCAGTCGCGATTTCGCCGACATCCCGGTCGAATTCGGCGCTGAGTTGATCCACGGCCGCTCGCCCGAAGTCAATACCTGGCGCTGGGTGGAGAAGCTGGGACTGAGGACCTGGCATTGGAACAAGAGCGATGACTCCATGATCCGCACGGAAGATGGCCAGTGGCTGACGATGGGCGAAGCGCGCGTCGCTTCACCCGAGCTGGACGCGACGCGATCCTGGGAGTTGGGCGATGCGCCCGAACCGGCGGACGACGAAAACCTGGGCGCTTACCTGCGGCGGATCGGTTTCAGCGACCAGCAGATGCGCTACGTGCAGCGCTCCTTCGCCAACGCCGAGGGCGAGAGCCTGCGTTACCTGAACGCCAAAGCCCACCTTGAACTTCCTCTTGACTTGTCGGGGGGACCGAGGGGGGTAGACAGCGACGGCGCCGATGACCACAGCGACTACCGCATCCTGGACGGATATGACGCGTATTACAAGAAGCTGGCGCAGAGGCTGGACATCAGGCTGGGGAGCGTCGTCGACGCCATCGACTGGACGAGCGCTGCACGAGTGACGACCGCAGCAGGCGCTGTCCACCGCGCGGACGCCGCCATAGTGACTTTGCCGCTGGGCGTCTTGCAAGCCGGACGGGTCGCGTTCACGCCCGCCCTTCCGCAGCACAAGCAAGAGGCGCTGGCGGGCTTGAAGATGGGACCGGTGATGAAAATGGTCTATCTATTCGAGGAGCACATCCTGGATCCCTCCATCGGCGCCATCTACGCCAAGGGAAATCCGCCTATGTGGTGGTCGCCTTCACTGGGTCGCGAAAGCGGGCAGGTCGTCTGGACCGCCTTCTTCACGGGCGATTACGCCCGCGAGCTGCTGCCGCTGGGTGAAGGGGCGGCCCTGATACAGGGACTGGAAACCCTGCGCCGCGAAATCGACCGGCCTGACCTGGTATACGTCAAGGCCCGTTGGGTCAACTGGCCCGAAGATGAGTTCGCCCTGGGCGGCTACAGCGTCTGCTTGCCGGGCCATTACGACGCCCGCGAAAAACTGGCGCGGCCAACCCCGCCGCTATACTGGGCCGGCGAGGCCAGCGCGCCGCACCATCTCACGGCAATGGTGCACGGCGCTTATTTCAGCGGGCAGCGCGCCGCTCAGCAAGTCATCGACAGTGGGAACGCATCATGAAAGACCTGCACATCGCCCTGGCGCAGGGGCACTGGACCGGGCAGCAGGAATCGACTATGGCGCTCTATCGCAACTTGGTCGCCGAGGCGGCCGCGACCGGCGCGTCGCTGATCTGCTTGCCCGAATTCAGCATACTGCCTTATTTCCCCGGCGTGCGCGATGCGGCCGGTTTCGCCTGGGCGGAGCCTTTGCGCGGCGGCGTCTCGGATCGCTTCTTCAGCGAGCTGGCGCGCCGTCATGGCGTAAGCCTCGTCGGCAGTCTGTTTGAACGCGACAGCCGGGGCAATCATTGGGATACCGCCACCATTCACGACCCGAGCGGCGAACTGCGCCACTTCACCCGCAAGGTGCATATCCCCTCCGGCGCCGGTTATCACGAGACCGATTATTTCGAGGGCTACGATCAATATCCGGTGCACGACATCGGCGCGATCAAGCTGGCGGCGCCTACCTGCTACGATCAGTGGTTCCCCGAGCTGGCGCGAATCTACGCCCTCGAGGGCGCCGAGTTCATCTATTATCCGACGGCCATCGGCTCCGAGCCCACCGCGCCCGACTTTGACTCGGCCGCCGCCTGGCGAACAGTGATGCGCGGGCACGCCGTCGCCAACGGCCTGTTTATCGCCGCCTGCAATCGCGTCGGACAGGAGAACGCCGTCACATTTTACGGCAGCAGCTTCATCTGCGACCCGCTGGGCAATATCCTGGCGCAAGCCGGCCGCGATCGCGATGAGCTGATACACGCTACCCTGCGCGCCGATGTGCGCGAGCACTACCTGGACTTATTCCCGCTGCTGCATCAGCGGCGTCCGCAGCATTACGGCCGTCTGCTGGGCGGTTACGCGCCGCAGCCCTCAGCGCGCTGGCAAGAAACGCTTGGCGCAGAAACGAGGGACTGATATGTCACGCATGGAATTCTACATCGTCGATGTCTTCACCATCGGCAGGAAATATACGGGCAATCAACTGGCAGTCTATCTGGGCGACCCGCCCGCAGCGTTGATGCAGCAGTTGGCCAAGGAGATCAACTTCTCGGAGACGACCTTTGTGACTTCGCCGCAGCCGGAGAACGGCGGCTACAACGTGCGCATCTTCATGCCCGAAGTCGAAGTCGATTTCGCCGGCCATCCGGTCCTGGGCACAGCTTTCGTCATCCGGCAAGAATACCTCACGCGGCCGGTGACTGAGCTCCGGCTCAACCTCCCCATCGGGCAGATTCCGGTGACCTTCGCCGACGATGGCGTGCTCTGGATGCGCCAAAATCCGCCCAGTTTTGGTCATCAGTTCTCGCGGGCTGACCTGGCGCGGATACTTAACCTGTCGGAAGACGACATCGACGCCCGCTTTCCCGTTCAAGAAGTCTCGACCGGCCTGCCCTTCGTCCTGGCGCCGCTGGTGTCGCTGGATGCGGTGTGGCGAGCGCGCGTCAACCTGGACCGCCTGCGGGCGCTGCTGGGCGCGCACGACGCCATCGCTCCCGCTATCTTCTGCGCCGAGACGCTGGACCCGGCGAATGACATTCACGTCCGCGTATTGGACGACATCTACGGCGCGCCGGAAGACCCGGCCACCGGCAGCGCCAACGGCTGCATCGCCGGCTACATCGTCGAGCACGGCTACTTCAACAGCGACCGGGTGTCCATCCGCAGCGAGCAAGGCTATCAAATCGGCCGTCCCTCGCTGCTGCATCTCGAGGCGTCACAGGCGAACGGAGAGATCGATATCCGCGTCGGCGGCCGCGTCGAACTGGTGGCGCAGGGTCAGCTGGCCGCCGACGACTGATCGTATGTTCAATGAATCCTGAAAGGAACTGACAGATGAATTACCGCATTCTGGGCCGCACCGGCGTCAAGGTTTCCCCGCTCTGTTTTGGAACCATGTCCTTCGGCGATATCGCCGACGAAGCCGAGTCGGCGCGCATGTTCAACCGCTGTCGCGAACTTGGCGTGAACTTTTTCGACTGCGCCAATACTTACGCCGGCGGCCGCTCGGAAGAGATCCTGGGCGACTTGATCGAGGATTGCCGCGACGAGATAGTGCTGACGACCAAGGCGGTATCCCGCACCGGCGCTGACGTAAACCAGGGCGGCGCCTCCCGCCGGCATATCCAAATCGCCGTTGAAGACAGCCTGCGGCGACTCAAGACCGACCGCATTGATGTCTACTTCCTGCACCACTACGATGCTGATACGCCCATCGACGAATCGCTGCGCGCGCTGGATGACCTGGCGCGGCAAGGCAAGATACTCTACCCGGCGGTCAGCAACTGGTCAGCCTGGCAAGTGATGAAAGGGCAGGGCATCGCCCGGCAGGAGGGTCTGGCGCGCATTGAATGCTTGCAGCCGATGTACAACCTGGTCAAGCGGCAAGCCGAAGTCGAGATCCTGCCCATGGCGGCCAGCGAAGAAATCGGCGTTATCCCCTACAGTCCGCTGGGCGGCGGCTTGCTAACCGGCAAATATGGTCCCGAGGCGCGACCGGAGGCCGGCCGCCTCATCGAAAACAAGATGTATATCAAGCGCTACGGCGTGGGCGAATACTATCAGACCGCCGCTGATTTCACAGTCCACGCCGGGGAGCGCGGCCTGCACCCGGCGACGCTGGCGGTGGCCTGGGTCATGGCGCATCCTGCGATCACGGCGCCGATTATCGGCGCGCGCAACCTGGCGCAGCTCGAGGTGTCGCTGGCCGCGCTGGACGTGGACATGACACCCGATTGGTACGCCGAGATCTCGGCGCTGTCAGCCGCGCCGCCGCCGGCGCATGATCGTCTGGATGAAGTAGGCTAAGCGCCGGCCTGTCGCCCGGTCTGTCGTGTTACAATTATCCAACCGCTTGAGATTGTGAGGAATCCCATGAGTTTTTCCAGTGCTTTCAGATACCCCTTCCAGAATTTCGCCAAGGTGCTCAGCATCGTGCTGGTGCTGACCATTGCCTTTGCAGTCTTCATCGGCCTGATGCTCAATTCGCACGACTGGTCGCCCTTGCTGGCGCAGGTCTATGACCTGGATCCCAACGAGTACCTAAGCGGCGAACCGGAAGCCATGGGCGCCGCGCCAATGATCGGCGTTCTGGGCCTGATCGTTGTGGCCGTCTTGAGCGGCTTCTGGATCTCCGGCTACAGCATCGCGGTCATCCGTTCAATCTGGGACGATGTCGAGTTCATGCCGGATGTCGACTTCGGCCGGAATGTCAAAGACGGCTTCTATCTGTTCCTGTCCAGCGTCGCTTACTGGATTCTCTTTGTCGTACTGCTGGTCGTGGAATGGATCATCCTGCAAGTGACCGGTTCGATGGGCGCAATCAACGCGCTGCTTGTCATCGTCGCCGTCGCTTTGACAGTCGTCATTGCGGCAGTCATGGGCTGGGCCTACTTCGTGGGCATGGCGCGCTACGCCGCTGAAGGCGACCACCGCGCTGCCTTTCAGATTCGGCGCAATATGGGCGTCGCGCGCGAGAATTGGACAAATGGCGCCGGCTTGCTGGTCTATATGATCGCGCTGTCAATCGTCTACGGCATTATCCGCGCTATCGTCGAAGGCATCTTTGGCGGTATTTTCGGCGGCCTCGCGGGCATGCTGGGCATCACGCTGACAATCGTCATCTATTACGTCTTCAATCTGATGCAGCATTTCTCGACGCAGCATCTGATTGCGCAGTACGCGACGCAAATCGGCATTGGCGGCGAAGAGTACAATCCGGGCAAAGACAAGATCGATTTTGCCTAGGACGCAGGCAAGACGACACAAGCGTAGGCCTGGCGCAGGAGGTTGGAGCATGAGCTTGTTGAACGCGTTGCGCTTTCCACTGCGCCGTCCCCTGCGCCTGGCTTCGCTGGCCTTGGCGCAGAGCTTGTTCCTGTGGTTGATAATCGCGGCCTTCGATGCCGCGTATCGTCCTTATGCGCGTTCTGGAAATCTCGAGTATATTGTTATTCTCTTCCTGGTTTTCGGGTCTGCGCTCTTCCATACCTTCTGGCTGCGCAGTTCCTCCGTCGCCTCGCTGCAACGCGTGATTGCCGGGCAGAACTCGCTGGCGCCGCTAAACTTGTCCCACTTTCGACCAGGAGGCATCGGCCCGGCTATCACATCGCTGGTGCTGATGGTCTACTTCGTTCTGTTTCTGGCTCTGGCCGCCGCGCCAACCCAGGCGCCTGGGATCGTATCATCCCTGGGATTCATGTCGCCGGACGAGGCGCTCAGCCTGATTGCGTCGCATGTGCTGGTAATCGGGCTGGGCGCGCTGGTTACGCTGATCTTCTTTGTGAGCCTGGCGCTGTACGCGGCGGCAGACGCAGGCTTGACCATCGACGCGCGCTCGGCGCGCCTGTTCGATCCGCGCGGCAACCTTACTGCAACCATCCGATACCTTCTCCGGCAGTTCCTCTTGCTCGGCATCACGGCGATTGCATTCAACCTGGGCTGGCAGCTGGTGCACGCCATCACGCCGAGCGGCCTCGGACTGACCTTTGTCGATCCGCTTGCGACCAGTTGGTGGGTATTCGCTGTCTTCGCGAGCTGCTCGGTCCTGCAGTATTTCTGGCACGCCAGTCTGTATCTGCTGGCGGACTACGTGTCGGAGACCGGGGCAACCGGCGCGCCAAAATAGCGCAACCAGCGTCAGTCGCAGCCTTGATGAAACTACTGTGGAATTGGCTGCGGCGTCGAGGACTTGCGGTCGCCGTGCCCGTCGAGTATCTGCTTTAGCGCATTCCACTCGCGTTGCAGCACGCCTTTAAGCGTCAAGTTGAAATAAATGCCGAACCAGAAAAACCAGCGCGTGCGGATATCCAGGGTCTCGCGTACGTTGGTCTGCTGGCCGCGGTGGTCGAAGGTAATCGTGCAGACGAAGGGGAATCCCCAGTACGAGCCTTTTAGCTCGATCTTGCGGTTGCGCTCATAATCGGTGACATCGCTGTTGACGAAGCCGTTGCGGCCCATAATGCGGCGCGTCATCGCCACCATCGAGCCGGTGCGTATAGGGTCGCCGCTGGTGATGCCGACATTCTTCACATTGCGCCAGTGTACATCGTTGTTAAAGTCGCCTACATAGCGAAACACCTGGAACACCGGGCGGTTGATCAGCACTTGCGTCTCGAATTTCGGCATCTGATCCCTGCTTTCCCTTCAGCGCGTCGACGCTCGCCAGTCCGAACACCTTTTCGGGCGCGGCGGCGTGTGTGTCCAACTCGACACATTATAGCGCAACGCGCAGGCGGCTACAAAGCCGAGGCCAACTCAACGACTGCGTACATCTGTCGACGTCGCTTAGCCGCTTAGATACAGGTTTGTCCATTTCCGCGAATCAAATGCAAAGCAGGCTGGAACTGAGCTAAAACAGAACGTCAATTTATTGCGTTGCTTGGAAACGGTGACAAATGTCTACCATGTTCGCCAAGCGTGGCTCCCCTTCCCTGATGAATCGGGGAAGGGGCCGGGGGATGGGGTAGAAAAAGCGGGTTGGCGCGACTATGAAAGGGACAAGCCCTAAAGAATCCCCACGACGTACAAATACAGGAAAACCCAACTGGTCACCCAAACCAGCGCGTCTATGCGATCCAGGACGCCGCCGTGACCGGGGAAGACGTTGAACCCCGCCACGTAGCTGTCCTTCACGCGGAAGAAGCGCTTCATGGCCGACTCGAAAAGATCGCCGCCCACCGCCAACAGCGGGCCAATCGCCACCATCGGTATCAGCATCGGCTGCAGCGATTCAGTAAAAAACAGCAGCAAACAAGCCGCGACCCAGCCGCCTACTATGCCGCCGACCGCGCCTTCAACGGTCTTGTTGGGGGAGATTAGGGGCGCAAGTTTCTTCTTGCCATAGAGCCGCCCGACGACATAGCCGAAGGTGTCTGTCCCCCAGGTGATGGCGAAGACCGCGAAGACCCAGGTCAAGCCCGCCTCGGGCTGATTGCGAATGCTGACCATAAACGCCGCCGGAAAGGCCACGTAGATAACGCCGCAAAACGTCGTGCCCACCTGCGCCAGCGCCCGGCCTGCTTGTTTGGGGTGGCGCGCGAACTCCAATAGAAATGTGCCCGCTACACAGAGCGCCAGCGCCAGCTGCCATACGTCCTGCCGCTCCAGGTAGAAGGCGCTGACTACGGCGATGCCGGTCGGTATCCCGGTCAGCGAGCTGCCCTGGGTCTGCGTGTCCTTCTCCATCACATAAAACTCGAGCATACCGATAGCCATCACCGGCAGGATCAACGCGAAGAACAACTCGCCGCCGGCGAATGAAACCAGTATCGCTATGGGAAGTAGCACACTCGCTGTGATGAGCCGGACACGCAGCTCGGCGGATTGCGCGGAGTTGGTGACGAGACGCTCGCTCATGTCACCGGCCTCCATTGGTTTGGTCGCGTCTTGCGTACCAATTTTCAGCCCTCAGGCGGAATCTGTCAAGTTAATCACGCGCCGCCGCCGGCCGCTTGCGTGCAACGGGCAGGTGCGTTCCAATACCCTTATGTCAGCAGGTTTGGGTGTTCAAGCGCACGTCGGGCTTGGCTTATAATCTGGCGCAAAGTCACCGGGCCCGGCTCTTGATTCGGGCTGCGGCAACAAGTCCGCCAAGCCGCGGACCTGCGAAGTCAGAGCGGTAATCGCCATGTCTGACAGTCTTATCGGAAAAGTGGTCAATGGCTACGAGATACTTAGCCAGGTCGGCCAAGGCGGCATGGCGACGGTATTCCTCGCGCGCCAGCGCTCCATGAACCGCAACGTGGCGCTGAAGTTTCTGCCCAGTGTCTTCATGAATGACGAGGCTTACTTGCAGCGTTTTGAACGCGAAGTCAGGATCGTGGCGCAGCTTGAGCATCGCAATATCGTGCCGGTCTACGATTTCGGCGAATTCGAGGACCAGCCCTATATCGCCATGCGTTACATGCCCGCCGGATCGGTGGAAGAATTGCTGGCGGCCGGGCGGATTCCTCTGCCGCGCGTCCTTAGCATTGTCGAGCAGGTCGCCTCCGCCCTGGATTACGCGCACCAAAACGGCATCCTCCATCGCGACCTCAAGCCGAGCAATATCTTGCTGGATGACGGCGGCGGCGTCTTCATCACCGACTTCGGCATCGCCCGCATCCTGGGCGAAGGCGGCAGCAATATCACCACCCAGGGCGTGGTCGGCACACCCAGCTATATGTCGCCCGAGCAAGCGCGCGGCGAGCCGCTCGACGGCCGCAGCGATGTTTACTCGCTGGGCGTCATGCTGTTTGAGCTAATTACGGGAAGCCGTCCCTTCGACAGCGAAACGCCCTACAGCATCGCCGTGATGCACGTGACCATGGCGCCGCCCTCCCCGCGCGATATCGAACCCGGCGTGACCGGCGGCGTCGAGGCCGTCATCCTGCGCGCGCTGAACAAACAGGCGGACAAGCGCTATGCCACCGCAGGCGAATTGGCTGCAGCGCTGCGGCTGGCAGCCGATCTGCCGGCGCCAGCAGCCGACGATCGGGCCGGCCTCGAGCAGCTGGCGACGCCCGCGAAGCCGGCGCCACGCCGCACCCTGGCCGCGCCCAACGGTTCGGCCGCCAAGAGCGAAGACACTTCGCAAAACATCAAGCTGCGCTTCACGCGGCGACTGCTGCCGGTCGGGCGAGCTCGCAAGGCATGGGTGGGTGTGGCCGCGGGCGGCGCCATCGGCTGCCTGTTGCTATCCGTCCTGCTGCTTGCCGCCTTCTCGCTTCTCGGCATCATTTCCGACGACGGCGTCCAGGCTCCAGCAACCCTCAGCGCCGCCGCAGTTGGCGACGCCACAACTGTCGCATCCGCGACTACCCAGGCGCCGGCGCCGGCGACTCAAGCAAGCGCCGACTCCGCTTTGAACGTAGGGCTGGCTGCGCTGGCGGCAGCGGCTGACGCCACCTTCACGGCCGAGGCCGTTCAGCTTCAATCGCGGCCGACCGCCGCCAGGCCAGCAATACAGCCGGTCGGTGTTCGCGAAGGTCCAACATTGCTCCCATCTCTCCAGGCCGCCAGCGGCGAGCTGGTATATTTCGCCCGGCGAGACTCCAGCGCAGCCAGCCAGCCGCTCTTCGAGATCGTTACGCTGGACCTGTCGACCTGGGAGGAGCGGCGCTTCAATGCCGGCGGCAGCAGCAGCTACCCGCAGCCGTCGCCGGACGGACGCTGGATCGCTTTCCAGTCGGATCGCGACGGCGACTTCGAGATCTACCTGGCCAATCGAAATGGCGGGCAGTTGCGGCAATTGACGCAAAACGCCGTCTGGGATCGCTTGCCCGCCTGGTCGCCTGATGGGGACTGGATCGTTTATTCTTCTGATTCACGTGGCGACCAAACCTTCGACCTGTACCGCATGCGACCGACGGGCGATGAGCGGCAACCCCTCTTCAGCGACGGCTGGCGCAACAGCCACGCGCGCTACAGCCCGACCGGCGATGCTATCGTCTTTACAGCCGGCGGGCGCGTCCGCGACGCCAGCAGCTGGGAACTCCGCCTGTTGGATCTGGCGAGCCGAGAATCGACGCTGCTCACCGCCAACGACATTCGCGACGCCTCGCCCGTATTCAGCCCGGACGGGCAGCGCATCTTGTACGTGACGACCATCGGCGGCAGCCGCGCGCTTGCGAGCATGAACCTGGACGGCGCTGACCGCAATATCATCTACACCGGGCCCAGCAGTGTCTGGGCCGCGAGTTACAGTCGCGACGGGCAGTTCCTGGTCGTCACCGCCACGCACGATGGTGAGGACCAGCTCTTTCTCATGGACGCGGCTGGCGGGAACATTCAGCAGATTACCACCGCTGGCGGCGCCTACGCTTCCTGGATGCCGTCGATTGGCGGTTAGTTAGCCTTCGCTTCTTTAGAGGCGATTGGCCGGCAACCGGCTCGGCATTCCGCTTACATTGTCTGGCGAATGGCGATACAATAGGATCGTTGGCTGACGATTCACAATGTCGATTCAGTTTACTCGCAGCGCGCGTTCAGTCCGGGCTCGCGGATTCAGCGCTGTAAATTGACGGGCGACAAGACGGGACGTGACCTATGATTGAAGACATTCTTGAAGAAGCGGAAGGCAAAATGAAATCGACCTTGTCGGTATTCCGCGATGAGCTTAGCAGGATGCGCAGCGGTCGCGCCAGCACGGCCCTGGTCGACCGCATGACGGTGGAGTATTACGGCCAGGATACCGAGCTGCGGCAACTGGCGAGCATTTCCACGCCCGAAGCCATGCAAATCCTGATTCGCCCCTACGACAAAGGCTCGATACGCGATATCGAAAGGGCGATTCAGAAGTCGGATATCGGCGTCAATCCCAATGTAGACGGCGACAACATCCGGCTGAACATGCCGGCGCTGACTCGCGAGCGGCGGCTCGAGCTGGTCAAGTTTCTCAACCGGCGTATGGAAGACAACCGCGTCGCCATCCGCAATATCCGCCGCTCAGCCAACAGCGACTTGCAGGAATTCGAGAAGGAAAAGCTGATCTCCGAGGACGACCGCAAACGCGGCGAGGCCGAAGTGCAGAAGCTGACCGACAACTTCGTCAGCCAGATTGGCGAGCTGGGCGAAAGCAAAGAGAAAGACATCATGGAGGTATAGCGCGGGCGCTGAGGAGCTGGCTGCGCGACCGTGTAAAAATTACCGTCACTCCAGTGAAATGTCGCAGCGGAAATCATTCATGGTTCTCATGACAAAAAAGAACGGGCGGGAATTGATTGATCTGCCGCCCCTTGAGAAAGTACCGACCCACGTCGCTATCATCATGGATGGCAACGGGCGCTGGGCGCGGCAGCGCGGCTTGCCTCGCTCCGAAGGCCACCGCCAGGGCACGGAAAACCTGCGGCGCATCATCCGGGCCGCAGTCGAATTCGGCGTATCGATCATGACCATCTACGCATTCTCGACCGAGAACTGGTCGCGGCCGCGGCGCGAAGTCCTGCTCCTGATGCGCATCCTGGAAATGGTCATCGACCGCGAGTTGCAGGAGCTGCACCATGAAGGCGTACAAATCCGCCATATCGGCGAGCTTGACGGCATCGAGAGCCGGCTGGCTCGCAAAGTCGTGGAAGCTTGCCAGTTTACGCGCGACAATCAGCGCCTGATTCTGAATGTCGCCTTCAACTATGGCGGGCGGGACGAGATCGTGCATGCCGTGCAGAATATCGTGCGCGACGGCATTCCCGCTGAGGCGATTACCGAAGACACCATCAGCGACTACATCTACACCAGCGACCTGCCCGACCCCGATCTGATTATCCGCACCAGCGGCGAGTTTCGGCTGAGCAACTTCCTGATTTGGCAGGGCGCCTACAGCGAAATCTACACCACTGAGACCTACTGGCCGGCCTTTGACCGCGTGGAATTCCACCGCGCGCTGGAGGCATACGGCGGACGGCGGCGGCGCTTCGGCAAGACCGACGAACAGATCGACGCCGAATTCAGCCGTCGCGCTCCCGTGAAAGCAAAGCCCTTCTGATGCGCGCCAAGCGCCTTGGCCGCACCGACCTGCAATTGCCGATCGTGGGCATTGGCACGGCTTTTGTCGGCATTCCGACGCAAAACCAGACCGTCAGTGAATACGAAGGCGCGCCCAGCCCGATTGACCGCGAACTCGGCGTGGAAACCCTGGTTGCGGCCATTGACGCTGGCTGCCGCTTCTTTGATACGGCTGTCCTTTACGGGCGCAGCTACAGCGAAGCGATGATCGGCGAGGCGCTGCGGCAGCGGCCGGAAGCCAAGGGCGAGATCACCATCACGACCAAAGCCGGGCGCAGCCACGAGGGTTACGACTTCAGTTTTGACGCCATTGTACGCAGCGTTCATGGCAGCCTCGAACGCCTGGGGCTGGACCGCGTCGACATCGTCTACATTCATGACGCTATGGAGCAGCCGATGGAGCGCGTGCTGGCCGATGACGGCGCACTGGGCGCGCTGCGGCATTTGCAGGGGCAAGGGCTGTTCTCCCATATCGGCACGGCATCCAACGATCCGGCGACCAACCTGGCATATATCAAAACCGGCGAGTTCGACGCCGCCGTCATCGCTGATTCCTGGAGTCTCGTCAATCGCATCGCCGAGCGCGAGATCTTCGCCGAAGCCGCAAAACACGATGTCGGCCTGGTAGCGGCGACCCCGCTCGAACGCGGCTTACTGGTGACCGGGCCGCGAGAAGATACCAAATACCTCAATCGCGTCTTCAGCCAGGAATGCCTGGACCAGGTCAGCAAGATACAAGCGCTCTGCGCCGATCATGATCTGCCCATGTTGGCGGTTGCGCTGCAGTGGAGCACGCGCCATCCCCAAGTGGCGTCGACGATTCCCGGGGCGCGCGTGCCAGAGGAAGCGCGATCCAGCATGGCGGCTGCGCAGCTGGACATCCCCGACGCCTTCTGGGCGGAGCTGACGCCGCTCATAAAGCACTTCGACACCGCCATCAGCGTTTAGGCGCTCTCCAAATGCTCGTCAGCGGTGGACTCTGTCTCGCCGGCTCGGCGGATATCCGACCAGCCCATGCCCTGGCGTAATAGCAGCAGGAAACCAAGAAGCGTCGGCGGCAGCCAAATGACGAGATGGATGACGACGGCGTAGGCGGTGGCGCTGGCGGAAGGCAAGCCCAGGGCGGTCAGAATCGTGATGACAACGAATTCATTGACGCCGACCTGACCGGGCGACGCCGGAATCAAGCCGGCCAGATTCACGGCGCCGACCAGCAGCAGAGCGACCGCGTAGTTCAGTTCGAGGCCAAAGGCGAACATCACCAGCCAGTAGACGCCGGCTTCCACGCCCCAGGTCAGGAAGGAGACCAGCAATGCGCCCAGAAAATGGCGGGGGCTGCGCAAGCCTTCCAGGCCGGCGATGACATCTTCGCTAAAGCGCTGAGCAGCCTGCCCCAAAGCCCGCGGCAAGATTGTGACCGCCAAGCCCACCAGCCGCCGCAGCAAAGCCGGTTTCGCCGCCAGGAAGAGCGCAGCCACGATGGCCAGGCTGACAAGCGGCATGGTCAGCCCGACGATTGCCTCGACTGTCGGCGATTCCAGGTCGATGGCGGCCAGACCCAACAGGATGAACACGATCATGGTCGTGCCATTATAGAGATGCTCGACGGCGATGACGGTGGTGGCGCGCAGCAGCGCTACCTGATGCCCCCGGCGGAGCAGCAATATGCGCAGTCCGTCGCCGGCGCGCAAGGGATAGACATTGTTGCCCATGTAGCCGATGGCGACGAGCTTGAAGAGCGCGGCCAGAGGCACGCGTTTGACCGAGCGCAGCAAGATTTGCCAGCGCAGAGCGATGATGAGCATGGCGAGGAAATACACCAGGGCGGCGACAAGCAGAAGCGGCAGGTCAAGCTCGCTGAGACTGTTCCAGAACTGCTCAGGCTGCAGGCCGCGAAAGGCAAGAAACAGAAAGCCGGCGCTGATGACCATGCCGGCGATAAAGGCGAGGCGACGCTTGTCCAAGGGATTCAAGCCCGGTTTAATGCGTGTGATCCAATTGACAGTGGCAAGCATACACCAAATGAAGCGCAAACCAATGGCGAGTGATTGCGCGGAAGCCGTCAACCGCGACCGATTGCTCCGCCCGCCTCAGATTGTTCAGAGGGCGAGCGCCGCGTCCAACGACGGCTGCTGCAGCGCCCGCCGCGGCTCGACATAGTCCAGGCCAAAGGTATCAGCCACCGCCGGATGCGTACAGAGCCCGGCCCAGGTGTTAAGGCCCTTTAGCAGCGCCGGATTGCCGGCCAGGGCGGAAGCCGGGCCCAGATCGGCGATTTGCAGGGCGTAGGGCAGGGTGGCGTTGGCCAGGGCCAGGCTGGAGGTGCGCGGCACCGCGCCCGGCATATTGGCGACGCCGTAGTGCAGCACGCTGTCAATAACGAAGGTGGGATCGCTGTGCGTGGTGGGGCGGGTGGTCTCGACGCAGCCGCCCTGGTCGACGGCGACATCGACGATAACGCTGCCCGGGGGCATGGTCGGCAGCATATCGCGCGTCACCAGCATCGGCGCGCGCGCGCCCGCGATCAGGACCGCGCCGATCAAGGCGTCGGCGGTCTGTATGGCGCGGCCGATATTGACCCAATTGGAGTACAAGGTGGTCAGATTGCCGCGCAGCGCGTCATCCAGGTAGCGCAGGCGATCCAGGCTGATATCGAGCAGCGTAACGCGCGCGCCCATGCCCAGCGCGATCTTGGCCGCGTTGGCGCCGACTGTGCCCGCGCCCAGGATGACGACATGCGCCGCGGCCACGCCCGGCACGCCGCCCATCAGCAGGCCGCGCCCGCCCTTGTGCCGCTCCAGATAATGCGACGCGACCTGGGTGGCCATGCGCCCGGCCACCTCGCTCATGGGCTCCAGCAAGGGCAGCCGCCCGGCGCCGTCCTCGACTGTCTCGTAGGCGATGCCAGCCGCGCCAGTCCTGAGCAGGGCGTCCGTAAGCTGCGCCTCCGCCGCCAGATGGAGGTAAGTAAAGAGCGCCATTTCCGAGTGCAGGTAGCCATATTCACTGGCCTGCGGCTCCTTGACTTTGATGACCATATCCGCCCGCGACCAGACTTCGGCGGCTGAGTCCAGCATTTCCGCGCCGGAGTCGTAATATTCAGCGTCGCCGAACCCGCTGCCTTCGCCGGCGCCGCATTGCACGACTACCGTATGCCCGCGCCGGGCGAATTCGCGCACACCCGAAGGCGGCAGCGCCACCCGATGCTCGTCAACTTTGATTTCTTTGGGGATGCCGATGATCATCATTGTTCTCCTGCATTGCCTGTTACTCTCATTGTACGCGATGTAGGAAAACTGTCCAGTAATTTCGTACATATCGCCCAAAAATTGCTCAGCCAGCCGAATGGCAATTGCCGGGGACAATGTTTTTTCGGCAAAGTGGCAATCTGGCGATGCGCCTTTTCTACCCCACCCCCGGCCCCTTTCCCGGCATCGCTTTGCCGGGCGTCGGACGAGTCAGGGAGGGGGCGCCTCATTTGGCGGATTCCGCGGAAATCTGCTGCGCTACACGGGGATTGACACAATGATCTGTGTCATTTCGGCATACTTCCAGTCATCTTGACCTTAGAATCATCGTCCCGAACCAGCCCAAAAAAGGTGCGGGCGGCATTCTCAAGCCCGCGATTCGGTTGTTTCGGCGCTAGTGGTTACAGGCTGGCGGAGACTGGAGCGGAATGGGCGACTATATGGTCGCGACTATCGAGTTCAGATGACGAAATGCTCGTATTCGTTGTCGGCCGGGATGCCCCAGACCGACCAGAAATCGCCGGTTGACGGGCTCATGATGGCGGCGCCGCAGCTTTCCACGTGCATGGGCGGTTTGGGGCGCGTGCAAATGGCCACATCGTCGCGCGTCAGCGCCATCAGATCGTCGATGGTCACCGCCTCGTTCGCCAGCAACTCGCGCGCCCGGCGCAGCCGATTTTCCGAGCTGTTCTGCGAGGCGGGCGGCCGCTCGCGCGCGACATCCAGGTTTTGCTGAATCAGGCAGTGATTGGTGTGCGTGATGGTCTCATCAGCCAATTCTTGCACATGGTGGGATGTCGACATCGCCTCGACTTCGTAGCCGCGGCCCTCTTTGTCCATCAGCATATAATTATGCGCGCCGGCCAGCCTGGCGCCGGTCAGGCATTCCAGCGCGCCATCGAGGTCCGTCTGCCCCAGGATTTTGCGCACGACAAAGGGCCAGGTCACGCCGATTTGGCCGTCGGTCGCCATGAGATTGTTGATGCCGACCGCTATGCCCGCGCTGTTCATGCCGATCATGCCCACGCAGCCGGTTATGGTGAAAGTCAGGAATTCGGGCGCATCGTCCGGTTGTCCGTGAATCAAAATGACGTAGGGCGTGGCCGAGGCGTGCATATCCCAGGTCTGGCCCAGGAAGGCCTGCCCGCTGGCGCTGCGACCCGGCGGCGTCATGAAGGCGGTGCAATTGTCGGATACCAGCGGCGGCGCCGGGGCGGGAACAGTAATATCGCCCAGGTTGTAAACCACATCAATGAAATCGGTGAAGCCGTTGTTGATGACCAGCTCGGCCAGGCTGAGCCCGGTGGCGTCGGCCATGCCTTGCAGCTCCAGCATGAGCTCGGGCGCGTAGGCTTGATGCTCGGCCACACAGGCTTCGGCCAGGGCGATCACGGCGGCGCGGGACAGATTGTGGCCGGTCCAGTCGACGCTCTGGCAGAGGCGGACGCGTTCTTCGGTGAACATGTGGATTTCATCGTGGAAGCGTTGGCCGTGCGCGTAGCCCATGTCGTAGGGCGCGCCCGTGAGCTTGATAACGCGAATTCGATTCATCGGTTGTTGCCTGTATTCGGCCTATGTCGCCATTATAACGCAAGAGATGGGTTGGGGGCGCCCAAACCCGCCCCCACCCCAAACCCCTCCCCCATGAAGGGGGGCGGACAGGACAGGTTTCGGGAGTCGCTGCCAACTTGTTTTACCCCACCCCCCGGCCCCTGTCCCGCCATCTCTATGGCGGGCATCCGACAAGTCAGGGAGGGGGAGCTTAGGCAAAGCGAGCCGACTTGAATAACCTGCCGAGGTCCGACAACAGCGAAATGAGCTTCCCCCCGTTGATACGGGGGGACTGAGGGGGTAGACCATGGGAGCGCCGGGCCGGGGGCGAGGGGCTTAAACGCGCGCTACATCTTGTCCATCTCAGCCCGCACGGTATCGAGCAGGTTGTCCGCGCGTATCTGCGCCAGCGTGTAGCAGGGCCCGCCCAGCTGATCAGCCAGGCGCTGCGCCAGGCCCTGGTCGAAAGCGACGTGCTCCATGTTGATGGTGACCGTGCGGATATCGGCTTCGTGGATGCGGCGGGCGATGGAGTGCGCCTCGTCTTGCGGCGAAATCGAGTCGCTGATGGAGACATTGCCGGCGCCGTCGGTCAGCAGGATCATCATGGGCATCACGTCGGGGTTCAAGTTCTTCTCGCGCATGACCGACTCGTAGGTCAACAGCAGCCCGGCGGAGAGAGGCGTCTTGCCGCCGACTGGGATATCGGACATGGCCTGCTTGGCCAGGACCACCGAGTTGGTCGGCGGCAGCACCAGCGAGGCGCGATCCTTCTGAAATACGACCAGGCCCACGCGGTCGCGCCGCTGATAGGCATCGGTCAGCAGCGACATGATGGCGCCTTTGGTGGCCTGCA
>CAZWCV010000006.1:0-22210 GCA_964632725.1 uncultured Anaerolineaceae bacterium
TCTCCGCGCAAAAAAGCGAGAGCTCATCTCTCACTTTCCACCCACAGCTTAGCAAGCCGAATCACCACTGTCAAGGCTGCATTCGCAGGATGCCGAAATCCGGCCGCACTTGGCGCAGGCGCCCCACAGCTGACGGATCTCCGCCAGCAAGCTTCCATCGCGCGAAGCGAAGGCAAAGTCCCCTCAAATATTCCGCGACCCTTTGCTTTGCGGCACGGCATGCGTCTCGTTGTAGGTCATCGCCGCGCGCAGCAAGGTCTTCAAGGCGTCTACATCAAGCTTGTCATGCTCAAAGACATCGATGGCGCGGGACATCGTGGCGGTCAAGCTCGCATTGAAGAGCTTCTCAGGATCGGCAAGCTGCGCCCCGTGGTGGAAAGTCAGCTTGACTTTGGCTTTGAAGATATTGCCGTGGGCGAGCATTCCCATGTGCGACCAGACAGGCGTCCCCATCCACTTCCAGTCTTCAACCACATCAGGATTGACTCCATGAATAATCTCGCGAAGCTCGGCCAGACGATGGCCGCGCCAATCATCGCACTCGGCGATGTAGTTGTCGATACGCCTGGCGGCTTCTTGCCGATCGATTGCAGGCGATGCCTTATTAGAAGCAACCATCTTGGCCATCCTCTGAACCTGGACGCTTTACGATGAAACTGACACAAGCTGGAATTGGGAAGGCGCCAGAGCTACGACGAGGCTTCGAGCATTAGCTCATCCTGTTGGGCGTCTGCTGGCGCTTCATTTTCGGCGCCGACCTTCCGCTGATCGCCCAGCACGTCTTTGACGTACATTTCATCGACCAGAACGGCGACGCAGGCGCTTAGCGGCACGGCCAACATCAGCCCCAGGAACCCAAAGAAGAAGCCGAAGATGATCTGACCCAGCAGAATCAGGATCGCCGGCATATTCATGCGCTCGCTGGCCAGCACCGGGCTGACCACCTGGCTCTGGAAAAACGAAACGCCGTAAATGATGACCGCAGTCCAGATCACATTCTCCGGCGCCTGCACCAAGGCAACCGCCACCGACGGAATCAGCGCCACCACCGGGCCGAAGTTGGGAATGAATGACAGTACGCCCGCCAATACGCCCAGCGCGACCCATTCGCGGATGCCCAAGAGCGACAAACCCAGGCCCGTAAAGACCGCGACCACAACCATAGAGACGCCTGTCACGCTTAGCCAGGCCCGCAATGTCGTATCAATGCGCCGCAGAATCGTCCGCATGCGATCGCGATACCATATCGGCGTGAGCTTGATGATGCCATTGACGTACAATTCAGGCTCAGCCAGGAGATACATACTCAGGAAGAAAATGATCAGAGCGCTTAGAATTGTGTTGGCCACGCCGCCGACAACCGGCAGCACCGTGCCGCCCAGCCGGCCAATGGCGTCGGTAACCTGGGAGATGAATTGATTGATGAGGTCATCGTTCGCGCCCGTGAGGATCGGTTCCAGGAAGGCAAATTGCTCAAGCAGCGCCTCGCGGGTGATCGCCTCGCCAGCGACGTCGAGACCGCGCGGAATGACATTATTCGCCAGCTCATCAAACTGGTTGACGATGATCGGCAAGATGGACAAACCAATGAGAACCAGAATCACGAAGAAGCCGCAAACGCTGACGACAATAGCGACCAGACGATTCATCTCGAAGCGGCTCATCAGCAGTCGGACGGGCATCGTGAAAAGCACCACCAGGACGACTGCGGCAAAGGTCAACATCAGGGTGCCGCGGATCTCCCAGACGAAGACCAGGCCCAAGGCAATGAGAATAGTCGCCACGACATTGCGCAATCCAATATTGATTGACCGAGTGCTTCTGGCTGTCATTCCGTCCCCAACCCCGACTGTCGCCGCGCGCGCTGACCGGCGGCTCGCTGCAAGGGCTCTTTCAAACCCGGCGTCAACAATTGTATCATTCATAACCCGCTGCTGCTATTATAGTTGTGCTAGCGCGCGTCATGATTCGGGCTGTCAATTTACGCCGCGGCCAAGGACCCAGCAAATGAAGTTTGATGTCACCGTCTTTGCGGACGACTTGAACGCCGCCTCTACACTGGCGAGCGCCGTAGAAGACCTTGGATTCGACGGGCTTTGGGTGGCGGAGGCGGCGCATAACCCCTTCCTGCCGCTGGCGCACGCTACCCTGGCCACTGACCGCATCTCGCTGGGCACGGCCATCGCTGTCGCCTTTCCGCGCAGCCCACTGCTGATGGCGCAGACGGCCTGGGACCTGGCGGAACAATCCGGCGGCCGCTTCATCCTGGGCTTGGGCACTCAGATCAAGCCGCATATCACCATGCGTTTCAGCGCCATGTGGGGCAAACCGATTCAACAGCTGCGCGAGTACATGCTGGCGCTGCGCGCAATCTGGGGCAGCTTTCAATCTGGCGCCGATGTCGAGGTCCGGGGCGACTACTACAACATCTCGCTGCCGGCGTCGGCGGAGCGGTCGCAGCCGATGCCCTGCGCCAGCATTCCGATTTATATCGCCGGCGTCAACACCGGGCTGGCGCGGCTGGCCGGCGAGACTTGCCAGGGTTTTCATGTGCATTCCTTTCACACGCCGCGCTACCTTCGAGAGGTGCTGATGCCGGCTTTCATTGCGGGTCGCGCGCGCAGTCGCCTCGAAGCGCCGCTGACGCTCTCCTGCGCGGTATTCGTGGTGACAGGCGAAGACGATGCCGCCATCGCTGAAAGCAAGCTGCTGACCAAGTCGCAGATCGCCTTTTACGCCAGCACGCCCAGCTATCAGCCGGTGCTTCAGTTGCACGGCTGGCAAGACTTGCCCCCGCGGCTGAACACATTGCTGCGGCGCAATCGCTGGACCGAAATGCATGAACTCATCAGCGACGAGATGCTGGAGCAGTTTGCCGTCATCGCGCCGCCGGATGAACTGCCCTACAAATTTTGCGAGCGCTATCGCGGCTTGCTCGATCGCGCCGGCTACTATTTCCCCTTTGAACCCTCGGACGACAGCAAGCAAGTGATTTGGCGGCAGGCGGCCAAGGCGATGGGACGCTGATGCCGACTGTCAACCTGGGTGAGATTAGCGTCGCCTACAAAGTCCGCGCGAGCAAGCGCGCCAGACGCATCAGCGTGCGCTACAGCCCGCGCGACGGTCTGGAGGTCGTTTATCCGCTGGGGGTCGACAGCCCGGCGCCCGAAGACTTGCTGAAGGAAAAGTCGGCCTGGGTGCTGGCGAACCGCGAACGCTTCCACGACGCGGCCAGGAGACTGCCGCCGAGGACTTACGAAGATGGCGAAATCTTCCTTGTGCTTGGCCGACCGTATTCGCTCAAGCTCGCTCCTGGTTCAGAGATTGGACGAGCAACTGTAAAGCGCCGCGACACATCCCTCGTGTTAGCGCTGCCCGCAAGAATTGACGCTGCTGATTTGACCGCTCGCCGATCGGCGGTTGAAGCGTTTTACCGCGCCCTGGCGCTCGAGTATCTGCCCGCGCGAGTAAGCGAGCTGGCGGCGGCTCACGGCTTTCATTTCGGGCGCGTGCGCGTCAAGAATCAGAAGACGCGCTGGGGAAGCTGCTCGTCTAAGGGCAACATCAATCTTAACTTGCGCCTCATGATGGCGCCCGAGGGGGCCATCGACTACGTCATCGCGCATGAGCTGTGTCATTTGCGGGAGCTGAACCACAGCCCGGCCTTCTGGGCCTTGGTCGAGTCGTGCTTTCCCGATTATCGCCACTGGCGCGCCTGGTTCCAAAAGCACGGCGCGGCCTTGATTCTGTGATGCTGGAATTGGAGCGGGACCCATGAGATTCGACGTGCGCATCCATCCCTCCAATCGCATGCGCGCTGACGCCGACCTGATTCGGCGCGCGGAAGACTTGGGATTCGCGGGGGCATGGGTCACCGAGCGCGGGCGCAACCCCTTCTTTTCACTGACGATTGCGGCCAAGGAGACCGGCGCGATTAAACTGGGCGCGCAGTCCCTGGCCGCCTTCCCGCGCAGCCCCATGGTAACGGCGCAAATCGCCTGGGACCTGGCGCGTCAATCAAGCGGGCGCTTCCGCCTCGGGCTTGAGGCGCCGAACGATCCCGGCGACGGCGCCGCTCGCATGCGCGAATACATCGAAAGTCTTCGCGCCATCTGGCATACATTTCAGACGGACGCGCGCTTGCGTTACCGCGGCGAGTATTACACCTTTCGCCTGATGGCGCCGTTTTTTAATCCGGGTCCGATTGAGCATCCGAACATTCCGATTTATCTTGCGGGCATGAATCCAGCCATCGCAGAGTTGGCCGGCCGACTTTGCCAGGGGCTGCATGTGGACGCCTTCCATAGCGTGGACTACATTCGAAAGGCGCTAAAGCCAGCCGTCGCAGCCGGTTTGCAGGCCGCCGGGCGCGCTGATGGCGACTTCTCGCTGGCCGTCCCGGCGCTGGTTGGCAGCGGCGTCGACGACGCCGGCATCCGCCAGGCCAGACTAGCCATGAAGCATCGGATCGCGTCGGCGGCCAATTCGGCCGAGTTTCGCCGGCTTGTGGCGCGCCATGATTGGGACATTTCCGCCGACGAGCTGGACCAACTGACGCAGAATGGTCATATCGCCGCGCTTGATCGGTTGATTCCGGACGAAATCGTGGATGAAATCGCCATCGTCGCGCCGCCGCATGACGTAATCGGGCGGATCAAAGCGCGTTACGAAGGCTTGGTTGACCGCGTCAGCCTGGACTTGAGCGGCGAGAATGGCGACTTGATCGAGGCGATTATGACGGGCCGCTAGCTGTACAGCTCCGGCATGGGCTCTTCGACGACATCGTAAATGCGGAAACCGCGTTTCTGGTAATTCGCCAGCGCGTGGGGGCCATCGAGATTGCAGGTGTGCAGCCATACGCGCCGGGCGCCCATCTCCCAGGCGCGCGCCACCCCGTAGCTCAGCAGGTGCTTGCCCAAACCGCGCCCCATATAATCGCGCCGCAGACCGAAATACACGATCTCAACCGCGTCGTCAGCGTCGCGATGCAATTCGACGTAGCCGGCGGGAGAGCCGCTGACGTACAAGACATGCACTTGCGTTCGATCCGAGGTCAATACCCGGCGCAACTCGGCATTGGACATCTGCAAGCGATCGCGCCAGGCCCATTCCTCGCCCACGGACTGATAAAGAAATTTGTAGAAGCCGAGATCCGGCATCTCCATCTTGACGATCTCTACATCGCCGGCCTGGATGTACGCCGGCTCAAAATGATCCGGGCTTGTCATTTCCAGGTAAGTCGTGATGAGCCGCTCAGCGTTTCTCGTCGCGATGGCCATGGCCGGGTGTCTCGGAAGGACAATTTCTCCGTTTGCGCTGAATCCAGCATAGCGAATCCCGCGCCTGGCGCTAATGGCACAAACACACAAATATCATTGACCAGACCTAAACAATCTAGCCAAACGAGCGGCAGTCAGTCGCATCTTGATTGCGGCGCGCGCAGAGGCTACCATTTCAAGCTGTAGACAGCCATTTGAGCCAAACCATGCGCCTCGCCCATCGCCTGCGCCGGTCGATCAATAACGCGCGCTACCGCTTCGTCCCCACTGAAGACTTGATCGCGCGCGTCGGCGAAAGCGCCGGCGACAGGGCCAGGCAGGCGCTGTTCGAGATTCTGAAAGAACGCCTGGCGCATCAGGACGGCAGCCTGGCGGGCGTCGACTGGTCGGGTCTGAGTTTCCGCAAACTCACGCTTTCGACATCGAAATTGCTGCGGGCGCAATTCACGAACGCTGGACTCACGGGCGCTTACTTCGGCTACTGCGATTTGCGGGAGGCAGACTTTGCTGGGGCCGATCTGCGCGAGGGTAATTTTCGCGAATCGGATTTAACCGGGGCCAGTTTCGAAGGCGCCAACCTGAGCGGCGCTAACTTCGCCCGCGCCAACCTGCGCGGCAGTGTGTTTCGGGCGGCCGACCTGACCGGCGCCAACTTTTGGGGGGCGGATTTGCGCGGCGCGGATTTCGCCGACGCCCGGCTTTCCGGCTGCTGCTTGACTGCTGCGCTGATCGACGAGGCGACAAGACTGCCCGCTTCGCCGGATTGCGAGGCGGACGGCGCCACAGCTAAACTGGCATCTGATCAGGAATAGGTTTCAGGCGCGTCGCGTGTACAATAACGGCCAGCGAGCCGCGAACCAGGAGAGCGCTAACAGTGCATGTCGTCACATTTACAAGGAGCACGCCCGACACCGCCGCCAAAGTGTGGGTGGACGCGGAGGGAAGTGTCACCTGGGGAGACGTCGCCACGGTCGTCAATCCCTGGGATGAGTATTCATTGGAAGAGACCATTGTGCAGGCGAAGAAAGGCGGCGGCGATTCGACCGTTATCGCCATCGGCGCCGAGCTGCACAACGACGCCTTGAAGCACAGCCTGGCCATGGGCATATCGAAGGCGCTGCGCGTCGACGAAGTCGATGCCGACATGAACGACAGCCTGGTATGGTCGGCTCTGGCGGCCGGCGTCATCCGCAAAATCGGCGCTGTCGACCTGGTCATTTTCGGCAAGGAAAGCGTCGACGTCGCCACCGATCAGCATACCTATCAGTTGGCGCGGCGCCTGGGCTGGACCATGCTCAGCTACGTCTCGGCCATCCTGGAAACCGACTACCAGGCAGGTACTATCAAGGTAGAAAAGATGCTGGAACAGGGCAAGCAAGTGATCTCGGCCAAACTCCCGGCGGTCATCTCCGTCATGAAGGGCATCAACGAGCCGCGCTACCCCAACTTCCTCGGCATTCGCAAGGCTGCGAAGGCGACTATCCCCGTCTGGACAGCGGCAGACCTCGACGTTGACTTGCCGGCGGCGGCCACCGCAGTTTTAGGCTACGCGAACCCGCCCGCCCGCGATGTGTCAACGGAAATCATTGAGGGCGGCGACGTGCCGGCAAAGGCGCGGACTTTAGTCGAGCGCCTGCTTGAGGAGAAGGTGCTGTGAGCGTATTTGTCTGGATCGAAACTTTCGAGGGGCGAGCGCTGGCCAGCAGTTGGGAAGCGCTGGGGGCCGCCAAGATCATAGCCGAGGGGCAAGCGACGGACCTAAAGGCGCTCGTTTTCGGCGAAAACGCAATGGCGATTGCGCGCGAGGCGGGACGATCCGGCGCCGCGGCGGCAATTGTCTGCGACGATGAGGGCCTGCGCGACTATCGCCTGGAAAGCTACGCCGCGCTGCTGAGCGAGCTGGTCACTAAACACCGCCCCAGCGCGGTTGTCGCCGTCGCCAGCAATCGCGGACGCGAACTGCTGGCCAGCGCCGCAGTCGATACCGGCAGCGGTCTCATCTCCGATGTGATTGACCTGCGGTTGGAAGAGGGGCGGATTATAGGTAAACGTTACGCCTATGCCGGCAAAGTTCTGATGGAGATGACTGCCAATACAGCGACCGCATTCGTCACTATTCGAGGGCGGGCTTTTCCGATGCCGGCGCCTGCTGATGTCGCTGCGCCCGCGTTAGAAGCAGTCGATGCGATTGACGTAGCCGCTGCCATCGCGACGGAAATCGAGAGTTTCGCTGCCGAAGTTGGGGGCGTCAGTCTAAGCGATGCCGCCATCATCGTTAGCGGCGGACGCGGCATGGCCAACAACCCGAAGGCGCCGCCGGACGGCATAAGCGGCGAAGCAGCCAATATCTGGAAAGCCAAAGACGGCTACGAAAATACGCTGCGCCCGCTGGCCGATGCACTGGGCGCGGCGATTGGCGCAAGCCGCGCGGCCGTCGACGCCGGCTATATCGCCTACGACCATCAGGTTGGGCAGACCGGCAAAGTCGTCAACCCCGACTTGTACATCGCTTGCGGCATCAGCGGCGCGATTCAGCATCAAGCGGGTATGCGCGGCAGCAAAGTCATCGTCGCCATCAACAAAGACGCCGAGGCGCCGATCTTCAAGCTGGCGCGTTACGGCATCGTCGGCGACCTTTACGAAGTCGCGCCCGCCCTGACCGCCGCGCTCAAGCGACGATTGGCGCACTGAAGGGCTGACAGTCAAGCCAAAGCCGCGACGCCAGGCTGACAGTCTCTAGCGCGCTCCGGCAGTTGCCAAGCGCCGAGATTGCCGCTTCTCAACAAATATTGCCGGCTTCCATTATTACTTTTTGCCATTGCATGCCCGCTCGCGCCAAGTAACCTTAGTTTTGTTATACTTGGGAGAGCGTTTGCGCCGCGCAATGCGCTTCCGGACAGCCAGGCAAAATCGAACCCTATCAATATGGAACTCCTCTTAATTACCGCAGCGCCTTTTTTCCTGGCCCTGGCGCTGGCCTTGCCGCTTGCTCAAGAACGACTTGGCAAGACGAGCCAGACGCTGCTGTCGGCCCTGGTGATGGCGGCGCTATTTGTCTGGCTGTTGAGCTTTCTGCCGCAGCTGCGGAACGAAGGCGCGCTGGTACAGTCATTTGACTGGGCGCCATCGCTGGGCATCAGTCTGTCCTTCTATCTGGACGGATTGTCGCTGCTCTTTGGGCTTATCATCACGGGAGTGGGCGCGCTGATTTTCTTCTACGCCGGCTATTATTTCGACAGCGCGGCGGATCACAATCGCTTCATGGTCTGGCTGTCGGGTTTCGCCGGCGCCATGCTCGCGGTCGCGCTCTCGGGCAATCTGCTTATGATGTTTGTGGCCTGGGAGTTGACCAGCGTCACGTCTTTCGTGCTCATCGGCTTCAAAGGCGCTGACAACGCCGATGCGCGGGCCGGCGCCTTCAAAGCGCTTTTTGTCACGGGCGGCGGCGCGCTGGCGCTGATCATCGGCATTATCATGCTGAGCGTGGCCGCCGGGCAAATACTGTATCCCGATGACGGCATTCGATTCGCCGCTGACCTGACTGAGATCCTGCGCGCTTCGTCGCTGGCGCAGCACGATTGGTATACGCTCTTCGCGATTCTGATCATGCTGGGCGGATTCACCAAGAGCGCGCAATTCCCCTTCCATTTCTGGCTGCCGGGGGCCATGAGCGCGCCCACGCCGGCCAGCGCTTATCTGCACAGCGCCACTATGGTAAAAGCCGGAATCTATTTGTTCGCGCGGCTGTCGCCAGTGATGCACCAGAACGAACTCTGGTCGGGCGCGCTGCTGACCACCGGCCTGCTGACCATGCTGGTCGGCGCCTACTTCGCGGTCAAACAGCGCGATCTCAAAGCGCTGCTGGCCTATTCCACCGTCAGCAAGCTGGGCGCGATTGTCGCCATGCTGGGCTTGCCGGGTCAAATCGGCATCAAGGCGGCCTTGGTGGGCATCATCGCGCATGCGCTGTACAAGTCCGCGCTATTCCTGGTCGCCGGCACAATTGACCACGCGACTGGCACGCGCTTCATCGACAAGCTTGGGGGTTTGCGTCAGCGAATGCCGGCCATGTTTGCCGTCACCGTGATCTCGGCGCTGTCAATGGCGGGCGCGCCCTTTCTGATGGGTTTCGTCGCCAAAGAAGTCTTGCTCGACGCCATGCTGCACTATGAGGGGCGCTGGACGCCGCTGGTGATGCTGGTCGTGTTATTCAGCACCGCTTTTACCGCGATGGCCGCGTATATGCTGATTTACGAAGTCTTTTTGAAGCGGCCGCGGCAATCGATCCACTTGCATCAGCCGCCGGCATTGATCAGGCTCAGCCCCTTGATTTTGTCGATATTGTCGCTAACGCTGGGCTTCCTGCTGGAGCCGCTCGTCGTGCCCTTGCTTGAGCCGGCCGTGCCCAAGTCTTTTGAGCTGCATCTCTTCGCCGGCTTCAACCAGGTGTTTTTCTTGAGTCTGGGCGTTCTGCTGGCCGGGCTGGCGCTATTTCTGCTGCGGAAACCTTTGATCGCGCGCATCGGCTTCCCCCTCTCTTGCGACATGATCTATGACGAAATGCTGGAGTATATCGGCTGGGCCGGCCGCAGCGTGCTGCATACGCAATCGGGTTTCGTGCGCTATTATCTGGCGATTATTCTGGGCGCTGTTTCTTTGGTCTTGATCGCGTCCGGCGCCTTGGGCAGCGTGACCGCGGGCCAAAGCTTCATCCCGGGCGACTTGTCTTTGACCATCACGGACCTGGCCAAGGCATTTATGCTGATCCTGACTGTGACCGCGGGCATCCTGACGGTCGTGGTTCGCGAACACGTCAAGGCGGCCATCGCTTATGGCGTGATTGGCTACGCAATCGGCGTGATCTTCCTGATTGAACACGCGCCGGATGTGGCCTTGGTGCAGCTCTTGGTCGAGACTATGGCCACCGTTTTAATCATCATCATGCTGGGTCGTATTCGTTTTCCCACGCGCTACAATGTCATTCAGAGCTTGTGGACCGGCCGCCACGGCTACAATCTCGGGCTGCTGCGGGATCTCATAATTTCGGTTACCATCGGCGGCGCCGTCTTCATCTTTTCCCTGATCGCGCTGCAGAGCAGCCCCGAGCAGCAAAGCATCGCCCAATGGTATCTCGAGCACTCGCGCGCCGTCGATACCGAAGATGTGGTCGGCGCCATCGTTGCCGACTTTCGGGGTACAGATACCTTGCTGGAGATCGCCGTATTCACGACGGCTGCCCTGGGCGTCTTGACGCTGCTGGCGCGCGGACGACAAACCGGCAGCGCCTTTGTCCCCCGCGCGGCGCAGGTCGGCAGCCTGCGGGAGTTCGACGACGAGGTCGTCGACGAGATTTATAACGCCACCAGCTTGTCGACGCCGTTCACACGGACGGTTTCCTATATTGTCTTGCCGATCGCCGTCTTGATTGGCATTGAGCAGATCCTGTATGGCGGCGTCGGGCCCGGCGACGGCTTCACCGCGGGCGTCACCATCGGCCTGGCCATTTCGCTCTGGTACATTGTGCTGGGGTATGAGGAAGCCCGGCGCCAGCTGCCCTGGTTCCGCCCCGAGATTATCACGCGGCTGGGCCTGGTGATCGCCATCGTCAACGCCACAATCCCTGCCCTGCTGGGCCGGGGCTTTATGGGGCATATTCAATACGACAGAGCGCTGGGCATTTATGAACTGGTCAGCGCCTTTGGTCTGCACGTCACTAGTTCGCTGGTGTTTGAAATCGCTATCGCAATTACCGTGATGGGCGGCCTGGGCATTATCATGGAAGCGATCGCTTACCCCAGCGCGCGTTCCAGCGGACGGGGACAGTCGGATGAGACGATCGAAGCGGCGAGTTGAGGCGCGGCGGCCGATCATGAGCGCAGATAAGCGTTGCAAACAGAAAGGGCTAGTCAATGATTGAGTTACTGTTCGCCTTGGCCATCGGCATGTTATTTGGCATCGGCGTGTTTCAGTTGCTGCGCCGCGACCTGATTAAAGCCGCCATTGGATTCGCTATCCTCTTTTCAGCCATCAACCTCTTCTTTGTGGCGGTCGGGGCCTTTGAGGGCGAATTCGCGCCTTACGTCAGCAATGTAGATGCGGGAAGGAGCACCAGCGATCCCGTGATTCAAGCGCTGATACTGACTGCGATCGTGGTCAGCTTTGGAAGTTTTTCGCTGGTGCTGGGTTTTGTCAATATCATCTCGCGCCGCTATGACACGGTAGACTCTAACGATCTCAACAAGCTGAAGCATTGAGGGCGATCAAGGCAAGGTCGCGTATTCGGTTGAAATGGTAGCGCTCGACAAATATGGAAAATAACTCGCTGCTGCTTCTATCCCTGGTAACACCGCTGGTCGGCGCGATAGTCGCCTTGATCTTCGCTAATTCCAACCGGTTTCAGCGCTCAATCGGCGTCTTGACCGGCTTGATCGCCTGGGTGTTCAGCGTGGCGCTGCTGGTGCAGGTCCATGACATTGGCGCGCAGACTTACGCTTTGGGCAACTGGATCCCGCCCTACGGCATCGTGCTGGTGGCCGACAAGTTGGGCGCGCTTTTCGCCTTCATGGTGACCACCATCATGATTGGCGGCTTGCTCTATACTTATCGCGGTCTCGACAAGTGTATGTCATACCCGGCCTTCATTCCGCTATTCCTGTTGATGGAAGTAGGCCTGGTTGGCGCGATGTTGACCGGCGACCTGTTCACGCTCTTCGTCTTTATGGAGCTGATGGTGCTGGCGTCGGTGTCGCTGACGGCGATATCGGATGACCAATACGGGCTGGAAGCGGCGTTGAAATATATCCTTATCAGCTCGATGGGCACGCTTTTCCTCTTGCTCGGCATCGCATCGCTTTACGCCACCTTCGGGACGCTGAACATGGCGCAGATCGCCCAGATCCTGCTCACAGGAGAGCGTCCGATACTGGCGGCCTCTTCCTCCCTGATGCTGCTTTGCGCCTTTCTGCTTAAGAGCGCCGTCTTCCCGTTTCATTTTTGGCAGCCGGATTTTCATACCACCGCGCCCACGCCGATCAGCGCGATGCTGTCGTCCATCGTGGTCAAGGTTGGCGTCTACGGCATATTGCGCCTGGTTACGCTGCTCTTCGTCAAGGACGCGCATGTCATGGAACCCTGGCTGTCGACGCTGGGCATCATCGGCATCCTCTTCGGCAGCCTGGGCGCCTTGCGCACTTATAACGCCAAGCGCATGCTGGCTTATTCAACCTTCGCCCAGATCGGCTTCATACTGGTCGGCATAGGCTGGGGCGGGACGCTCGCGTTGATCGGCGCCATCGTATACGCCTTCAACCACGCCTTTATCAAGTCGTCGCTGCTTATGCTGATGGGCGTGGTAGCCAGCTACACCAAGACGAAGACCGCCAATTTCGGCGACATCAGCGGAATCGGCAGGCGAATGCCGCGGGCGCTGGGTTGGCTGGTCCTGCTGGGCGGGCTGTCCCTGGCCGGCGTACCGCCATTCAATGGCTTCATAAGCAAACTGGCGCTGATTCAAGGCGGCGTCGAAAGCGGCGACTGGCGCAACCTGATCATCATGGTCGGCGCCGGCATACTGACGCTGATGTACATGGTCCGCGCCTGGCAGCGAATCTTCCAGCAGAGCCCCCTGCCAACAACCGTCGAAACCAAAGCGGAGGGCGACAGCCTGTTTGCGCCGATGCTGCTGATAATCGTTTGCCTGCTGCTGGGCACAATCTTTACCGAGCCGCTGATTCAACTGGTCAGCGCTACCGTGCGAGAAATCCAGGATCCGTCGATCTATATCTCGGCGGTTTTCCCGGGCGGGCTTGGCCAGTAACATAATGAGCAAATTACAAAGGCTGGTATACCGGCGCTTGCCCAACTGTCTACAAGAGGCGCAGCTATGATCAACAGGGCGAAAAAGTCCGGCAAGGCGATGGTCATGGCATTTCCGCTAGCCATAGGCTGGACAATCTACACGGCGCAGCCGACACCGGGCAACTTTCTGCTGGCCTACGTATTCAGCCTGGTGGTCCTCGTGGCGACCGGCCAGCGCGGCGACAGCTTCCGCCTGCGCAACGCGCCGCTGCAGATATACAATCTGGTCGCCTATGTTCTGTTCCTGGCCTACGAAGTCTTGGTGTCCGGCGTGAAAGTCGCCCTGATCGTGCTGGCGCCCGAGTTGAAGATCAGCCCCGGCACGACCGAGCTGAGCACCTTCGACGATAGCCACAACGAGCTAATCTCCGCCGTCAGCGCCCACGGCATAACGATAACGCCCGGCGAGCTTGTGGTCGACTTTAAGGAATCCACTGCGGAGGGCGCTACCATGATCGTCCATAGCTTGATTAAGGAGAAATCCGCCCAGCGTCTGGAGCACGACCAGCGTTTGCGGCTGAAGCGAGTCAAAGGAATCCTGGGCCATGACTGAGAGCGCCTTCGCCCAAACTGCCGTACAACTGATTTTGCTGGCCCTGGTCAGCCTGCTGCTGCCAGCCTCGTATCGCGTCATTGCCGGGCCGCGGCTTTCGGACCGCCTGGCTGCCGTGGACTTGATCACCACGCTGCTAATCGGCATTATCGTGATGCTGGCGCTGGTGGAGGGCACGCAGGTATTCGTCGACATGGCGACAGCGCTGGCGGCCTTCGCATTTGTCGGCACCATCAGCATCGCGCGCTACATTTCCGAAGGCAGGGTCTTCTAGTGCTGTTAGAGGTCCTGGGCGTCATCGCGCTGCTGTTCGGCCTGTTCTTCTGCGCGGTGGGCGTATTGGGGGTCATCCGCCTGCCGGATACCCTGACCCGCCTGCACGCCTCGGGCAAAGTCGCCACGCTGGGCGTGTTCGGCTTGCTGCTGGGCGCCGCCCTGCTGATGCCGTCAACGGCGCTGCGCTTGCTGGCGCTGGGCCTGTTTGTGCTGCTCACCAGCCCGGTCGCCACGCACGCCATCGCCGCGTCGGTCTATCGCCGGCGCGAAATCCTCGACGAACTGGAGCAGCAGAATGAGAATGTTGAAGAAGAAGCGGAAGAAGAGACCTTTCAGGTGGACGTTACCGCAGCGCTTTCCCGTTCACGGATTCAAGACATCATCGAAGCGCAGGAGCGCGCCCTGCGCCATCACAGGCCGGAAATCAAGCGACCGGGCGACGGCGATTAGCGTCTGACGCGCTCAGCGGGCAAACAGGCGGAAAATGAAGTTGTCCTTTGACTGCAAGTGATCCAGCAGATTCACCAGCAGAAACCCTGCGAGCAGCAAAATTAGCGCAAGCCCGAAATTCTCCGAGTTGACGCCGGGCGCGACATTTTGCTCCACCAGGCAGCGGAAGTCGCCATGGCGGTCAAGATCGCTTTCCAGGCAAGCTTTCCAGGGGTAAATTTTCCACAGCGACCCGGCCATGAACCCCACCAGCAGCGCCACCGTCAGATTGTAATAGTGTTTCAGCAAATGGCTGAGCACGCGCGAAAACAAGAGAATGCCCACCACCGCGCCCAACCCGACGATGATTATTGGCGGCAAATCGCGACTGCTGACAGCCGTTAGCACGTAGTCATATTGGCCCATGATCAAAAGCATAAACGAGCCGGATATGCCCGGCAAAATCATGGCGGTTATGGCGATCATGCCGCTGATGAATAGCGTCGGCGCGGAGTGGTCGGCTTCCGCCGGGACTATGTTGACGATCACGAAGGCCGCCGCCGCACCGACCACGAAAATCGCGCCGGATGACAGCGACCAACTGACCCTAAGGCCGATGGTCAAAATCGACGCCAGAACCAGGCCAAAGAAAAACGCGAATAACAGCACTTTGCCGCCGGGGTCGTCCATGGTGCTGCTGAGAAAACTGGAGAGCAGCAGGATCGCCGACGCCAGCCCCAAGCCCAGGGCCAGCAGGAAGCGCAGGGAAACGTACTCCGCCAGTTCGCTGATTTTCAGTTGCAGCAGCAGGCGCAGGGCGTTGAGATTAAAGGACTTGATGGCGTCGATGAGCGTCTCGTACACGCCGAGGATGAAGGCCATCGTGCCGCCGCTGACGCCCGGCACGATATCGGCCGCGCCCATGGCGAAGCCGGTGAAAAACAAGCGCAGGTATTCGGCCAGTGTCTTGGGCCGCGCTGAATCTTCTAGTCGCTTTTTCACTGCTTTGCTCCTTCAGCCCGTCGTCGGCGATGCCTGACCGCAACTCAATCCGCGGGTCTGCATCCTGGCGTCGCAGAATTCATTGTATTTGAATTGCGTTTTCCAGCCAGCGCAAGCCGGACAGATGCAGGACCGGGGCAGAGCGCGGCGCGATTGGTTGCCGCCGGCAGCCAGCGCGAGTATGATTCGAAAACTCGCGTAGGTCGCAAGGCAGGTGCTGCGCGCAATACAACCCGTGGGGATTTCCGATAAGCTGAAGCATTGATCACAGGAGCCGCGCTATGCCCGGATTCGCCAATTGGAAGCAGCTATTTGCGCTCGAATACCTGCAACTCTATGAAGAGGGCTATCGCGTCGGCGGTTCGCCGGCGCCCGACTACAGCGTCGCCTATTTGCCGGAGAAGTTACGCGACGCCAGCGATCGCGACGCGCTCAGCGAATCCGACTGGGAAGCCGCCTATGGCTGCCTCTGGGCGCAGCGTGAGGCTGGCATACGTCAGGATTTCCCCTTCGACGAACCGGACGACTTCGATTCGATCATCGCTGACGCCGCCAAATTACCAACTTTGGCGCCGCTGGACGACGATGAATACGCCGAGCGCGTCAAGGGCGCCTGGTATGGCCGCATCGGCGGGGTAATCCTGGGCAAGCCTTTTGAAATGCGCCTGGATCGGCAATTCATCAAGCAATATCTGGAGAGCGTCGACGCCTATCCCCTGGACGACTGGGCGCCGGGTGAATCGCCGGCGCTGAACTTCACGCTGCGCAGCAAGGCTTCTACGCGCGGCAACGTGCGCTACGCCGAGCCCGATGACGATATTCATTACACCATCCTGGGCTTGATGCTGCTTGAGCAGCATGGTTTCGCTTTCAGCAAGCTGGATGTCGCCAACAATCATTTACGCAATATCCCCTATCATTGGCTCTGGTCTTGCACGCGCCAGTCCTACTATCACATGGTCAACCTGAGCGACGACCGGCCGGTCGACGAACAGATCGATGAGTTCCCCACCAAACTCAATCCCTGGCGCGAAGGCATCAATACCGCGATTCGCGCCGATTTCTGGGGCTATATCGCGCCGGGCGATCCACGGCGGGCGGCCCGAATCGCCTACCGCGAGGTGACGCTGAACGCCGTCAAGAACGGCGTCTACAGCGCCATGTTCGTCGCCGGCGCGCTCAGCGCAGCCCTGAGCCGCAAGCCCACGGTCGACACGATCATCCAGGGCGGCCTTGCAGTCATACCGCAGCGGTCGCGCCTGGCGCATATCGTTCGCGAGGTGCGGGACTGGTACGAGAAAGACGCCGACTGGGTGAGTGTCTGCGACCGGATTTACGACAAGTATGGACACCTGCCCTTCCTGCATGCGCTGCACAATATGGCCTTCGTCGTGCTGTCGCTGCTGCATGGCGACCTGGACTACAGCAAGACCATCACCACAGCGGTGATGTGCGGCATGGACACCGATTGCACCAGCGGCACGGCGGCCAGCATCGTCGGCGCGGCGGTCGGCTACGAAGGACTCGACCATCGCTGGATCAACCCGCTGAATGACCACGTGAAGACCGCTGTCGCCGGTTTCGGGCAGGGGGCCATCTCCGGCCTGGTGGAGCGCAATATCGCGCTCTGGCGCCAATTGCGCGACCAGCCCGTAGCCTGATATGCCCGCCGTCAACACCGCGCGCGGCCGCATTTGGATCGCCGATCATCGTCGCAAGACGTCCAAGCCCGCCGCGCTTTTTATCCATGGCGCAGGCGGCTCGCATCTCAGCTTTCCCGCGGCGCTGCGGCAATTGCGATCGATTTCGCCCATCCTGGTCGATCTGCCCGGTCATGGCGCCAGCCCCGGCCCCGGCCGCGCCAGCATCGCCGATTACGCGTTGGATATCGTCGCGCTGCTGGACGCGCTTTCACTCGACGCGGTGATAGTGCTGGGGCAAAGCATGGGCGGCGCCATCGCGCAGTGGCTGGCGCTCGAACATGCCGAGCGAATCCGCGCACTTGTGTTGGCGGGAACCGGAGCGCGGCTGCCCGTCAATCCAGCGCTGATTGCGGGCGTCGTCCAAGCCCCCGAGGCGACCGTGCGCAACATTGTCCGCTGGATGTGGTCCAGGCGCGCGCCGGAAGCGCTGAAAAGGCAGTCGGCCGATATCATGCTGGCCACTGACCCCGCGGTCATCCGGTCCGACTTCATAGCCTGCGACAGTTTCAAGGTGTCCCGGCGCCTGGCGGAGATAGCGGCGCCGACGCTGATTCTGGCCAGCGAGCAGGACAAGCTGACGCCGCTTTCGCTCAGCCGGGAACTGGCGCAGGGCATTGCCGGGTCAGAACTGGCGGTCGTCCCGAATGCCGGACACATGCTGCTCTTGGAGCAGCCGGATCGCTGCGCGGAGCTCGTAGACGCCTGGCTGAAACGCGCGCAGATCTGAGCCGAAAGCAATTAGCTCAAGGGTCGACGAAAATCAAATACGCCGTCGCGTATGGCCCAGCGCAAGCCGTTGCGGCTCACCAGCGCCTCGCCACTCCGGCGGAGCGACGAACCGGTCACGGGGCAGCGCAAGATGTCCAGCGGGTCGTCCGACTCCACAAACCCAGCGGTCGCTGGTTTATTCAACCGCAAATCGAGGAATATGCTGGGAGAAACTGTCCAGCCGGTCTGTTGCAGCGCCCGGTCGCCCAGCGCCAGCAACGCCGCCGGAAGCGCGCGCTTGAGGGCGCCCAGGCGCAGCCAGGACACCGGCACGGTCCGGCGCATGGAGAAGCCGCTCGCCGCCACCTGTTCCAGCATGTAATCCGGGTGAAAGTTGAAGTTCAGCTCGACGAATTCGACCGGCGTCAGCGTAAAGGGATTCCACTTGTTGGCGCCAAGGATATGGCGCAATATCGCCTTCAAATTGCGCTTGTTGGCGTACTCCAGAATAAAGGCGCTTGAATCCGCCATGACTTCGCGAATCTGACCCAGGACCGCGGGCACATTTTCAAAGTGGTGGATTACGCGAATCATGGTCGCGGCGTCAAAGGCGCTGTTCTGAAAGGGCATCCGGTAGGCGTCAGCCGCGATGTACAAGAAGCCCTCATCGCCGTAGCGACCGCGCGCGTATTGCAGCTGCTCAAGAGAATAGTCTAGCAGGACGACTTGCCGAAACATACGATATTCGCCGGTGACGCGGCCGAAGCCGGCGCCGATTTCCAGCAGCCGCCGCCCGGAACGCGGCAGCAAACTCGCCAATACACGCCGCTCAACCGCATCCTCGTATCCGCGCCCCTGCCCCTCCCAGAAGTCCTGCCGGTAGGTCGAATCGCCGTAATCGCAGATGCGCGGTTCGTCGCTCACGGCATCGCCTGGGCCAGGCCGGCTGCCCGGCGCAAGGTGTCCGCTTTATCAGTTTGTTCCCAAGGCACGCTGATATCTTCGCGGCCGAAATGCCCGTAGGCGGCGACTTGCTTGAAGATCGGCCGCCGCAGTCCCAGGTCGCGAATAATGGCGGCCGGGCGCAAATCAAACTGATCCTCAATCAGCGCTTCCAGTTTGTCGTCGCCAATGCGCCCGGTTCCGAAGGTCTCAACCGCCAGCGATGTCGGCTCGGCGCGGCCGATGGCGTACGACACCTGCAGCTCAAAGCGATCGGCCAGGCCGGCCTTGACCACGTTTTTGGCCACATAGCGCGCCATATAAGCCGCGCTGCGGTCGACCTTGGTGGCGTCCTTGCCCGAGAAAGCGCCGCCGCCATGCCGGGCCACGCCGCCGTAGGTATCGACGATAATCTTGCGCCCGGTCAAGCCCGCGTCTCCCAGCGGACCGCCGGTGACAAAGCGCCCGGTCGGGTTGATGAAGTAGCGGGTGTCTTCATCGACCAGTCCCGCCGGCACGACATCGCGGATGATGCGCTCGATAATCTGGCTGCGAATCTCCGACTGGGAGATTTCGGGCGCGTGCTGGGTCGAAATGACGACGGTGTCGACGCGCCGGGGCGCGCCGCAGTGGTATTCCACCGTAACCTGGCTCTTGGCGTCCGGCCGCAGCCAGCTCAGCTCGCCGCCTTTGCGCGCGGCAGCCAGCCGGCTAGTGAGACCGTGCGCCAGCGAGACCGTCAGCGGCATCAGCTCGGCGGTTTCGTTGCAGGCGAATCCGATCATCATGCCCTGGTCGCCGGCGCCGGTCGCTTCAATATCGACGTCGGCGACTTCACCATCTCGCGCTTCCTGAGCTGTATCAACGCCCTGCTTGATATCGGCCGACTGTTCTTTGACCGAGATCAGCACGCCGCAAGTCTCAGCATCAAAGCCGTAGTCGGCGCGCGTGTAGCCGATCTCCCTCACAGTTTGCCGGACGATGCTGTCCATATCGACGTAGGCGCTGGTAGTGATCTCGCCCATGACCGCGACCAGTCCTGTTGTCGTCGCCACTTCGCAAGCGACGCGCGCCATAGGATCCTGCTCCAGTATGGCGTCGAGAATGGCGTCGCTAATCTGGTCGCACATCTTGTCTGGATGCCCTTCCGAAACCGACTCGGATGTGAATAGATACTTCGGAGAGGTCATGAATGTGGTGGACATATTTTCCCTTTCTCGTTGACGCTGCAACTGCGACTAGTCGCTGCCTTTGTTCGCTGGACCAATGACCCGACACGGTCTTTCAGCGATTCGCGCTTCACTCATCTGACAACAAAAAACGCCTTGCGAGGCAGCGGGCGTAAACACGTTTCACTCGGTTACGCTCATCTGCCAGAGTTGCCACTCTGCCGGACTTAGCACCGTCCCTGAATTTTTGGGGGTTGCCGCGAGATCAATGAGCCGGTTCTCTCACTCGCTCTTGATGAGTGCCGCGGACTGGAAGACCGCGACAAGAGCAATTATAGCATAGCCGAAATGCGCCGCAAGCGTTCCACCCGGCCAGGGCTGCCGGCGAGGCGGGGTACGTTAGCGGAATGGCTGGCGCTATTTGCGACTGGTGCGCTCGATGTGCATCAGGAATTCGTTGCGCGTATTTTGGTTGTAGCGGAAGTCGCCCAGCATGGCGCTGGTTGTCATATTGGAGTCGTGCTTCTTCACCCCGCGAATGGTTGAGCACATATGCTGCGCCGTCATCACCACAGCCACACCTCTGGGGTCCAGCACCTCGACCAGGAATTCAGCGATTTGACGGGTCAGACGCTCCTGCACCTGCAAGCGGCGGGAGAACATGTCGATGATGCGGGGGATTTTGCTAAGCCCAATTACCTTTTGTTTGGGCAAATAAGCCACATGCGCGTGCCCGATGAAGGGCAGCATATGGTGCTCGCACAAGCTGTAGTATGCGATATCGCTGACAACAATCATATCATCGTACTCGATGTCGAAGACGGCATTGTTGACCAAGCTCACCGGATCGGTCGTATATCCGCTTACCAATTCCTGAAAGGATTTGGCTACCCGCCTGGGCGTATCAATCAAGCCCTGCCGGTTGGGATCTTCACCGATAGCGCGTAACAACACCTCCACCGAGCGCTCCACGGCGGCTTGGTCCACCGGCGCCGCATCCAGCCCAAAGCGGTTGAGCAATTCCGATGATTCGAGTTTCTGTTGGACGCCGTTGTCCAGGCTGGCCGGCGCCATCGTTTCATGTTTGCCCATTTGTCGTCTGTCTCTTTCCCCAATCGGTCGACGGTTCAAGAATTGCGCCGATGTCAAAGGCCGCGCGCCTAGTTAGCCTGATTGCTAAGATTATAAGAGAATAAGCGATTCAAGCGCAATGTCAATTTGAAAACGTGAGCAACCGATCAGATCTTATCAGATGTTGAGATATGACAATCCAATGGCCGCTCTGCCCCAGAATCTGAGCGCCCATCCGCGACAGAATCCGTCTCAATGCGGCTCTCGCCAGTATTACAGTCAGACAAGTCTGCTTTTCACTGACGCCAATTAGCCAATTGGGCTAAAATGGCAGCAGTAAGAAATCGCGCCTGGCGCAGGAGCAGATATGGCGAATGAAGTCCTGATCACCCTCTCCCAGCCGCGCTCGGCCGCTGCTGAAGCGTACCGAAGCCTGCGCACCAATCTAATGTTCAGCAGCGTGGAAGACCCGATTCGCACCTTGCTGGTGACGTCGGCGGCGCGCGACGATCAGAAGAGCGTTACGCTGGCGAACCTGGCGGTTACCTTCGCCCAAGGCGGCAACAAGACGATTCTGGTGGACGCTGACTTGCGTCAGCCGAAGCAACACGAGATCTGGGGCATCAGCAATAGTCGCGGTCTCAGCGGCATGATGCTGGATAACAAGGCTATGTCGGACGCGCCGGTTCAAGCCAGCGAGGTCGACAATTTGCAGATCGTGACGGCGGGCGACCTGCCGCCCAATCCGGCCGATCTCCTGGGCGGGAAACGCATGGACGCCATCATAACGGCGCTGACAGAGCAAGCCGATTATGTATTATTTGACAGCCCGCCGGTTCTGGCGGCGACGGACGCCGCGCTGCTGGGCATCAAACTTGATGGCGCGCTGCTGGCGATTCGCGCCGGGGATACGCGCCGAGATCATACCGCGCAGGCGCGCCAAGCCCTGGAACGCGTACACGTGCGCATTGTAGGCGCAGTGCTGACAAACGCGCCGCGCGAAAACCGAGTCGCCTATTAGAGCCCGTTCCGGCAGGCAAGCCCTGCCCGCGACAGCCGAAGCTCGCTGAGACTTTGGCCGGCGTTGGCTGTATAGGTCATCGGCGATTCGAGGCGATTACAGTCGCCAGAAGGAGCGCGTCGAAACGATGAAGGGACTCATCCTTAGCGGCGGAAAAGGCACGCGGCTGTATCCCCTGACTTACACCCGCGCCAAGCAAC
>CAZWCV010000006.1:22236-52476 GCA_964632725.1 uncultured Anaerolineaceae bacterium
GATTCCGGTAGCCAACAAGCCGGTGCTGGTGCGCGTCATAGAGGCCATCCGACAAGCCGGCGTTCGGGAAGTGGGCATCGTGGTCGGGCATACCGCGCCGGAAATCAAAGAAGCGCTGGGCGATGGCTCTCGCTGGGATGTCGAGCTCACGTATATTCCGCAAAACAGTCCGGACGGGCTGGCGCATGCGGTCAAGATCTCGCGCGACTTCTTGCAGGACAGTCCTTTTGTCATGTTCCTGGGCGACAACGTCATCAAAGGCGGCATCAGCAGTTTGATTCGAGACTTCGCCGACAGCAGCTGGAATAGCCAGATTGTGCTCAAGGAAGTGGAGAATCCGTCAGCCTACGGCGTCGCCAAAATGCGGCCGGACGGCAGCATCGAAAAACTGATCGAAAAGCCGAAATCGCCGCCCAGCAACCTGGCCCTGGTCGGCATTTATATGTTCGACCGGCACATATTTGAAGCCGTGGACGCCATTGAGCCTTCAGCCCGAGGCGAGTATGAAATCACCGACGCCATCCAGTGGCTGATCGACCAGGGCTACACCGTATTTCCCCATGTGCATGACGGCTGGTGGATTGACACTGGCAAACCCACCGATATGCTGGACGCCAACAGCCACGTACTGGAAGAGCTGACGCCGACCGTGGATGATGCCGCGCTGATCGAAAAGAATTCCGCGGTTGATTCGCGCGTGACCCTGCAAGCCGGCGCATGCATCCGCAACAGCATCGTTCGCGGGCCGACCATCATCGGAAAAGACACCCTGATTGAGAACAGCTACGTGGGTCCCTTCACCAGCATTTATCACGGCTGCAAGATACTCAATTGCGAGATTGAACGCAGCATCATTTTGGAAAACAGCCGCGTCATGGATATCGAAGGCACGCTGCGCGACAGCCTGATCGGACGCAACGCGACGGTCATGCGCAGCAGCGACCGGCCGCGAGGACTGAAGATGAATCTCGGCGATCACGGGACGCTATGGGTATGACAGGCGCAGAGCGCGGCTTGGGACAGTCAATATGAAGAATATACTGGTTACGGGCGGCGCCGGGTTCATCGGCAGCGCCTTTGTGCGGCACATGGTCGCGCGATATCCGCATTACAATATCATTTGCTTTGACAAGCTGACCTACGCCGGCAATATCGACAATCTGCTGGCGGTGAGCGATGAGGAGAATTACCGTTTCGAGCGCGGCGATGTGGCCGATCGCGCCGCCGTCAGCCGCGTATTGCGCGACTGCCGCATTGACACGGTCGTCAATTTTGCCGCGGAGAGTCATGTCGATCGCAGCATCCTCGACCCCGACGCCTTCATTCACACCGATGTGGTCGGCGTCTACATATTGCTCGACGAAGGCCGCAAGCACGGTATCGAGCGCTTCTGCCAGGTTTCCACCGACGAAGTCTACGGCGATATCGAAGTCGGCTTGTCGCTGGAAGACGACCCTTTCTTGCCCAACAGCCCATACGCGGCCAGCAAAGCCGGCGGTGAACTCATGGCGCGGGCATATCATGTCACCTATGATATGGACATTGTGATCACGCGCGGCAGCAATACCTACGGCCCCTACCAATACCCGGAGAAGCTGGTGCCCTTCTTCGCCACTGAAGCCATGGACGACCGCCCGCTGCCGCTATACGGCGATGGCAGGCAGATTCGCGACTGGCTCCACGTCGACGACCATGCCCGCGGCGTTGACTGCATCCTGCATTTTGGCGCCGCCGGCGAAGCCTACAATCTCGCTGGCGAGAACCAGCGTCTCAATATTGAAGTGACGAAGCGCATCTTGGATTTGCTGGGCAAACCAGTTTCGCTGATTCGCCATGTCCCGGACCGCGAGGGGCATGATCGTCGTTACGCCATGTCGGCGGAAAAGGCGCGCGCCCTGGGCTGGCGCCGGCATTTCGACTTTGACGCCGGGCTGGAAGCGACCCTGCGCTGGTATCAAGACAACCAGTGGTGGTGGCGCAAGATCAAGACAGGTGAATATCTGGATTATTACAAGCAGCAGTACGCGGAGCGCTTGGCGGCGCAAGAATAGACCGGCTGAGCGCGCACCATGAGCGGAACGATGAAGTTCATTGCTTACTTTGAGTATCCATGCGCGTTTTAATCACAGGCGCGGCCGGCCGGCTTGGCCGTCAACTCAGGCGGCAGCTTGCCGCCGCTCACGACCTCATTACCACTGACGTCGTCGGCGATGTCGACTGCAAGGCCGACTTGACCGACTACGACGCCTGCCGCCGACTGGTCCAGGAGTGCGCGCCGAACATCGTCCTGCACGCAGCCGCCTGGACGGATGTCGACGGCTGCGCGCGCGATCCACGGAAAGCGCTGATGGCAAACGGACTGGCTACCGCGCATTTAGCCGCCCTGACGTCGGGCCTCGGCGTTCCCATGCTCTACATCAGCAGCAATGAAGTCTTTGACGGCGCGCTTGGCAGACAATACGCTGAATATGATCGGCCCAATCCGATCAATGACTACGGTTACAGCAAATGGTATGGCGAACGCGCGCTTGCCCGGGTCAATCCGCGGCACTATATCGTTCGCACCTCGTGGCTGTTCGCGCAGGGCGGCGGCAACTTTATCCAGGCCATTCTCGCTGCCGCCGGCGCGGGAAAACCGCTGCGAGTCGTCACCAATGAAGTCGCCAATCCGACCTATGCCAACGACCTGGCGGCCGCCATCCCGCGGCTGATCGAAAGCGAACGCTACGGCACTTACCACCTGGTCAATGAAGGCGCTGTCAGCCGCTGGCGGTTCGCGCGCGGCATCCTCGATTGCGCCGGTTACGCCGAGACGCCGATCGAGCGTATCAGCCGTCATGAGTGGCAGCGACCTTCCCTGCCCCCGGAGTACACTGGCCTGGCAAATATCGCCGGCGCCAGCATCGGCCTGCGCCTGCGCCCCTGGCAGGAGGCCATGAGCGCCTTTCTGGCTGCGGAGGACTCTGACTAATGGCCGGGCCTGGCCTTTCCGTTGTCATACCCAATTGGAACGGAAAGCGCTTTCTAGTCACCTGTCTCGATTCTCTCCGGCGGCAAACTTACAGTAACTTGGCCGTCATAATCGTCGACAACGCCTCCAGCGACGGCTCGCAAGGCCTGATTCGAGACGCCTATCCCGAAGTCCGCCTCATCGAGCTGGCGGAGAATCAGGGCTTCACAGGCGCTTGCAATATCGGCATTGAAGCCGCCAGGAGCGAGATTGTCGCTTTGCTCAACAACGACACGGAGGCGGACGAGCGCTGGGCGGACGAACTAGTGGCGGCCTTTGCGGCGCGTCCGGAAGTCGGTATCGTCGCCAGCAAGATGCTGCTCTTCGATCAGCGCGAACGCTTTCACACCGCCGGCGACTATTTCACAATCGACGGCCGCGCCGGCAATCGCGGCGCCTGGGAGCTCGACGCCGGACAGTATGATCGCGGCGAGTTCGTCTTCTCGGCCTGCGGCGGCGCGGCGGGCTATCGTCGGTCGATGCTGGCCGACATCGGCGCGCTGGATGACGACTTTTTCTTCTTGCTGGAAGACGCCGATTTGGGCTGGCGGGCTCAGCTCGCCGGCTACAAAGTTTGGTATGCGCCAGGCGCCATCGTCTATCATCACCTGTCCGCCAGCGGCGGCGGCGTGACGGCCAGTTATTTCGACGGCCGCAATAGCATCTGGCTGCTGGCGAAAAATATGCCGGCGGGCCTGCTGCGTAAATACGCCCGACGCATTCTGGCCCGGCAAGTGGCGTTGGCCCTGGACGCGCTGAGAGCCTGGCGCGGGCGCGAGGCGCGGGCGCGGCTGCGAGGCATGACGCGCGGGCTGCTTACGCTGCGCGGCGCCCTGGCCAAACGCAAGCGCATCCAGGCCATGAAGCGCGTTTCTGATGACTACCTGGATAGCATGCTATCGCGTCCCTAGCATTCGACCGTCAAATTGCGCAGGACACGATTCATGCGCCATGTGTACAAATGCTCTTTCTGGCGTATGATTAGCCGAGAATGAGCCAACAAATCAAGCAGCGCCTACCGGAGAGCCCTTCTTGAGCAACCCATTCTTGAGCATTGTGATTCCAGCGCACAATGAGGCCAGCCGCTTGCCGCCCAGCCTGGAGCAGATTAACCGGTTCCTGGACAAGCAGGATTTCTCGGCTGAGGTCATCGTTGTGGAGAATGGCAGCCGCGACCGAACCTACGAGGTTGCGCAGGCGGCGGCGCGCGAGTCCGAGCGAATCCGCGTGATTCAGTCTCCGGACGGTATCCGCGGCAAAGGCCTGGCGGTCAAACAGGGTATGCTGGCGGCTACGGGAGACTGGCGATTCATCTGCGACGCCGACCTGTCGATGCGGATAGAGGATCTGGCCGGATTTCTGCCGCCGGAGTCAAGCGGCTACGATATCGTTATCGCCAGCCGGGAAGCGCCGGGCGCCGTGCGCGTGGACGAGCCCGAATACCGACACATCATGGGCCGGGTCGCCACCTTCATCATCAAGCTGGCGGCGATCAAGGACTACGAAGACACGCAGTGCGGCTTCAAGCTCTTCAGCGCCGCTGTGGCGGAAGACTTGTTCCAGGTGCAGCGCATGAACGGCATCGGCTTTGACGTCGAACTGTTGTATATCGCCAAACGGCGCGGCTACAAAGTCAAAGAGTTGCCCATCACCTGGTACTACGATCCCTATTCCACCATGCGCCTTTGGGATGATTCAGTCAAGCTGCTGCGCGAAATCTGGGAGATCCGCCGCAATTGGCGTCTGGGGCTTTATGAGCGGGCCAAATAGGCGGCCCAAAACAGCGGGCCTTACGCACGAGCGCCATTACCAGCGCGCCGGGTGCCGCTTTATCGTCGGCATCGACGAGGCGGGACGCGGCCCCTTGGCCGGCCCGGTAGCGGCGGCGGCGGTCGCTTTGCCGCTGGAGCGGGACGACCTGGCCAGCCAGTTGAGCGGCGCGCGCGACAGCAAAGCCATGAGTCCGGCGCAGCGTGAGTCTGTCGACGGCACGATCAAGGAACTCGCCCTGGCTTGGGGCATCGGCTGCAGCTCGGCTGAAGCAATCGACCAACTGGGCATTGTCGCGGCGACCAAGGCGGCCATGCAGCGCGCCCTCGAGCAGGCGCTTGCCAGGACCGATATCCAGCCGGACTGCCTCTTCCTGGACTACATGCTCTGGCCCGAGCGCCGCGATATCCCGCAAGTCAGCATCGTCGCCGGCGACCAGCATTCGCTCAGCATCGCTTGCGCCAGCGTCATCGCCAAAGTCTGGCGCGACGCGCGCATGCGAGAGTTGGACGCGGAGTACCCGCAGTATGGTTTCGCGCGGCACAAGGGCTACGGCACCGACGCGCACCGAAGCGCGCTGCGTCGTTACGGTCCCTGCGCAGTCCACCGGCGCTCATTCGAACCCGTCAGAAACGCCATCGCGACCTGAAGCCCGCCGCGCATTCGTGGTATCATCAGCGAGAGATTCCCGGAGAAAATCGCTTGAAGCTCGCGCTGGTGCATGACTGGCTGAATCAAATTGGCGGGGCGGAAGATGTGTTGGACGCGCTGGCGCGACACTACCCGCAAAGCCCGATCTATACCAGCATCTACGCGCCCGGGACCATGCCCGAGCGCTACCGTAGCTGGGATATTCGGACATTGTGGACAGACAAGCTGCCGGCCATTCAGCGGCGCCACCAGATGTACCTGCCGCTCTATCCTTTGGCGTGGCGCAACTTGCGGCTTTCGGAGTACGATGTCATCTTGAGCAACAAAAGCGGATTTTGCCACGGCATTCAATTTGATTCGCGAGCGCTGCACATCTGCTATTGTCTGGCGCCAACGCGCTACGTCTGGCAGTTGGACAATTATCTGGCGGGCGAGGAATTGGCGCCGATTGCCGCAAAGCTTGTAAAACCCCTCGTCGCCCTGCTCCGCCGTTGGGATTACGCCGCGGCGCAGCGCGTTTCGCACTTCGTGGCCATCAGCAGCGCCATCAAAGCGCGCATCCGCCGCTTTTACAGGCGCGATTCAGAAGTGATATTTCCGCCGGTTGATACGGCGCGTTTTCAGCCCGTCTCGGCGGAGGCAGTCGATGATTATTTCCTGATCGTCTCGCGCCTGGCGCCCTACAAACGCATCGACCTGGCGGTACAAGCGGCGACGGAGTTGGGAGTCCCGCTGAAGATCGCAGGCAGCGGCCGCGACCTCGAGCGGCTGCGCGCGCTCGCAGGCGAGAGCGTCGAATTCCTCGGCTACGTCCCCGATGACGCGCTGCCCCGCTTGCTGGCCAGGTGTAAGGCGCTGCTCTTCCCCGGGCTGGAAGACTTTGGCATCGCGCCGGTGCAGGCGCAGGCCGCCGGCAGGCCGGTCATCGCCTTCAAGGGCGGCGGCGCGCTGGACACGATTGCGCCGGGTGAGTCTGGCGAGTTCTTCGAAGAAGCTCGGGTAGACTCGCTTAAGTCGGCCATGCGCCGCTTTGACGCCGGCCGTTACGATGCGGAGACGATTCGCCGCCACGCGCTGCGATTTGATACGGCGGTCTTCCGCCAGCGAATCAGCGCCTATGTCGAGCAAGCCTGGCTGGCGCATCAAGCCAGGACCCAGTTTCAATTCCATGACCCGGTCATAGCTGTGGAGAGATGAAGCGTATGGAATTCGCAGAGCTTTTTCGTGTCGCGCTCCGGCGTTGGTGGCTGATCGTATTGCCGCTTGTGCTGGCAGCCGTCATCGCCATTCCGGAGTTTGTTGGCGCCTCAACCGCCGGACAGAGCGGTTTCAACGCGCGTATCAGCTATAGCGCCGCGCAGATTTACAACCTGCCGGAACGCGGCGGCGATTACACCGATATCTGGCTGGCGTCCGAGCATACGGTGGACGCCTTGACCGACTGGGTGCGCAGTTCCAGCTTTCGATTGGAAATCCAAAGCCAACTGGCCGAGACGGATACGCCCCTGGACAGCTTGAATATCGCTGCCGACAACGTGCGCAATGTCGGCGCCATCTATTTCAGCCATCAAAACGGCGAAGCGCTGCGTGAGATCGTTGACGCCGCCATGCTGGTCTTGACCAGTCGCAGCCAGGTCTATTTTCCGCAGCTGGGCGGCGATTCCGCTCAAGTGACGATCCTGGATCAGTCGGCGATATCGGCCGCCCCGCCAGCGCTGACCAACCGGCTCGCGCCGGTGATTCGGCTGGGCATCGCCTTTTTGATCGGCCTGGGGCTGGCCTTCTTCGCGGAATATGTCGACCAGACCATTTACCACCGGGACGATGTACGCCGGCTGGGCATTCCCTTGCTCGGCAGCGTGCCTCGAGATCGCGCCTGAGCATGGTTGACCGATTTGACCTAAGCGGGCGCGTCGCCATCGTAAGCGGCGCCTCGCGCGGTATCGGCCGAGCCATCGCCGAGACTTACGCGCGGGCCGGCGCCAAGGTCGCGCTGGCCAGCCGCAAGCAAGAATCTCTTGACGAAGTCGCGCGGGAGATTAGCGCTGCCGGCGGCGACGCGGTCGGCATCGCGGCGCATAATGGCGACAAAGAAGCGCTGAACGCCTTGGTGGATGCAACGGTAGCGCGCTACGGCGGGCTGGACATCCTGGTCAACAATGCGGCCACCAACCCGCACTTCGGCACCCTCCTTGAAGCGGACGACAGCTACTGGCGCAAGACCATCGAAGTGAACCTGATGGGCAACGTCTGGCTGACGCAGGCCGCGGTCAAGCGGATGCGCGCCGGCGGAGGCGGCAAGATCATCAACGTGGCCTCCATCGTCGGCTTGTCGCCCGGTCGCTATCAAGGCATTTACAGCGTGACCAAAGCCGGGGTAATCAGCCTGACCAAGACCCTGGCGACTGAATTGGGCCCGGACAATATCCAGGTGAACGCCATCGCGCCCGGTTTGGTGAAGACGAAGTTTGCGCAGGCGCTCTGGGGGAATGAAGACTTGCTGACGCAGGTATTGGCTCGGACACCCGCCGGCCGCATCGGCCAGCCCGTCGACATGGCAGGCATTGCGCTCTTCCTGGCGTCTTCGGCCTCCGACTATACAACCGGGGCGGTCTTCGTGCTCGACGGCGGCGTGACCGCCAGCTCCATCTGATAGCAAGCTGTCCTAACGCGAGGACTCGTCGACCAGTTCCGTCTCGGTTTCGTCAGCGCTCTCGCCCGGGGCATCCTCTGCGGATTGGTCGTCGTCTTCGAGCGCGCCGGCCAAATTGGAAAGCGCCAACTCCTGCCCGGCGATTTCCTCGTCGGTGGGCGGTCGGGTCGCCGAATGGCCCACCATAGTGATTTTGCCGTCGATGAAAGCGCCCTCTTCGGTGGTCAGGGCCGAAGCGCTGATATCGCCCCAGATGCGCCCGGTGCGCAGCAGCTGCACTTTATTGCCGGTGACATTGCCGCGCACGGTACCGGCGATGGACACATTGCGAGCATTGATGTCGGCGCGGATATCCGCCGACTCGCCTACCAGAATATTACCGCTGATTTCGAGAGAGCCGCTGAAATGGCCGTCCATGCGCACATTGCCGGAACTGGCAAATTTGCCTTCAAAATGCGTATTGGAGCCGATGACCGTATCAAAGCCAACTGGCCGGCCCGCCGGCGCCACAGAGACTGACTCCGGCGCTTCCACGTCTGACTGACTGCGGCGATTGGCAAAAAAGGCGCTCATGTGATTCCCTCTTTGATTAGACTCTCTTGTTACTCTACCTTACCTGATACGGTGCGCCGTCCGCCGGATTGCCGCCCGCTCAGCCGAGCCTGGCTTCATGCAAGCGGAAATAGTCCAGGCGCGAGAGCTCGCGAACTTGCTCGGCGGCGCGGTAGCTGCTGCGCACCAGCGGGCCGCTCTCCACCCACTTGAATCCCATGTCCAGGCCTTGCTCTCGCAATCGATCGAATTCCTCCGGCGTATAATAGCGCTCAATAGGCAGGTGCCGTTTGCTGGGCTGCAAGTACTGGCCCAGGGTCAGAATGTCGACGCCGATATCGACCAGATCGGCCATGGTCTCCAGCACTTCGTCCAGCGTTTCTCCCAGGCCCAGCATGATCCCGCTTTTTGTCAAGACCAGCGGATCCATCTGCTTGGCAGTCTCCAATGTCGCCAGCGCCCATTCGTAGCGGTCTTGCGGCTGAACGCGTTTGAACAGGCGCGGCACGGTTTCAACATTGTGGTTGAGGATTTCCGGCTGCGCGTCCATCACGATCTTCAGCGCCAACTCGCTGCCTTTGAAGTCCGGGATCAGAACTTCGATTGAACAGCCCGGCTGCAACTGACGGATACGGCGGATGACCATAGAGAACAGCGGAGCGCCGCCGTCGGGTCGGTCATCGCGATTGACGCTGGTGATGACGACATGCTGCAAGCCCATCGCTTTCACGCTCTCGGCGATGCGATTCGGCTCTTGCCAGTCAAGCGGACTCGGACGCCCGGTCTTGATATCGCAGAAACCGCAGCTGCGCGTGCAGGTATCGCCCATCATCAGGAAAGTCGCCGTGCCCTTGCCCCAGCATTCGCCCAGGTTGGGGCATTGCGCCTCTTCGCATACGGTATGCAAGGTCTTGCCGCGCATCAGTCGGCGAACGTTCTCGTAAGTTTCGCCGCTGGGCGCGCGGACGCGGATCCAGGGCGGCCGCCGTCGCGGGCTCTTGGGGTCGGGCTGCCAATCAGCGGCGCTGGTGACCGGTATACGGTCCGCTTTAATCGTCTGGCTCAAACTTCTACTCCGGCAATTTTCACAGGACGCCAATATCTGACTCAATGTCTTGATTATACATTAGCCTGAGGAGTCCAGGCTATAGCGCAACGGGAAACCGGGCGAGGGTTCTCCGACCTTCGGCTGCGCGAGCCCGTCTGTGTTATCCTAAGCCGCAGTTCCTTTTGCCGAAAGCGCCGTCATGAGGACAGTCACCCTAAAGAACGTCAGCAAGACATTCTACGACAAGAGTCGCAAATTGACGCCGGTGCTGGCGATCAAGGATTTCAACCTGCATATCGAAGATGGCGAGGCGGTCGTCCTGCTGGGCCCATCGGGCTGTGGCAAGACAACATTGCTGCGTCTCATCGCCGGCCTGGATCAGCCGGATACAGGCGACATCTTCTACAACGATATCCCGCTGGACGCCATCGCCGTCGGCGACCGCGGCATCGGCATGGTCTTCCAGAATTATGTGCTGATTCCACACTGGGAGAGCCGCAAGACCGTCGGCTTCTTCCTGCGTTTGCGCGACCGCGAAGCCGAGGTGCCGGCGCACGTCAAGACTGTGGCCAAAATCACCGGCGTGGACATTGAGCGTCTGATGGGGCGCTTTCCGCGCAGCTTGTCGGGCGGCGAAAAACAGCGCGTATCCATCGCGCGCGCCTTCGCCCGCGATCTGGAGCTGCTGTTGTTTGACGAGCCCTTCGCCAATCTGGACGCCAAGTTTCGCGGCCAGGCGCGGGTCGAGCTGAAACGCCTGATTCAGGAGTTCAAGGTCACGCTGGTTTATGTGACGCATGACCAGGTGGAGGCGATGAGCATCGCCGACCGCATCGTCGTGCTTAACGCCGGGCGCATCATTCAGGCGGGATCGTTTCAGGCCCTGCATGACGACCCCGACAGCCTGTTCGTGGCCGAATTCCTGGGGACGCCGACCATCAATGCTTTTTGGGGGCGCATTCAGGACGGCCAATGGGACGGCAGCTACATGGGCCGGGCGGACCTGCCCAGCCCGCGACCGAATGGCGCGGAAGTCATCGTCGGCATTCGGCCGGAGCACATTCACTTATCCGATGAGCAAGCGGGGATCCCCGCGATAGTAGACCGCGCGATTCCCTATTACGCGGAGAAGTTTCTGCTGCTGGAAGTCTGGCTGAGAAAACGGCGCTGGCGCATCCAGGTTGAATTGGGCGCGGAACACCGGCCGGGCGATACCGTCCATTGCCGCCTGGACTGGTCGCGCGCCTTATTCTTTGACGCGCAAACCGGCAAGCGAATCCGCTAATCAAAGGCGACCGTCTCCAGCAGACCCTCCAGGATCTTTGGCCCGATTCCCGCGACCTGGTCCAGGTCAGCCAGGCTCTCGAAGTCGCCAACCTGCTCGCGATACTCGATGATCCGCTGCGCCGTAACCGGGCCGATGCCGGGCAAGGATTCCAGTTCCGCCTGTCCTGCCGAGTTGATGCGGACGCGCGCGCCGCCGGACGGCGTGGCCAGCTCGAGCCCGGAGGCGTCGCCCGTGGCCGATGACACGTGGATCTGGTCGCCGTCGCGGACGAGGGCGGCCAGGTTTACTGAGGTTTGGTCGGCGGCGTCGGTCAGACCGCCGGCGGCTGCAATCGCGTGGGTTACGCGGCTGCCCCAGGGCAGGGAGTAGATCTGCTCGGGGTTGGCCACCGCGCCGGTGACATACACCTGGATCGGTTCACGCGTCGGCGTTGGCGCCGGCGTCTCGGTTGGCCGCGGCGGATGTATCGCGATGCTGGTTGGCTCCGGCCGCGACTCCAGCAGCGCAACGCCACCCAGGGCCAGCGCTGCAGCCATAATCAGGAAGGCTGCGATTACGCCCCGCGGCGAAAAATTGGAATCCATTTGACCAGGTTCCCGTCAGCCTCAAATCTATGGAGTTTAGCAGATTCCGAACACATCTACTCGGCGTCGGGTTGCTCATCCACCCAAACGGGCAGATGACCCAGGGCGACGATGTCGTGCCATTGGGCGCGGTCGCCTTCGGTGAAGATGGCCGTCTCCGCCACCACATTGGCGCCCGCTTTGTCCATGATCAGGCGCATGCCCTGCAGGGTGCTGCCGGTGGAAATCACATCATCGAGAATGGCGATGCGTTTGCCGGCGACCAGGCGGCGGTCCTTCTCGTCGAGGAAAAGCGTCTGCGGCTCACCGGTCGTGATGCTCAGAGTCTCGCTTTGCAGGGCTTCGCCCATGTAGGGTTTGTGCGACTTGCGCAAGACCACATAGGGCAATTGCATAAGGCTGCTGAGCGCATGCGCCAGCGGGATGGACTTGGCTTCGGCGGTGACCAGTACATCGATCGGTATATCCGCCAGCGCTTGCGCCAGCTCCGCGCTGGCCGCATTGACAAATTCGTAATCGCCCAGAATATTCAGAATGGCGATCTTGACGCCGGGCTTGATCTCCATCAGCGGCAGCTTGCGCTGGATGCCGGCAACTTCGACCGGATAGAATTCGTCGGCCATCGCCTGTCCTTCTCGACTCCACTAGTCTTGCATGTGAATTATAGCGCGTGTCATTGACGCGCAAAACATGATGACTCAAGCCATGTGTGTAGGGGCTGAAGACGTTTGTGGGCGACTTGATAAGTCGCCCCTACCATTTTCGACAAGATTGCAGATGGAATCGCCAGTTCTCAGCGGGCTACGCGGCGCCGGCGCCAGCCACAATCACGCCGTCAACCAGTGAAAACACGCGGTCCATCCTCGACGCCAGCGACTGATCGTGCGTGACCAGGACGACGGTGGCGCCATTCTGATCTCTGATGGTCGATAGCGCCTCCAATACCGTTTCGCCCGAGCGCGAGTCCAGATTGCCGGTGGGCTCGTCCGCCAGCAGAATCGGCGGGTCATTGGCCAGCGCGCGGGCGATGGCGACGCGTTGCTGCTGCCCGCCGCTCAGTTCGTTGGGGCGGTGGTGCAGGCGGCTGCCCAGCCCCAGCAATTCCAGCAATTCCTCGGCTCGCTCAAAGGGTTTGTGTCGCCTGACCTGGGCAAACTCGATTGGCAAAGCGACATTTTCCAGCGCGGTCAGGGTCGGAATCAGATTGAAGAACTGAAAGACGAAGCCGATTTTCTGGTTGCGAATATCGGTGAGCTGCCCCTCGCTCATACGCGTTACGTCGACGCCGTCGATGGCGATCGTGCCGCTGGTCGGGCTGTCCAGTCCGCCGATTATTCCCAGCAGTGTGCTCTTGCCGCTGCCCGAAGGCCCAATGATGCCGACCATCTCATTGCGATGAATCTCCAGGTCGACGCCGCGCAAGGCATGGACTACATGCGTTCCCAGTTTCAGCTGCCGCGTGACTTCGCGAGCTTCAATGACCGGCTGTTTCATCGGGCTGCTTTCTCCTCGTGGTTGTCGTGATGTAGTACGCAGCCGACCGAAAATCGTTTCGAACGAGCGGACGATCCCCGCCCGACCCGCTTGGCTCTCCAGCAAGCCGTCGCAGAGCTAGACTTCGTTGACGATGCTGAAAATCATGGGACGGCGTTTCGTCTCGTTGTATATGAGCTTGCTCAGATTCTCCTCGACCAGGGTTTGCCGATTGCCGTTGAGGTTGCGCCGGCTGCGATTGACGGTCTGGGTGATGTTCTCGCGAATCTGGTCGAGGAAGTCTTCCGCCTCGCGCAGATAGACGAAGCCGCGCGATACGATTCGCGGCTCGTCGACCAGCTTGCCGCTGCGCTGATCCACATTGACGCTGACCAGGACGAAGCCGTCCTTGGCCAGGATCTCGCGATCGCGAATCACGGCGCGCCCGACATCGCCGACGCCGCTGCCGTCGACGAAGACGTAGCCGCCGGGCTGCCGCTCACCGACTTTGACGCCGCGCCCGTCCAATTCGACCGTGGTGCCGTTCTCGATGACCGTGACATTCTCGGCGCGCATGCCATTGTCGGCAGCCAGCTTGGCGTGCAAATGCAGATGGCGGATTTCGCCGTGCACCGGGATCAAGTTTTTGGGCTGCGTCAGATTCAGCATGAGGCGCATTTCTTCCTGGCAAGCGTGGCCCGATACATGCACCGACTCGATGGGGTCGTAGATGACATCGGCGCCGCGCTGGATCAGGCGATTTATGGTGCGATAGACCATTTCTTCGTTGCCGGGAATGGGATGTGAAGACAAAATGATAGTGTCATTTTCACGCACATCCAACTGGCGATGCCGCCCGCTGGCCAGCTTGCCCAGGACGGCGGAGGGCTCGCCCTGGGAGCCTGTGACCATGAAGACCACTTTATGCGCCGGCATGTTCTGGGCCTGGCCGATGCTGATCAGCATATCGTCGGGCACGTTCAGATAGCCGAGCTTGCGCGCGATCTTGGCGTATTCCGACATGGTGTAGCCGGTGATGCATACCTTGCGCTTGTGGTTGCGGGCGGCATTGACGACTTGCTGCACGCGCGACATCAGTGAGGCGAAGGTCGCCACCATAATGCGGCCCTTGGCTTGCCGGAAGACGCGGTCGAGGGCGCCGCCAATGACTGCTTCGGACTGCGTCCAGCCGGCCTTGTCAGAGTTGGTGCTATCCGCCAGCAGCAAAGCGACGCCACGCTGCGCGAAACCGGCCAGACGAGCGTAGTCAGTCTTGCGGCCATGCACGGGCGTGTTGTCGAATTTGTAGTCGCCGGTGACCACCACGACGCCGTAGGGCGTGTTGACGCCATAGCCAACGCAATCGGGAATGCTGTGGCAGACGTGGAAGCTCTCCAGCTTAAAGGGCCCGATCTGGATCTTGTCGCCGGCTTCAAAGATATTGAGGTCGGTGGTTTTCAAAAGCCGCGCATTCTTGAGCTTGACTTGCAGAAGACCGGCGGTGAGCGGGGTCGCGTAAAGCGGCAAATCGGGAAAGGCTTTGACCAGATGCGTCACAGCCCCGATATGATCTTCGTGGCCGTGGGTGAAGCAGACGCCGTGCAGGCGAATGTCATCCCGCTCCTCCAGCCAGCGGAAGTCGGGAATGATATAATCGACGCCGTGCATATCGTTGGCGGGAAACATGATGCCGCAGTCGATCAGGAAGCCGTCGCCGCCCAGCTCGAAGAGCGTCATGTTCTTGCCGATCTCGCCCAAGCCTCCTATCGGCGTTATTTTGAATTTCGGTTGTTTTGCCATGTAGGGTGTACTCCAAGCAGTAATTGCCCGCCAACATATATTGTCGCGGGTCGTTCGAGGTTATTTGGTGCTGCGAAGTTTGCTGCCGATCCAATCGCTCCGCTTCGGCCTGACGCCATTCAACTTTGCTCATGCCGTCGTCCGCGGCATGTAATGGTCTTTGAAAAACGTCTCAACTTTATCTCGCGCCAGCGGCATTGTATCACAGGCAGCGGATGCTGTTAATCCCACATATCAAATGTGACAAGCGCCTTAACCACGTCCTCAAGTTCCGAAGGCGTTAGCGCGTAAAAGAAGGGCAGACGCAGCAGCCGGTCGGCCACAGATTCAGCGACCGGGCAGTCGCCGGCCTTTCCGCCATAACGCTGGCCCATGTCCGACAGGTTCAGCGGCAGATAATGGAAGACGCTCAAAATGCCGCGATCTTTCAGGTGCTGAATCAGCGCGGTTCGCGCGCCGAAAGACGGCAGCACCAGATAATACATGTGGTAGGACTGGTCGCAGTATTCAGGCACGGTGGGCGCCTGAACATCGTTAGCCGACGCCCAGGCGGCCAGGCGCTCGTCATAGTATTCCCAGATCTCGCGCCGCCGCCCCTGGATCTCGGACGCGCCTTCAAACTGCGCCCAAAGATAAGCCGCCAGCATATCGGAGGGGAGGTAGCTTGAGCCCAGGTCGACCCAGGTGTACTTGTCCACTTGACCGCGGAAGAAGCGGCCGCGATTGGTGCCTTTCTCGCGTATGATCTCGGCTCGCTCAATCAAGCTCTCGTCGTTGATGAGCAGGGCGCCGCCTTCGCCGCAGGTGAAGTTCTTGGTTTCGTGGAAACTCAGCGTGGCCAGTTGACCGTAGGTACTGAGATTGCGTCCCTTGTAGCGGGAGAAGAGCGCATGCGCGCTGTCCTCGACGACGGCGATGTCGTGTTGCCGGGCGAGCGCCATGATGGCGTCCATTTCGCAGGCGACGCCGGCATAGTGCACCAGGACGATGGCGCGCGTTTTATCGGTGATGAGTTCGGGCAGCTTGCGCTCGTCCAGATTCAGCGTATCCGGTCGAATATCGGCAAAGACGGGTTTGGCGCCGCGCAGGACAAAGGCGTTGATGCTTGATACAAAGGTGAAGGACGGGACGATTACCTCGTCGCCGGGCTGAATGTCGAGCAAGAGCGCGGCCATCTCCAGCGCGTGCGTGCAGGATGTGGTCAGAAATGCTCTGGCGACGCCGAGTCGCTGCTCCAGGAATTCGTGACAGCGCTTGCTGTACTCGCCATCGCCGGAGATATGCGACGTGGACAAGCTGTCGGCGATGTATTCGGTTTCTGAACCGAGGAAAGTTGGTCGGTTAAAGGGAATGCGATAACTGCTCATTGGCGCCCTGACGTCAAGTCGTTGATAAGGGTCCGCTGCTTCAGTCAAACCACCGGTGAAACCAGAGCTCGACCGAGCGTGTCACAAATCCGTTGCGCTGATAGAGCCGCTGCGCCGCGATATTCCGCCCTTGTGTGACGACGTTCAGACGATCGACGCCCTGCCCGGCAAACCAGCGCGCGGCGTAGTTTATCATGCCGCCGGCGCAACCCAAACCACGAGCGGATTCCGCCACGCCTACCAATCCAATATTGCCTTCGCCCGGGGGCTTGTGCAAGTGGCAAGTGACAAAGCCAACCGCGGCATCGCGCTGTTCCGCCACGACCACCGCGACGCCCGGCTCGTCAGCGAAACTCTTCCGCAGCCAAATCTGAAACATCCGGGTCGCGTTGTCATGGCCAAAACGCTGATCCACATAAAACCTCGACTGGCCGAAACTCCCGCTCGCAATTGGCAGCAGATGGTCCAAGTCGCGCTCATCGCCCAGGCGAAAACGAATGCCGTCAAGTTGACCAGCCGCTGGCGGCGACTTGTATTGGACCGACAAGGTGAGGCGAATGTCCACCAATTCAAAATCGCAGGTTTGCAGCGCCGCAATCGTGTCCTGGTCGGCGGATTCCGCCAGGAAATACAGACAGTCGATGGCCTGGTCGCGGCATTGCTTCAACAGGTCGCGGCAGGCGCTCGAGTCAACCTGACCACAAGTCGCGCGGGCGATGCGGACGCCGAATTGCGACGAGTCCCAGGGCATGTATTCAATGAGCTGTCTGGTCATCCGCTGTTCTCACCGGCGGCGCCGGTCGTCTGGCGCACAACGTAGGCCGGCCGATCCATGACTCTCAGGTACATTCGCGCCAGATACTCGCCGATTATGCCCAGCGCAAACATCTGTACGCCGGCAAATATCGACACAAGCGAAGCGGTAAATGTAAAGCCGGGCACTTCTAAGCGGAAGGCGAACAACTGACTGAACGCGATATAGGCCAGGATCACCGAGCCGAAAGCCGTCATCACCAAACCGAGGGCGCTGGCCAGCCGCAAGGGAAGTGTGCTGAAGCCGGTCATCATGTTGAAGGCATGGGCAACCAATTTGCCAAAGGTATAATTCGATTTGCCGATGGAGCGCGGCGCATGCGGCACGCGAATCGCCACAAAACTGCTCGTCGCCCAGGTGAGCAGCACGTCAATGTTCACCAGCGGGCCGCGGAAATGCGCGAACCCGTCTCTCAGGTTCGTGCGGAAGACGCGAAAGGCGCTAACGTTGCGCGCGGTCTCGGCGCCCATCACGCCGCCCAGCACAACTTTTGTCGTTTGCGACGCGACGTTTCGCAGCAAGCCGTGTCGCAGATTGGTGGGCGCGCCATAGACGACGTCGTAACCCTCGGCGAGCTTGTCCAGCAGGACGCGGACATGGCCGGTCGGGTGCTGCAGATCGTCATCCATCGTCACGATAAGATCGCAGCGGGCCGCGCGGATCCCGCAGAGCAAGGCGTTGTGCTGGCCGAAATTCCGCATTAGTTTGTAGCCGCGCACAAATTCGTGTTTCGCCGATAACTGTTCAATAGCCTTCCAGCTGCCATCGCCGCCATCGTCTTCGACCAGGATCACTTCGTAGTCGTCGCTGAGTTTGGGCAACTCCGCGGCCAGGTCCTTGACGAGCAGTGGAAGGCTATTCTCGCTGCGATAGACGGGAATGACAACCGAAATGCTGGACATCAGTCCGTCCATTCGCCCAAAGTCAAGGAAGCAATTGGCGGCGGCCCCGCAGTTCTGACAATTTCATCGCCAGTAGAACCCAGGGACTGCGCGACTACAGTACCAAAAGTTCCGCGGGCAAGCGCTGCGTCGAACATAAACGATTCCTCCAGCGGGCAGCTCGCGACAACGCTTTGCGAGCCTGGTCGCCTGGGTCGTAGGGCTGACATGCCGATACTCTTCCGCCACAAGTCGGACCGGCGTCAGCGCCAGCTACCAACTGGTGAACTTGGTAGCGCCAACAGGTTTAGACAAGCATAAAGTATACCAAAGGAAACGCGCGGACAATGATAAAGTCTTAATGCAACTGGGATGGGAACGCAAATCGCGAGACTGTAATCCGCCGATTCGCAGGCAGCCAAACTATGATATAATCCCGCCGATTAGAGAATATCGCTGCAACCTAAGGAGACCAGCAGGTAATGGGATACGACAGAATCAAAGCGCCCGACTCTGGCGAAAAAATCAGCTTCAGCAATGGCGCGATGCAAGTGCCCGACAATCCGATTTTGCTCTTCATTGAAGGCGACGGCATCGGCTATGACATCATGACAGCCAGCAAGCGCATCTGGGACGCGGCTGTGGCGAAGGCCTACGGCGGCAAACGGCAAATCTCCTGGATGGAGGTCTATGCCGGGGAGAAAGCGGCCGGCGTTTATGACGGCGATTACATGCCCGAGGAGACATTTGACGCCTTTCGCGAGTACAAAGTCGGGATCAAGGGACCGCTGACCACACCGGTCGGCGGCGGATTCCGCAGCCTCAACGTGACGCTGCGCCAGGTGTTGGACCTCTACAGCTGCGTGCGCCCTGTGCGTTGGTATGACGGCGTGCCCAGCCCGCTGAAGCAGCCACAAGATGTCGATGTCGTGATCTTCCGCGAAAATACTGAAGATACTTACGCCGGCATCGAATACGAATCCGGCACTGAAGAAAACAAGAAGCTGGCGGCTTTCCTCAAGAATGAACTGGGCGCCACCAATTTCTTCGAAGACGCCGGGCTCGGCATCAAGCCCATCAGTCCCTTTGGCAGCAAACGGCTGATACGCGCCGCCATTCAGTATGCCATCGACCGCAAGCGCGAAAGCGTCACGCTGGTGCATAAAGGCAACATCCAGAAGTTCACCGAAGGCGCATTCCAGAAGTGGGGCTACGAGTTGGCTTGCGAAGAGTTCCCCGAGCAGACGATTTCCTGGGACGAGGTTGCGGCCAATCATGGCGGCAGCGTGCCCGAAGGCAAGATCCTGATTCAAGACACCATCGCCGATATCATGTTCCAAAAGATGCTGCTGCGCCCGCGCGAACATGATGTAATTGCGACGACCAATCTCAACGGCGACTACCTGAGCGACGCGCTGGCGGCTGAAGTCGGTGGCGTCGGCATTGCGCCCGGCGCCAATATCGGTGATGAAATCGCGCTATTTGAAGCGACGCATGGCACCGCGCCCAAATACACCAACAAGGACATGGTCAACCCTGGTTCGCTGCTCTTCAGCGGCGTCATGATGCTGGAGCATCTCAACTGGTTCGAGGCGGCTGACTTGATCACATGCGCCTATGAGAAAACTATCGATCAGCGCTACGTCACTTATGACTTCGCTCGCCAGATGGAAAACGCCACCAAGGTGGCCACGAGCGAGTTCGCCACGCGCATCATCGAGAATATGGACCGGGTGTAGCGCTACGGCAGACTAATTGTGGCCTGGGCGATCCAGCGTCTCGCCCGCCTGTGATTGCCGCGCGAGACGGCCTCACGCGCGCCCTGTTTGGCAGTTGCGCTGACGTCGTCTCGCCATCCGAGTCAAGAGTGATTTGACCGGAATCGGCGCTCGAATAGACTAGAGTTTAATCGACCGATTGCTCGGCCGGCTACTGATGCCAAGCGACTACGCAGACCAATTCCCCGCCACTGAAGGGTTTTTCACGCGAACGCAATCCAGGCGCAGCGCTAAGCAGTTCTTTCTTGCCCTCTTGTTGGCGGGCATTGCCCTGGCGGCGAGCGTTGCGCTGCTGCCCGGCCCGCTGCTTCCACCGGCGCTAGCGCTCGTTGCCGTTACAGCGTTCCTCGTCGCCTTTGCGACGCGAACACGACGAGTGAAGGTTCGCCTTGACCACACTGGGTTCACGGTCTCCGGCGACGGCTACGACATCCGGCTCCGGGCGCCGTACCGATGCAAGACGGGCGTCGAACGCAAATTGTCGGCAAATCGCGACCGGGAGAGCTGTTTCATCCGCATGGTCATTGATGTTCACGGCAAGCCGCTGGTATTTGAAGAACAGGTGCGGGCCGGATACGCGCCGCCGCCTTTGGACGAAATTGCCGGCATATCCAGCGCGCTGGGCGTGGCCGAGCTGACCAGCCAGACGCCCTACCCCGGCGCCTTGTGGGCGCTGATTGAGCAAATGCGCCGTCTGGAAACGCCGGCCGGGCGCGTTCGGGCCGATGAGGAGATCCTGAGCCTGAACCGCATGGGCGAGCGACAACTGCGGGACAAGCAATACATCGAGGCGATAGACACTTTTTCGAGCATCATTCGCCAGGCGCCTGACTCGGCCACCGCCTATTTCGGCCGCGGCTCGGCGCGGTATTACGCCCGCAGAGACCTGGACATGGCGGTCAACGATCTAACTACCACCCTGCGCCTGGATCCGCGCCGGCATGAGGTGTATCGCATGAGGGCGCTGGCGCGGGCGGAGCTGGGAGAATGGACCAGCCTGCGCGATGATTGCTCGGCGGCGCTGCAATTCCTGTCGCCGAGCGCCGAACTTTATAATTTACGCGGAACCGCCTGCTATCGCCAGGAAGACTACGCTGGCGCTATAGCCGACTATGAATCGGCCATCAAGCTGGAGCCGAGGCGGCCGGAGTCCTATTACAATCGCGGGCTGGCGCGTCAGCAAGCCGGCAAACACCGCGAGGCGCTGGCGGATTTCAAGCAGGCGCTGCTGCTCAAGCCCGACTTTGAACCGGCGGCGCGCAGCCTCAAAGCCATGAAGGGACAGACGGCGCGCTAAATCGACAAGGTTGGCAGCCAGTCGCGCAGCTTGCGCTCCAAGCCGTCGCGAACCGCCACAAACGACTCCAGGATTGCCGCGTCGTCGCCGTCGGCCGCGGCCGGATCGGAAAAGCTCCAGTGGATGCGCCGCGCCGGCCCCGGGAAGTGAGGGCAGGCGTCGGCCGCGCGGTCACAGACGGTGATCACGTAGTCGAATTCGATGTCGAGATACCGCGTCAGGTTTTCAGAACGCTGGGCCGAGATATCAATGCCGCGGTCTTGCATGGCGCGCACGGCGTAGGGATGGACCGACGACGGCCTGGCGCCGGCGCTGAAGACCTCGACCTTGCCGCCGGCCAGGTGGCGCAGCAGCCCTTCGCCCATTTGCGAGCGAGCGGAATTCGCCGTGCAGAGGATGAGCACTTTCACTTGATGCCTCGCTTTCTGATTCAGTTACTCTGATTGAACGAACCGTGTTCCCGCAGTCAGGTCAGGCGGTCCTGGGCGCGCGCGAACGACTGCGACAAGAATAGCGCGATCATCGCCAGCGCGATCAAGATCAGGCCGGTCCAGATTGCGGCGTCGATGTCGCGCTCGAAAATGCTGTAGACCAGCAGCGGCATGGTCCGGGTTTTGCCCTGCAAGTTTCCCGCGAAAAGAATGGTCGCGCCGAATTCGCCCAAGGCGCGCGCCCAGCTGAGAATCATGCCGGAAACGAGCGCGCGCCAGGCGATCGGCAGCGTGATATACCAGAACATCAGCCAGCCATGAGCGCCATCGACGCGGGCGGCGTCTTCGATTTCGTTGGCGATGCCCGAAAACCCGACTTGGGCCGAGCGGATGTAAAAGGGCGCGGAGATGAAGAACTGCGCGATGATGACCGCCAGAATGGAAAAGGGAATGATGACGCCCCAATCCGCCAGCAGCGACCCGATGAAGCCGGCGCGACCGAAGGTCAGCAGGAGCGCCAGGCCCGCGACCGCCGGCGGCATGACGATCGGGAGCTCGATAAACAGGCTGACGAAGCGCTTGCCGCGGAACTGATAGCGTGACAGCGCGTAAGCCAGGGGCGTGCCCAGCACAGCCGCCAGGACGACGACGGCGAAGGTGGAGGCGAAACTGAGCAGTATCGCCGATGGTATTGCGGCCGAATTGGGCAAGCCTTCCCATGCGCGCGAACTGATTCCCCGCGCCATTAATACGGCAACCGGCAGCGCCAGGAGCAGGAAGGCGAAGATACTGACGGCAACGACCAGCAGCTTATCCGCTTGGGGACGGCTGCGGCTGGCAGGCGGCTTCCGGCTCTGCGTATTCCTTTGCAAATTCAAGTGTGGGCTCCGGCGTCAACTCGCTCGGCGGATCGTCCGTTAGTATAACAGGCGGGCAAAAGCCAAAGGCAGTCATAATTGACCGCGCCTCATCCGACAGCGCAAACTCGACAAACGCAGCCGCCAGCGCCGCATCTGCGGAATCTGACAAGGCGGCGATGGGATAGGACGCCAGCTGGTTATGCGCCGGCTCAATCTCGATAGACCGTAACTGGCTGCCCACATCGCCGATGACATCCGACCGATAGACGATGCCCGCATCAGCTTCGCCCAGCGCGACGCGCGCCGCCACTTGTCGCACGTTGCTTTCTTCCGACGCCAGATTGAGGCGAACTTTCTCGACAAAGTCGGCGCCATATTCGCCAGTGTGCGACGCGAACATGGCATCGGTGTACGCGCGGATGGGCGTGCCTTGGGCGGCCAGGACCAGCAGGATTCCTTCGCCGGCCAGGTCACGAACGGAATCCACGGCAGCGGGGTTGTCGCCCGGGGTGATCAATACCAGTTGATTATGCGCGAATACTCGTACGGCGTCCCGGTCAATGACGCCGCTTTCTACGACCAGCGACATCTGGCGTTCGTTGGCGCTGGCGAAGACGTCGGCCGGCGCGCCCTGGTTGAGTTGCGCCGCCAGGGTGGAGGAACTGGCGAAATTCAGGAGGATATCCGTGTCCGGATAAGCTTCCAGGAACTCGTCCCTAAGCGCCTCAAAGACATCGGTGAGGGATGTCGCCGCGAACACTGTCAGCGTCCGCCGGCCGCGCTCCTGAGCGCCGCTGGCCAGGCAGCAGCACATTGCAATCAACAGGGCGGCCACAAGCCGGTAGCGCATGAACAGCTCCTCGAAAATGAAGCAACATGATAGGCCATGCCGGGCACAATGCAAGCGTCATGGGGCCCGCGCTCAATCTGCGATCAGCCGACGCTTGCTCAACGCTTGCTTGATTGTGGGGCGAAATCCGCTATGTTTGAGTCCAAGCGTCATGAGAGGTCCTCGTGCGTAAAGGTCACAGGCGTTATGGTCAGCGGACAGAGCCGCCTTCCTGGTTCGTTATATTGGTTGGCATGGCTATCGTCCTGGGAATGTACTATTTGTGGGATGGCTGGCGCAATTTCAGAGCTACGGGCGTCAGTGTCTCCGCATCCACCCAGCAGGCGAGTGACCAGAGTACAGCCACGGCGATTCGCATACAAGAGATTGAGTTTAACGCGCCAACCTTGTTGCCCAGCATCACGCCGGTGCCGCCCTGCCAGGATTTCGCGGTGCGCGTGCCCATCGCCATCGTCCGCGCCGGCCCCAGCATCAGCAGCAGAATCGTCGCCGGTCTGCGCGAAGGCGAGACCGTCTGCGTGATCACCATGCTGCCGGATTCGGAATGGTATCTGGTCGACGAAAATGAGCGCACGCGCCGCATTGAAGAAGTATATATGCATCGGGACATCTTGCTGGCCTTGAATCCGACAGCCACGCCGACGATTACACCGACGCCGACCAACACCGTGACGCCAACGGCAAGCCCAACGCCGACCGATACGCCCCTGCCGACCGCCGTCCCAACGCAAGCCGAGCAATCAACGACCAGGCTGCCCGCGCCCACTTCGACGCCCAGCCCGACTGCGACCGCGCCGAGCATCAGCCTTTAGCTTGCGGGAAAGCACCCATCGACTATACTGATTGCAGGTTTGTATGCTCTCCCCCGCGGACGGGCGCGGGCGAAAGGGATTGCGTTTGGCTGCAATTATACAAGTGGCTGCCGGCGTCATTTTTGTCTTCATCCTGCTCAGCATCGTCGTGACGGAAGTCAACAATCTTATCGCCCGGGCGACCAAGCTGCGCGCGAAGAACCTGCGCAACAGCATCAACCAGATCATTGAAGATCCGGTTATCCAGGCCAAAGTCTATACGCATCCGCTCATCCAGTTGGTGAAGGCGGACCCGGTCGCGCCCAGCCAGCGCATCTCGCACGAAGAAGCGGCCAGGATCGCCAACGGCGCCGTCACCTCGGTCGACTGGATTGACCCCAAGACCTTCGTAGACGTCGTGCTCAACACCATCAAAGCGGAAAGCGACCAGCAGCTCTTCGGCTCGCTGCTCAATGTCATTGACGCTATGCCGGCGGGGCCAGAGCGGCGCGGGCTGCGCGCCATGGTCAACCGCATCATCACCAGCGGGCAAGGCATGAAAGAACTGCGCAATGCCTTGCCCTATGTGCAGGACCGCCGCTATCGCAGCGCCCTCTCCGACATTGTCAACCAAATCGACGAAGAAGTCAGCCTGCTGGGACTGGAGCCGAGCGGCAATGTCGCGCTGATGGCGGGCATCAAACAGATCGAGAGCCAGAACTTGCGCAATTCGCTGGCCACCGTGATGTACAGCGCCGGCAGCATGGACGTCGCGCGCCAGAACCTGGAAACCTGGTTCAGCAATTCAATGAGCCGCGCCAGCCAGGATTACCGCTCGCGAATGAAGGGTCTGTCGGTGGTTGTCGCTCTGGTATTCGCGCTGGCGCTGAATATCGACACATTGAACATCGCGCGAACGCTCTGGGAAGATCCGGCGCGGCGGGAACAAATCAGCAGCGAGCTGAGTTACACAGTACAAAGCGGCGAACTGCAAACACAGGTGAATGTCGCGCAGCCCGGCGCTGATGACGAATTCCGCGCCAACCAGGCCGAGCCCGACAACAATTTGGAAGACGCCTTCGGGACGGGCGTGGACATTGCCAATCAGCTGCAAGTTATCGAAGACTTGAGCTTGCCCATTGGCTGGACTCTGCAAAATGTCAGCGAAGCGCCCGCCATGCGAAACGACCCCAACAATCTGTGGAATTATTTCCCGGACAACAATCCGGATGGCTGGCCGGGTTTGTTGGCGGCGAAGTTTTTGGGCATCGCGGCGACTGTCATTGCGGCGGCGCAGGGCGCGCCCTTCTGGTTCGGTATCGTCAATCGCGTGCTTCGGCGTTAGCAGCGCGCACGCCCGATACTGCGCCAGGCTGTCGCCGCGCCTACGCTTAGCCGTCGCGCGCCCTGCGCTGTGAGGCCCGCCGGCTGCAGGACGCGCGTCCGCGCTGCAAAAGGCGCCGCTAAAGCGCAGGCGAATACAGGCGCGCAGATTCATGCGGCGCTCGCGCCAAATAATTCCGGTCTAAACTTAAAGATTTTCTCTGTTGACAATCAGGGAGCGCTTCGCACAAAATAGTTCTCAAACAGACCTTTGCGCCGGCGCCAAAATATAGATCAAGTTGTTTTCATCCAACGAGTCGAGGTTACAACGTGATACAGGCACTCGTAGAGCTTGCTGACAAACGTGGTTATGTGACTTATGAACAAATTATTGAAGTGCTGGAAGACGACGCGGAAGACCGGGTAGCGGTTCGAAGCATCCTTTTCGAGCTTAGCGAACTCGGGATTGAACTCCGGCGCGATGCGGAAGGATCGCGATCCAAACCCGCCGAAAGCATCGAAAACGATTTTGACAGCCGCGATCTGATTCCCAGCAGAGTCACCGCCGACCTGAGCGCCATATCGTCCGACGACCCAGTCGGACTTTATTTTCGGCAGATGGCGCAAGAGCCGCTGTTAACCGCCACTGATGAAATCGACCTGGCCAAGCGCATAGAGCGCGGTTTCAAAGCCAGAAGTCGTCTGGACAATCCGGACGTTATGCAGAAAAGCGCTCGCTGGCGCCGGCATTTGCGCCGCCTGGTATTCGACGGACAATGCGCGCGGGAGCACCTGGGCCGCGCCAACACAAGGCTGGTGGTCAGCATCGCAAAACGGTACATGGGGCAAGGCCTGCCCTTCCCGGACCTGATTCAAGAGGGCAATGTCGGCCTGATGCGCGCAGTCGACAAATACGACTACTCGCGCGGCAACCGCTTCAGCACCTACGCCACCTGGTGGATTCGCCAGGCCATCACCCGCGCCCTGGCGCAGAAGACGCGCACGATCCGCATCCCGCTGCACATGACCGAACGCATCCGGCAGATGTACCGCGCCGCGCAGGACCTGGAGCAAACGCTGGGACGACGGCCAACAGCTGATGAGATCGCGTCGGCGATGGAAGTGGCGGCAGACGCGGTGCGGGCGATGATGGACGCCAGCCAGCACGCCATCGCGCTGGAACGGCCGGTCGGCGATGACGGCGACAGCGAATTCGGCGACTTCATAGAAGATCAGGATACCGTCAGCCCGGTAGAATCGGCGACGCAGAATCTGCTGGAAGAAGCCATCGAAGAGGTATTGGCCGAGCTGACGCCGCGGCAGAGCCACATTTTGCGGCTGCGCTTCGGCCTGGGCGGCGGCGAGCCGCATACCCTTGAAGAGATCGCCAATAAATTCGGCTTGAGCCGCGAGCGAATTCGTCAGCTGGAAAAGGAAGCGCTGCGGCGCCTGCGGCATCCTCAACTGGCGCATAATTTGCGCGACTATCTCGGATAACCTATAATTTGGATTCTTGTTGGCGGTAAGCGGGCGAAACGGCTGGGCCTTTCGCCGGCTTTTTTGTATAGAGCGGAGCAACTGTGTCCCAATCATTCGAGCATCTTCTAAGCGAGCGCGCCCTCGGCATGCGCGAAAATGTCATCCGCGAAATCCTGAGGGTCGTGTCTCAGCCCGGCATAGTGTCGCTGGCCGGCGGCATCCCCGCGCCAGAGACCTTCCCCATCGAAGAGCTGTATCGCATCAACGAGACGGTGCTTGACCGCTACGGAGCGGCGGCGCTGCAATATGACCTGACCGAAGGCTTCGCGCCTTTCCGAGAGGCGCTGGTCAGCTATTTGGCGCAAAAGGGCATCAGCGCCGATCCCGGGAGCCTGCTGGTCTTTAACGGATCGCAGAGTGTGCTGGATACGCTGGGCAAAATCCTGATCACGCCGGGCGATATAATCGCGCTGGAGTCGCCCAGTTATCTGGGCGCCATTTCCGCCTTCAGCAGCTATTTGCCGGAATACATTAGCATTGAGACCGATGACGACGGCATCGTGCCCGCGGCGCTGGAGCGAGCGCTGGATCAGCAGCCGGTCAAATTCATCTACCTGGTGACGACCTTTCAGAACCCTACCGGGCGCACGCTCAGCGTAGCGCGGCGGCGCGCAGTCGCGGAGATAATCAAGGCGAAAAACGCGCTGGTCATAGAGGACGACCCCTATGGCGATTTGCGTTATCGGGGCCAACCCGTGCCCGCGTTGCAGACTTTCGCGCCGAATAACGTCGTCTACGTCAGCACCCTGTCCAAGATTTTCGCGCCCGGTTTAAGGCTGGGTTTTTGCGTCGCGCCGCCGCTGATACGCGAATGGCTGTATCGGGCCAAGCAAGGGGCGGACCTGCACAGCAATACCTATGCGCAGGCGCTGGCGACCGAATACATTTGCGGCGGCTTCATCAAAGAGCAGGTGCCAAAGATTATCGAGCTCTATCGACCGCGGCAGGAAGCGATGCTGGCGGCGCTGGAACGCCATATGCCCAGCGACTACCGCTGGATTAAACCGGAAGGGGGCATGTTCATCTGGGTCGAAGGGCCGGCGGACGTGGACGCCGAGCAGATCTACTGGAATGCCGTCGAGCAGAAAGTCGCCTTCGTGCCGGGCAAGTACTTCTACATCAAACCCGAGGACGGACTGCCTACCATGCGCCTGAATTTCACGCGGGTCGCGGAAGCGACGATTGAAGCGGCGATCGAAACGCTGGGTCGGGTGATTCGTCAGTTCGACAGCGCCTGAGCTTTTTGCAGCGACACGCTGGAGGCTGGACGGGGTCCATGCCAAAATTGAAACGAAATCCGCCATTATCAGCCGGGGACGCGACCGGCGCGCGCGCGCTGATTCTGGCTTTCTACCTGCCGGCCTTGATGGCGACGATCGGGCAGGGTCTCCTCGTGCCCATCCTGCCGCTGTTCGCCGCCGACTTTGAGATTGGCTATGTGCTGATCGGCCTGGTGCTGGCCGGCGAAGGCCTGGGCACGCTGATCGCTGACGTGCCTACTGGATTGCTGCAGCGCCGCTTCGGCAACAAACAAGTGATGATGATGGGCCTGCTGTTGAAGGCCGTCACAATCCTGCTGCTCTTCGCCGCGCCCACGATATGGATCGTGCTGCTGCTGCGGCTCTTTGCCGGCTTCGGGCGCTCCATGTTTACCGTGTCGGCGCATGTCTATGTGACCAACAATGTCGCCTTGGGGCAGCGCGGCAAAGCCATCTCAATGTACGGCGGAACGCATCGCCTGGGCGGTTTTATCGGGCCGGCCATCGGCGGAATCGCCGCCGGGATGCTGGGCCTGCGCGCGGCCTTTCTCATCGCCGGGCTGGTCACCGCTGCGGGCTTGATTCTGGTCGCGCTGTTCACGCAGGGTCGGCGCGAGGAAAAGCGCAAGACCGGCGCGCGCGAGGAACATCCGCTGCATCTGCTGTCCGTGCTGCAATCGAATTACCGCGTCCTGGCGTCAGCCGGCATCGCGCAGGTTTTCGCCCAGATGATCCGCGCGGGCCGCATAGTCGTCATTCCTCTGTTTGCCGCTGATGTACTGGGCTTGGGCTTCGAAGAGATCGGCTATATCGTAAGCATTTCAGTCGCCATCGACTTCAGCCTGTTCGTGGTCGCGGGCTGGCTGATGGATCGCTTCGGGCGCAAATTCGCCATCGTGCCCTGCTTCGGCATCCAGGCCATCGGCATGGCGCTGGTGCCATTCGCGGCCAGCTTCGCCGGCTTGCTCTTCGCGGCCGCGCTGATCGGCTTCGGCAACGGCCTGGGCGCCGGCTCGATGATGACCCTGGGCTCGGACCTGTCGCCGGACCGTTCGCGCGGAGAATTTCTGGGCGTCTGGCGCTTGATCGGCGACCTGGGCCATACCGGCGCTCCCCTGGTCGTCGGCGTGGTGGCTGATATCCTCGTGCTCAGTTCCGCCATCTGGTTCATCGCCGGCGCGGGCCTGGCGGCGGCGAGCATCACTCTGTTTCTCGTGCCCGAGACGCTCAAGCGAAAACCACCGCTGGCGGTGGCGTCATAGCCCAACCCCCGCAGCAATTCGCCCGGGGCCAACCCCCCTCGGTCCCCCCATCGGGATGGGGGGAGGCTGACGCTGGGTGACGCAAGGTAATTCGCGTGGGCGGTGGCTGTGCCGCGCCTAAGCAAACGAGGGTGATCCGCCGTGATTCGCAAGCTCAACTACTTGACGGTCGACTGGCCGCTGCGGCTGAGCAGCCTCTTCCCAATGCAGCGCCCGCTGATCGTCGAAATCGGCTTCGGCAACGGCGACCACCTGATTCACCTGGCCAAGACGCGACCCGACTGCAATATCATCGGCTTCGAGATCTCGAGCCAGTCCATGGACAAAGCCGAAGCCAAGATTGAAAAGCGCGGACTTACCAACGCGCGTCCCATCCATTGCCGCGCGGAAACGGCCCTGTCGCATCTGCTCAGCCCGCAAACCGTGGCCGAGTTCCACATCAATTATCCCGATCCCTGGTTCAAGAAGCGCCATCAGCACCGGCGTTTGATTCAGCGCGAGACGGTGGATTTGCTGACCAGCCGCCTGCGCGAGGGCGGGACGCTGCGCCTGGCCACGGACATCCGCGAATACGCCGAGATGGCGCATGAGGCGCTGGCGCACACGCCCGGCCTGATCAACCAGTTTGAGACGCCCTGGGTCCATACCATTGAGGGCCGCTTTCGCACCAAGTACGAGCTCAAGGGCTACCGCGAAGGCCGGCGCGGCCACTTCTTCCGCTATCAGCGCAACGCCAAGCCGGTGGCGCACCCGGCAGTCATCAAGGAGCTGAACATGCCGCATCTATTCTTGCAGTCGCCCCTGTCCGCCGCCGAGATCGTCGACTGCTTCGAGGCGACGCGGCGTCAAGCGGACGGCGCCCACATCGCCATTCTGCGCGCCTACGCCGATCCCAAGCGCGATACCGCAGTCTTTGAAGTCGTGGTCGAGGAGCCGACTATCGAGCAGCACGCCCTGCT
>CAZWCV010000007.1:0-51734 GCA_964632725.1 uncultured Anaerolineaceae bacterium
TCTTTTTTATGAAACCCCCACCCCAAACCCCTCCCCCATAAAGAGGGAGGGGCTTCTTTCTACCACTTCGGGATAACTGCGCTCCCCTTCCCTCCTGGTGGGCGAAGGGGCCGGGGGGACGGGGGCTGAGAGTATTTTCATATTTTGTGTGAGCTAAGTTGTGATTTGCGAGCGGCAGTGGCTAAAAGGCCTGTACCCATTGCAAAATTGAAATTGCATCCACCATATTCACCGCTGCTTTCTGGTTAGCAGGTTGGCGCGCTGTGCCCGGCTGCGTTACAGTCAGCGTGGTCGAAGATAATAGGGGGAAGGAAGCCGGATCATGTCGATAGCCACATTACCAGGCATCAACGCAAGCACTGTTTTATCAGCGCGGCTCAGCACGCGCGTACTTAGCGCCGGGGCCGAGAGCGGCACGCCGGTCATCTTCATTCACGGCAATCTGACCTCCGCCACCTTCTGGGAGGAGACCATGCTGGCTATGCCGGCGGGCTACCGTTGCATCGCGCTGGATCAGCGCGGCTTCGGCGAGGCTGACCCGGCTGCCGCAGTCGATGGTTCGCGCGGGCTGGCCGATATGTCCGATGATGTGATCGCCTTGATGGATACGCTGGGCATCGACGCGGCGCATGTCGTCGGCCACTCAATGGGCGGCGGCGTGACCTGGAATCTGCTGATGGACGCGCCGGAGCGCCTGCTTAGCGCGACGCTGGTAGCGCCGGTTTCACCCTACGGCTTCGGCGGCAGCAAAGACGCGGTTGGAACACTCTGCGCGCCGGATGCGGCCGGCTCGGGCGGCGGCGTCGCCAACCCGCAGTACACCCAGATGCTGAAAGATGGCGAGCGCGGCGACGGCGAAATGACGCCGCGCATGGTGATGAACAATTTCTACTGGAAGCCGCCCTACACATCCGAGCGCGAGGAAGACCTGCTTAGCTCGGTGCTGCAGACGCATACCGGCGAGCGCGACTACCCGGGCGATTCGGTCGCGTCCGAGCATTGGCCCGGCGTCGCGCCCGGCCGCTGGGGTGTGCTGAACGGCATGGCGCCCAATAATCAGCGCGATGTGGCGCTGCTATACGCCATTGAGCCCAAGCCGCGTTTGCTCTGGCTGCGCGGCGACAGCGACCAGGTCATCGCCGATATGTCGATGTTCGACCTGGCGGCATTCGGCAAGCTGGGCGTCGTACCTGGCTGGCCCGGCGACGAGGTCTGCCCGCCCCAGCCCATGATCGCGCAAATCAAGCAGGTGCTGGATAGCTACGCCGCGGCCGGCGGCAAGGTGGACGAGGTCGTGATTGAAGACTGCGGTCACACACCCTTTGTGGAGAAGGCGGCCGACTTCAATCAGACTTTGCACGCCTTCCTGGCTGGATAGCGCTTGATGCGGGAGAGTTGGCCGGCAGGCGAAATACCGGCTACGTTCAGCGACGATACATACTGATCACTGCCTGAAAAGCATAAATGGCAGGCGGTAGAAACCATATTCCGACGATTACTGCTTGTTTCGGTCTGTTTATTGGTATTCGCCGCGGGCTATGTCTTCTCGTCGATCCCGCTGCTCTGCGTCTTCGCTGTGGCCATGCGCCAATTCATCAGCGGCTTGACCAGCGGCTCCATCAAAGCCTGGCGGGCTCAGCCCGACTGCAAGAAGCGCTCCATATAGTGCAGGTCGTAATATTGCCCGTCCACGCAAAGTTCGCGCCGCGCGGTTCCGACATGCTGAAAGCCGAGCCGCTCGTATAAACGAATCGCCGGCGGGCAGGCGCTGCTGACAGTCAGACTGACTTTCTCGATCTGCGGCAGCGCTGAAAGCTCGGCGAGAACTGCGCCCATCAGCTGCGTTGCGATTCCCCGTCCGCGCTGCGCCGGCGATACATACACGCCGTAAACCGTGGCTACATGACGCATCTTTTCGCGGGCCGACCAATTCGCGCCGGCCATGCCCGCCAGCTCGCCCTTGAGCTCGGCAAAGCAGGTCAGGTTGTGGTCTCGCTGAAAAGCTGAAGTCAGCCGCGCAATCCAAACCTCATCGTCGAATGCCTGCTCCTCAGCGAGGCTTGAGGCAAACGCGGCCGGCTCGCCGCGCAGCGCTTCCAGTCGCAGACGCTTCGCTTCCCGCCAGCGCTCCGGCGGCAGCGTGATAATCTTGACCTTCGTCATTTCTTCGCTTTCTTGCAGCTCGACCGCTGACGACTCCGAAGCTTGTGCGGACCCCGGCATTGTACCCTGTGTTCCGGCGGCCAGAACGCCCGGCGCTTGGACGAGCCCTATGATTCCGCTAAGATAGCGCCATCAGTCTGACAGATGAGGAGCCGCGACATGATGTCCTGGCGCTTGTGGCGCCGGCTGGCGGCAATGGACATCGACGACCCGATTTTCCGCCGGGTCAGCGAAATCCGCAAAGCCGCCGCGGCGCCAAAATCGGGCATACGCCTGCCGCGCCCTCTGATTGCGGCCGCCATTCCCGCGCTGATCGCCGCCCTGATACATGCGCCGGAACTGCTCTTGCTGGTCTTCGTGCTGCCAATCCTGATGATCACGCTGATCGTGCTGACGCCGGTCATGCTGCCGATTTTCGTCATCGTTGCGGGCATTCGGCTGATGGTCGAGGTCATCGGCGGCATTTACCGCGAAAAGCATCAGCATACTTACGAGCTGATTTGCGCCTCGACCCGCGGCGCGCTGCAAGCCAGCTGGTCCTTCGCCGCCGGCATCTTGTACCGCAGCCCCTGGTTTCTGCCTCTGCGCTGGGGCACGCTGATGACGTTTCGGCTGGGAACGGCTGCGCTGGGCGGGCTTTGTGTATTTACCTTGCTTACAGCGCTGCCAAGCCCGCAGACGGTCGGCAGCGAGCAAGTACGGCTGCTGGCGATGTTGGCGCTGCTGCTGGCGCTTTATTTCAGCAATATGACGCAGACCCTGGTGTTGAGCCTGCTCACCGGTCTCTTTGCCAGCAGTTTCGACTGGTCGCGCCCTGATGGCATGACCGTCGGCGTTTTCCTGCATATCGCGCTGACGAGCTTGCCGCTGCTGGCCGGCGGGCTGGTGCTGGCGGCCTTCGGGCGGGCGGTCATTGAGCCGGGTCCGCTGCTGCGGACGGTCGTGGAGGGCGGGGCGCTGCTGCTGGTGGTGGCGCTGCGGGAGGCGACGATCGCGCTGCTGTGGTCGGCGCTGGCGCGGCGGCTGGAGTGGGGGCGGGGGCGGGGGCTTGCGCCGTCGGCGTTTCTGGCGACAATGAATCAGAATGATGCCGTAGCCGGGTCCGGAGCAGTAATGTGAGCGCGATAAGAGATTATCTCAGCGACATACAAGCTGAATTCAAAACCGGCATGGCTGGCGAACATGCTTACCGACCGGCTTTGAAGAAACTACTGGAATCTGTTGACGCCAGCTTGAACGCTGTCAATGATCCCGCTCGCACAGAAATTGGCATGCCGGATTTCGTCGTCTTGCGCCAACCGGGCAATGTGCCGATTGGCATTGTCGAAGCCAAAGACATCGGCAATCAGTTGAGCCGCACCGAAAAAACGCAGCAGCTAAAGCGTTACAGGAAGCACGGCAATCTGATTCTCACGGACTACCTGGAATTCCGCTGGTATGTGAATGGCGAAAAGCGAGAGGCGGTACGCATTGCCAAAGTAACTAATGACCGGCTTGATCGCATTCAGACGAACTACCGCAAATTGACCGATATGCTGCGGCGATTCGCCCAGCAAAGCACGCAATCGGTCAACAGCGCCCAGGCGCTTGCGGAACGGCTGGCGGACAGCGCGCAACTCATCGCGCATTTCATATTGAAAGACCTGAAGAGCGACAATCCCACCGCCAACCTCGTCAATCAGATGCAGGCTTTCGAGAAGACGCTGCTGCCCGGTTTAGACAAAGCCAAGTTTGCCGATATGTTTGCGCAGACGCTGGTATACGGCTTGTTCGCGGCGCGTATGAACCACGCTGGCAACCCGGCGCAATTCAGCCTGGGCGGAGCGGCGCAAGAGATCCCCCAAACCAATCCTTTCTTGCGCAGGCTGTTTTATTACAACAGCTTTGATTTAGGCAGCCGCTTGACCTGGCTGGTAGAGGGCGTGGTGGAGATTCTGCGCCACACGGAAATAGACAGCATCCTTGACCAGTTTGGCAAACGGACGGGGCAGACCGACCCGGTTGTGCATTTCTACGAGACTTTCCTCAGCGCTTACGATCCGTCTTTGCGGGAAACGCGCGGCGTCTATTACACGCCCGAGCCCGTCGTGAAATACATCGTGCGCAGCGTCGACCATATCCTCAGAACCCGCTTTGCTCGACCGCTTGGACTGGCGGACAAAGATACGCTCATCCTTGACCCGGCCGTCGGCACAGGCACCTTCCTCTATCATGTGATCGAGCAAATCAAAGAACGCTTTGAAGGCCAGCAGGGCTTGTGGAAAAGCTACGTCGAAGAGCGCCTGCTGCCGCGCATTTTCGGCTTTGAATTGCTGATGGCACCCTACACTGTCGCCCACATGAATCTCAGTTTGCAGTTGAAGGATGCCGGCTACCAGTTCAAGGAGAATGAACGGCTGGGCATATACTTAACCAATTCGCTGGAAGAAGGCGTTAAAGAAAAGTACGAGTCGGCTTTTGGCGGATTCATAGAGGAAGAAGCCAACGCCGCCGCTGAAATCAAGCGTGACAAGCAGATTATGGTCGTGCTTGGGAATCCGCCTTACAGCGGGCATAGCGCCAACAAGGGCGAGTGGATTGGCCAGCTGGTGCGCGACTACTACTTTGTCGACGGCAAGCCAATCGGAGAGCGCAACTCAAAATGGCTGCAAGATGATTACGTCAAGTTCATTCGCTTCGGGCAGTGGCGGATAGAGCGGACAGGTGAAGGAATTCTGGCATTCATTACCAATCACGGATACTTGGACAATTCGACATTTCGGGGAATGCGCCGCTCCCTGCTGCATTCCTTTTCGGAGATTTACATTCTTAACTTGCATGGTGATTCTCGAAAGGAAGAAACTGCTCCCGACGGAAACAGAGATGAAAACGTCTTCGACATTGTGCAAGGCGTGGCGATTATTGTCTTGATAAAGTCCAAGTACGCTAACTCGGCCAGAACGATAAATTATCAAGACCTATGGGGAACGAGAATAATCAAGTACGAATTCCTAAATTTGGCAGACGTCGACAACACGTCGTGGGACCGTGTCGCACCAGTTGATCCATATTTTCTATTCAGGCCCCTTGCATCCGAGGAGCTTGATGTTTATGCCAAATACTCATCAGTTACGGAATGCTTCAATGAGAGCAGCATGGCAATTACCATTCAGAAACAATTAGTTACGTTTTCCACGGATTCACCGCACGCAATCCGTTACAGGGTGTTCGATACTCGTTACACTAACTATGAGGACAGTAGCATTACGCGACGCCGATACGCAATAATGCAACATCTTCACGAATTCCATAATTTGGCACTGGTTACATTACGGCGTCCGCGAATAGAGCAATTTGGAAACTTTTGGGTCACTGATTCTATCACTGATAAATCAATTATCTCAACCAAAGACAATGCATTCGTCTTCCCTCTTTATCTGTACCGCGCTCAGCAAGACCAAGAGCCCGAGTTTGAAGCAGATACCGGCGAAACTCATGCTCGGAATAAGCCCGTGCGAATCGTTGATGCAGAAGAAACAGATTATTTTGAGTTCAACGAAAGTGGCCGCCGCCCCAATCTCAGCAAAGCCTTCGTCGCCGAGATGGAAGCAAAACTCGACCTGCGCTTCCAAACCGAAGGCAGCGCCTTCACCAGCCCCCACCCCAAACCCCTCCCCCAAAATGAGGGAGGGGCTTCATGGTTCGGGCCCGAAGATGTTTTCTACTACGCCTACGCAATTTTCCACAGCCCGACTTACCGCGAGCGTTACGCCGAGTTTCTGAAAATCGATTTTCCGCGCTTGCCCTTGACGTCGGATGTGGAGTTGTTTGGCGCGCTGGTCAAACTCGGCGCGGAGTTAGTCAGTCTGCACTTGATGAAGTCGCCAAAGTTGAACGACACCATGACCACCTTTGATAAAGAGGGCGATGATGAGGTGGCGCGGGGCTTCCCTAAGTACACGCCAAAGGGCGGGCAAGTCCACATCAACAAGACGCAGTATTTTGGCGGCGTGCCGCAAGACATCTGGGACTTCCACATCGGCGGCTATCAGGTCGCGCACAAGTGGCTGAAAGACCGGCGCGGACGCCAACTGTCATTGGACGAAAAGGAACACTATCAGAAAATCGTGGTGGCGCTATCCGAGACGATTCGCATCATGTCCGCGATCGACGCCGCTATCCCTCAGTTCCCGCTTGAGTAGTCGCTCATACGCAGCCCGCGTATCCACATCAACCAGCACGCCCGCGTCCTCCACATCCACCAGCCGCAGCCGCGACCCCCGCAGCGCAGCCCGCGGACGCGCATCCGCCGGCAACTCCAGCATCGCCCGCCAATAAGACCGATCCAGCAGCACCGGATGCCCGCGCCGTCCCTGATAGCGGGGCGCAAGATTCCAGCCCGGCTCGTGCGCGGCGGCCAGCGCGCCGATGAGGGACTGCGGCACGCAAGGCATATCGGCCGGCTGAATGAAGGCCGCGGCGACGGGTTTGTGTCTACGCAACCCCAGCCCCTCCGGCAGCGCGCCCAAGCCGATTTTCACCGACGACAGCATTTCGCCGCTGGCGTAGTCGGGGTTGTGGACGCAGCGTACCTCAAGGTCGGCGACGGCGGCGCGGACTTCCGCCGCATCACGCCCGGTGACGACGATGATGGAGTCGATGCCGGCGCTCGCATATAAGTCGGCGACGTGGGCGACGATCGGTCGACCATCCCGCCAGGGCAGCAGCACTTTATTGTCGCGCATGCGCGTGGACAAACCCGCCGCCAGGATCAGCGCGGCATAGCCTACCCCCCTCATTCCCCCCGTAGCAACGGGGGGAAGCCCGCTCTCTTGCCCTGGCTCGGGATTGGTGACACTCCTGCTCCCTGATGCTTCCGGGAGGGGGCCGGGGGGTGGGGGCATGATTCTATTCCGTCTTGCTGCGCGGCATGGGGCGCTCGGCGATGTCTTGCAGCAGACCGCCGTGCCCCATCGACACCAGGTTGGCGCGGGTCAAGCGCTCGCCGCTGAGCAGGCGCGGCAGAATCCAGTCGATGACATTGGTCTTGGGCGACTTGATGCAGCCCGGCGCGCCGACCACCGGTATTTCGCCCAGATAACCCATCATCAGCAGCGTGCCGGGGTCGACCGGCACACCGTGCAGTGTGATGCTGCCGCCGGCCAGCTGCAGGGCCGAGGGCACGACATCCTCGCGGTCGATGATGGCTGATATGCTGGCGACGAGAATCAGGTCGACTCTGGCCTGCGCGCGGATGGCTTCCGCCACTGACTCGGCCTTGTGGGCGACGTAGGTCGGCTCAAGCAGGACACTGCCCCAGCCTTCGATTCGCCGGCGCACCGGCTCGTGGAAGCTCCTCATCAGGCGTTCGCGCGTCGCTTCCGCGCCCGAGACGATCAGCGCCACGCGCATGGCTTGCAGCGGGCGCACCTGCAAGACAGCGGCGCCGGCGTCGGCGATGCGCTCGATATCGACCACGCGCGCGGCCGGCACGCCAAAAGGCACGACTTTGACCAGGGCCACCATCTCGCCCGCGTCCACCAGACTGTAGGCGCGCCGGGTGGCAATGGTGACGCCGTCGTAGATATTGTTGATTAATTCCAGGGCCGGCGCGTTGACGTGCAAGACGCCTCGCTCGGCCGCTGTGAGGTTGGCGCGGCCGACGCCCGGCGCGCGCATGCGCACCTGCGAGCCGGCCACCACGGCGCCGATACGGGCGGCCGCTTCGTCCTCGTGCAAATCGGCGCTGCTCAGTTGCGCGACAGTGATGCGTTCCAGGCCGCGCTGCCGCAGCCTGGCGATATCGTCCGCGCTCAGCAGGCGCCCCTTGTTGAAGACCAGCCTGCCGGCGTCGTCATAGAGCTTGTGCGCCAGGATGCCCCCGACGGCCTCGTCCAGCGCGACCTCGCCGAACTTCATGGCGACGGCCCTGCCGCGACGCCGTTGCGCACGGCGATGATCTCGGCCAGGATGCAGACCGCGATTTCTTCCGGCGTGCTCGCGCCGATGTCGATGCCGATGGGCGTGCGAATTTGCGCGATCAAATCGTCGCTGAGGCCGGCTGCTTTCAGCCGCGCCACGCGCTGCCGATGCGTGCGTCCGCTGCTCAAAACGCCGACATAGGGTATGTTGGCCGGCAACGCGGTCGTCAGCGCTTTGTCGTCGATTTTGGGGTCATGCGTCAGCACAGCGAGATAAGTGCTGCGGTCCAGGCCGAGCTGCGGCAGCGCCTTGTCGGGATAGCTGTGCGAGATATTGGCCGCGTTCGGGAAGCGCTCTTTCGAGGCGAAAGCCGAGCGCGGATCGACGATCGAGACGCGAAAACCGACTTGCGTCGCCATGGCCAGCAGCGGAATCGAGACGTGGACCCCGCCGATGAGAATCAGGTGCGGGCGCTCCACTTGCATATCGACCATCACACGTGTCTCGCCCTCGTTCAATGTGACGATGCCGCTCTTGCTGCAATCCGCCGCCGCCGATCTCATTTGCGCCAGCAAGTCTTCAGACAGCGCGTCGGTCTGGTACAGCACATCACCGGCGCTATCGAGCAGCGCCTTCTCGCCGATTAATTCGCCGTCCATGACCGTGACCGACACGCCGAATTTGTCGTTCTCGGCCAGTTCAGCCAGCGCGTCCCACCATAGCGCGTCCAGCGGCTCGACGAATACTTCGATGCTGCCGCCGCAGGTCAAGCCGACCTCCCAGGCCATGTCATCGGCCACGCCAAAGTGGAGCAAGCGCGCTTTCCCGTCCTTCAAGCCAGCCAGCGCTTCTTCCACCACAGCGCCTTCCACGCAGCCGCCGCTGACCGAGCCGGTCATCGCCATGTCAGCCGTAATGCCCATCTTCGCGCCTTCGCGGCGTGGCGCCGAGCCCCAGGTCTTGACAACAGTCGCCAGCGCGACCGAGCGCTCTTCTTCCCGCCAACGCATCATCGTTTCCAGGATGTCAAGCATGTTCACTCCAAGCGTCCACATTTCGACATGTAAGACTTGTCCGGTAATTCGCCTCGACAGCGCCAATGCTACCCCACCCCCCGGCCCCTTCCCCGACGAGTCAGGGAGGGGGAGCTAACTCTTGGCAAAGTCTGTAGGGATATGACGTTTTTCACGTCATTGTGCCTTAAAGCTCGTGTCGCCGACACATCGCTACCGTAGTTCTTCAGCGCCATTTGACTTATCGGACAAGCCTTGTAGGGGCGACTCTGTGAGTCGCCCGCGTCGTCAGGCAAGGTATTGCCTCCGATACACATCGGCGCTCTGCCTGCCATTCAGATTCTGCAGCGCCTTGACGATGACCTCAAGGTTTGACAGATTCGTGATCGGCAGAAAGTCATGCACGTAGGGCAGCAAGGCCTGCGCGCCGCGGGTCAGAGGCTCGTACTCGGGCACATCCAGCAGGGGATTGAGCCAGATCAGCCGCTTGCATGCGAGTTGCAGCCGCGCCATCTCCCGGTGCAGCAGCGGAATGTCGCCCCGATCCCAGCCGTCCGTGATCAAGATGACGATGGCGCCGCGGCCTAACACCCGCCGCGACCAAGTCCAGTTGAAGCCGCGCAGGCACTCGCCGGTCATCGTGCCGCCGCCCCACTGCATTACCGTCTGCCCGATATCTTCCAGGGCGTCGTCCACATTCTTTTGGCGAATCTGCCGCGTGATGCGTGTGATATCGGTGCTGTAAACAAAGGACTCCACTTGAAAGAGCGAGCCGGCCAGGGTGTGCATGAAGTGCAGCAGGATTCGCGTATAGCGCTCCATGCTGCCGCTGATATCGCAGATCAAGACGACCGGGCGCGGCTTGTCCTTGCGGCGGTGAGTCGGCAGCCGCGTGACATCACCGCGCTTGCGGATTATGTCTTTCATCAGGCGGCGCATATTTATCTGCCGGCCCTTGCCATTCTCGAAGCGGCGCGTGCGGCGCATGCCCAGCGAATCGGGCATTTTGGCGATCATGCGCTTGGCCATCTCCAGCTCGTCGGCCGTCATATCGGCGAAGTCCTTGTTGCGCAGGCGCTCCTGCCGGCTATAGGTCGGCACGAGCGCGATCATGCTCGAATCCAGCTCGTCGGCTGAGGCGCCGTTCTGGCTGGGGCTGGCTTCCAGCGGCGGCAGGAATTGCGTTTTCTTATTGCGCCGCTCCTCGCCCAGCGATTGCAGGTTCAAGGTCGTGAAGCCATCGGAGGGTCGCCGCCAAAACAGATCGAAAGCCTCGTCGAAATAGTCGATTTCCTTTCTGTGCGTCACCAGATGCGCCCGCAGCGTGAAATAGAAGTCTTGCTTGCGGCCCAGCTGGATATGCGCCAGCGCCCGTCCCACGTCCATCATGCGGTTGGGTGTCACGTTCATGCCCAGCGCCCGGCAAACGCGCCCGAATAGAATCAGGTTATGCGTCAGCTTGCCGCCGCGGTAGTCATGCGGATTATCGGCGGGACCGAGGTACAGGCTGTTGATGGGCGGTTCGTTGGGCATTCTACCCCCCTCTAAATCTCCCCCCATCGCGATGGAGGGAGACTTTCACCCCCGAATGACGTATCGTATGGCGCTTGCTGTCACTAAATCCGAGTCGTTCACCTGGATGAATCTTTCGCAAAAAATTCAGTGGCTCCCCCTCTCTGATGATTCGGATACCCGCCATAGAGATGGCGGGATAGGGGCAGGGGGAGGGGTTGACATCCTACCCCGCCCGCTGCGCCTCGACTTTGGCGCGCTCGATCATATTCTGGATGGTGGTCGCATCCAGCATTTCCACATCGTCCTGGTATTTGAGGATGACGCCCAGCGTATCTTGCACCGTCTCCAGCGACAGTTCATTCTGGTCGAGCGCGATCAAGGCGGCCGTCCAATCCAGCGTTTCGGCGATGCCCGGGCGTTTGAACAGCTCCATCGAGCGCATATCCTGGATGAAGGCCGTGATCTGCCGCGCCAGCATGGGGGCGATCAGCGGCGCCTTGCGCTCGACGATTTGCAGTTCCTTGTGAAAATGCGGATAGTCGATCCAGTAATACAAGCAGCGGCGCTTTAGCGCATCATGAATCTCGCGGGTGCGATTGGAAGTCACCACCACCACCGGCGGCGTCGTCGCGCTTATCGTGCCCAGCTCTGGAATGGTGATCTGAAAGTCGGACAGCAATTCCAGCAGGAAGGCTTCGAACTCTTCGTCGGAGCGGTCCAATTCGTCGATCAGCAGTACCGGCGCTCCGCCGTCATGCGTATGCTCTATCGCCTGCAGCAGCGGCCGCTTGAGCAAGAAACGCGGGGAGAAAAGCTCGCGTTCCATATCCTCGCGCGACAATCCTTCCCGCTCCATCAGGCGCAGATGCAAGATCTGCCCGGCGTAATTCCACTCGTACACGGCGGTGTTGACATCCAGACCCTCGTAACACTGCATACGGATCAGCTCGGTCCCCAGCAGCGCGGCCAGCACCTTGGCGATTTCCGTTTTGCCCACGCCGGCATCGCCTTCGAGGAATAGCGGTTTGCCCGTCTTCAGCGCCAAATATATCGCCACCGTCAAACCGCGCTCGGCGATGTAATCCTGCTCCGCCAGCGCACCCTGCAATTCATCCACCGAGTTGTAAGTCACGTTCGTTTCTGTCCTGTGAGTTGTCTGCGTCGGTAAGATCTCGATACAGTATTCTAGCGCAGGGGCGGGCAGATTCGCAGGGCGTCTTGAATTGCGGACTGGTCAATCTCGCGGAAGTTCAGCCCGGCCGACCGGCGCGGATACCTTTACCACCGAGTACACCGAGGGCACAGAGATTTTCGGACTGCCCAAGCAATCCCCAAACTCAGCCACATCGAAAACTGTAGGGGCGAGCGCAGGTTTGTGTCTACATTACCTTTGGCTCGCCCGCAACTACACAACATGTGTCAGACACCGGGCTCAGGCGATCCAGTCCGTCCAGGTCTGCGTCAAGGGTTTGCCCATCGCCTTGGCGTAGACGCTGACCTTGCCGTAGAAGATCAGCAGCGCTTCGCGCAAGATATCCAGGCTGGTATGCACCGGGACTTCATAGCCGTCGCGATCCATCTGTTTGTCCGCCACGTCTTCGTCAGTCACCGCTTCCAACGCCGCCTCAAGCTCTGCGTCAAGCTGCTTGTACCAGGCTTGCAAGGCAGCCACGCTCTTCAGGTACTTGTCTTCGTTCGTGCGATAACTGAAGTCGACATTGAAGGTCTTGAAGGACTGCGCGTAGGCGTATTGGGTCTCGCCCAATTCGCGGCAGAGCTCGCCCAAAGTCGGGTTGCCGCCGCCGGGCGAGTAGGCCAGGTCCTCGTCGCTGAGCACATGCATCAGTTCATCGCGCAGCCCCGTATACATGCGATTGAGATTCCAGAACTCTTGAATCTGCGCGTTCATGCGCGCCTCTCTTTCACCCTTATAATGTGGCCCGCCATTATATGTCAGCGGGGCGCGAATGGAAAAGCCAGGTCAATAGCTTCGATTAACATATATCACAAAGACACAAAGGCGCGAAGGACACAAAGATGCTGTTGCATGACTTACTTGGCGTTACCAGGCTTGTGGCGCGATAGCCGCTGCCGGGACTATAATCAGTCATTCCAATTCGCCGGAACGCTCCAGTCTTATTCGAGAGGACACGCCCATGAAAATGAAAGCCGCCGTACTCAACGAAACCAACACGCCTTTCAGCATCGAAACGGTCGACTTGCAGCCGCCGCAAGCGGGCGAGGTGATGGTCAAGATGGCGGCCAGCGGCGTCTGCCACAGCGACTGGCATGTGGTGGAAGGTTTGTCCTACTTCCCGCTGCCCATCATCTGCGGCCATGAAGGCGCCGGCGTGGTCGAAGCGGTCGGCGACGGCGTCGCCAGCGTGCAGCCCGGCGACCATGTTGCGCTGAACTTCCGCGCCAGTTGCGGCAAATGCTTTTACTGCCAGCGAGGCAAGAGCAATCTCTGCGAAACTTATACGCCTGTGCTGCGCTCGGGCTTGCAAAAGGACGGCGCCAGCCGCATATCTCGAAACGGCGAGCCAATCTACATCATGACCGGTCTGGGTTGCTTCGCCGAGTATGTGGTGATACCAGAGTCAGGCTGTGTGCCGGTGCGCCGCGATGTGCCGCTGGAAGTGGCGGCGCTGGTGGGCTGCGCGGTATCGACGGGCGTTGGCGCGGCCATGTATACCGCCGGCGTGCGCCCGGGCGAGAGCGTCGTCGTCTACGGCGCGGGCGGCGTCGGCCTGAACATCATTATGGGCGCGGCCATGTGCGGCGCTGATCCCGTCATCGCCGTCGACACCAATAGCTCCAAGATGGAGATCGCGCGCGAATTTGGCGCCACGCACGCCATGTACTCCGACGACACCGTCAGCAAGATCCAGGCGCTCACCGCCGGCCGCGGCGCTGACCATGTTTTCGAATCCGTGGGCTTGCAATCGCTGCAAGAGACCGCCTTCGAGGCCACGCGCCCGGGCGGCACGCTGACCCTGGTGGGTTTGACGCCGGTGGGCAGCGGCACCAACTTGCCCGGCGCCGTCATCACCCGCACCGAGAAGGTCATCAAAGGCAGCTTCTACGGCTCGGTGCTGCCCCAGCGCGACTTCCCCATGTTTCTGGATTTGTACGCCAACGGCAAGCTCAAGCTGGACGAGTTGGTGACGAAGCGCTATAGCCTGGAGGAGATCAACGAAGCCTACCAGGATATGCTGACGGGCGAGGTCGCGCGCGGGATTATTGTCTTTTAGCTTTTGGCGTCTGGCTATCGGAACCAGCCCGCCCTTGCGCTCACGCGCGTTTATGCGCCTCGATCAGCGCGCGGTCTGCGCGTTCCTTGTCGCGCAAGCCCACGTTTAGCTCGAGAAAAATCTGATTGACATCGTCGCCATTGATATGCATCAGCGCCGCCAGATACGTCCGCGACTCGACATAATACATATCCCCCAGCGTCACGCCGCAGGGCCGCTGATAAAACTGCCCCCAGGCCTTTTCCCGCCACTCGTGGAACGATATGAGCCAATCCGCCAGCTCGTCGCGGGTGTTGACCCGCAGCAGCGCGTCCGTAATCTGTTCGTAGCCCGGCCGCGTCTCGTAGTAGGCCAGCGCGCGTCGATATTCGCAGCGCGGGATAGCGGTGGCGAAGCGGTTGATCGCCAGCTCACGAATGGGGCTATCGCCGGATTCCAGCACTTCCAGATCAGTTTCGGCCATCGCTCGCAGTTGGCTTACGGTCCAGTCGGCCGCGATCTCGCCCTTTACACCGGCCACATGCGCCAGTACGCGGTGAAGCACGTGGGCCGCAAGCGCCTGCCTCATAATTGCGACGCCCGCGCCAAGCTCGCCGCTGACGGGCGCCCAGGTCGTTACCCGCCAGTCATTATAGTCGGCGAACCAATCGCCCAGCTCATCCATATCCGCGACATCTGCCAGGCTGTCCAGCAGCTCGTCGCAGCCCTCCAGCGAATCGTACAGCGCTTTTGACTGCTCGCGCGCGCTCATTTTCAGTTCGTCAACGGACTCGTTGATCTGCAGCTTGAGGTTGTCCAGCTCGCGCCGCTGCGCCCAGGATTCATAGGCGCGATGAATCGCGGTCAGCACTTGCAGCAGGCGTCGCAGAAGTTGCAGGATCTCCACGTGGATAATCTCCGTTGCGTTAAGCGGGCGCTGGACTGTCGGCGGGCTGGTTTACATCCAATTCCCGTAAGCCTGACCGACCGCGCTGGCCTGCGAGCTGACCACGCGGATCAGTTCTTCGTCGTGCTCGCGCGCGAAATCGCGCAGCTCGGCCATATCGGTCACGCCGACGTCCGCCAGCGCGCGCGCCGCGTAATGCTTGAAGGTATTGACGTAGAAGACCATCGAATTGGCCTTCTCCTCGAAGAAGCGATAACCGGCTTTGCCCTCGACATTGCGCGTCCGGCCGCCGGGGCGCAGCCGCTTGCGCGCTAACGCCGGGTTGGCGCTCTCGATGATCATGGTCGGCGCCGAGGCGCTGCCGTGATAGGGCATGCAGACCACCCCGCTTTTATGCTCGAAGTAGATATCGCCCTGCTCAATGACGCAGCGCGCCAGTTGCTGATTGTACGAGATCAAGTCGACGCCCATCAGCAGCAGGTGGCCCATCGATGTGCCGATGCCGCCTTCGACGGCGATGGTCACCCCGTTGAAGCGCTCGTCGGTGGTGATGCTGTAGACCTCTTCCAGCGTGGTCACCGCCATGCCGTTGGTGGCCGAGGTGCATTGCCGGCCGCCGCCATGCCCGAAAAACAGTCCATCGGCGCGCACATCCGGCGCGATCAGCTGGAGGCACTGCGCCTTGTCGCTGACCTGCCCGACGAAGAGCTCGATTTCGTCGCCGAACTCAGCGCGCAAGGCCGCCGCCACCTCAATCACGCGCGGGTCGGAATTGATGGTATAGATCCTGAAGAGCCGCACGCCGGCGCGCTCGTACAGATAGCGGGCGTCCGCCACTTCTTCGGCGACATTGCTGCAGCCGATAGCCGCGCCGATATTGCGGGCGGCGCGCTGATAGTCCGCCTCGCGCGGCAGGATTCGCCGCAGCACCTCTTTGGCCGCGTTGATGACGGCCGCCTGCCGCTCGACATATCCGGCGAATATGCTGTTGCGGTGGGTGAAAATGGCGTGATGCCCGATGGCGGCCGTGACCAGCACATCGCGCCAACCGGAGATAGCCGGCATGGAGCCGAAGCCGAGCAGGCTGCGCGGGTGCTTGCCGATGCGATTAAAGAGTCCGCATTCGGCGCTGAGCGTGCGCGAAACATGCTTGGACGATGACATCTTGCGATAGCCCAGATCCTTCCAGGAGTAGGTGCTGGTGATATAGGGATTGTCGTTGAGCCCGAGCACCGTCTCGACCGTGCCCGAGCGTCGGTTGCAGCGCGGGGGAATGGCGTCGTTTTCGGCGATGCCGTCGAGCGTCGCCAGGACGTCGGCGCTCTGATTGCTGAGGAAAAAGTCCGCCCGCTGCGCCAGACACAGCGTGCGGCGCTCCGGCCCGAATTGCCAGACGACCGGCGCGCCATTCGATTTCATCTGCAGCGTGCCGCGGTCGACATCCGTCAGAATCAGGCCGATGCTGCTGCTATCGGCTTTGGGCAAGTAGCGCGTGTAGTAGATGTTCTCTTCGTATTGAATCGGCTGAAAATTCGGCGCGGCGAAGTCGCGGTTGGGCGGATTGTCGTCTTCCAGCGCTTCCAGCGCAAAGGCGAAATTCAGCGCCGCCTCATCATCCAGCGCGGCGTAGTCCACGCGCTCGACCTCTTGCCGGTAAGGCTCCGGGATCATGAAGACGCCTTGCCCGAGCGAGAAGGGACAATCCCGCAGCGCTTCCAGGGCTTTGCGCCGCATATTGTGGCAATCTTTCTCGTCAGCGCTCATCTCGGCGAAAGTGCGAGTCTCGCCCTCGGGGATTAACATATCATCGAAGCCGAATCCGTTGGCGCCCCGCAGCGTCTCCGCGATAGTCCCGGCCGTATTGCCTTCGCGAATATGCACCTCGGCGCCGTCATACACCGCGATCAGCACTTTCGCCAGCGCCGTCCGATCACGCCCGCGCAGCCAGCCTTCGGCGATCATGCGCCGCATTTCCGCCTCTTCGCAGAAGTCCTTGATGTACGTGCCCGGCCGCCCGCCCAAGCCGCGCAGCGCCAGCGACGTTTCCTCGACCAGGATGGGATTGAAGCCATTGGCTTTATAAGCTTCGACGGCTTTGTGGGAGACAACTTTGTAGGGATCGAGGCTCTGGATCTCTTCGATATCGAGCTTGACGCCGACGATCTCGTAATCCGGCAAGATGCGGCGGAACTCCGCCAGCTTGTTGCGATTGGTCGTCGCCACTGCCAGGTACTTGCCGCGGCTGCGTCGAGGTCGCAGCGCGTTGATGACCTTGGGCTCGGTCACGTAGAGCGGTCTGGGCATTGTCTTTTCTTCCGGGGCAGGTTCAGGCGGATGTCACAATTATCGCAGAGCCTGAAGATTCGGGATAGTCAGTCTTGGGCCGCCGACGTATTGACGGACGGCAGGCGGCCCTCGATGCGCCAAATGACCGGTTATTCACTCGCCCGCGCCACAAACTCCAGCTTGAGCTCCACATCATCGGTGACATTGGCCACCCGCGGCACTTCGGGGATGACCAGGCCGAAGTCGGCGTGGAGCAGGGTCACCGTCGCGCTGCCGCTGATTTGCGTTTCGCTCTCAAGCGTGACCGTCGCCGCGAAAGTAACGCTGCGCGTGACATCGGTCACGGTCAGATCACCGGTGATCTCGAAACTAAGCGTCTCACCTACCGTTACTGAATCGGCTGAAAAATTGCTCAGCTCGCGCGGCTCAAAGACGATGAATTCAAATTCGTCCCGCGCCGATCTGAGAATCTGGCTGCGCAGCGCCCGATTGCGGAAGCTGTTGTCGGTTTCCAGTGTGCGCGCGTTGACCACGATGGCGCCGATGACCGAAGCGCCGGGGTTTGCAAAGTCGACCGAGACGCTGCCGCCCAATTCGGTAGTCGAACCGACAACCGTGGTGCGCACGCCGCTCAAGTCTTCTTCCAGCGAGAAGCTCGCCTTGCTCTCGGCGGCGATGATGCTGAACTCGACCGGGGCGCTGGCCGGCGCCTGGGCTTCCATCGCGGCCGCGACGCTGGAATCCACCGCTTCAGCGACCGCCACCGCCACCGCCTCGGCGATCACTGTATTGGACGCGTCCATAATCGCAGTGCCCACGGCATCGGCCATGGCGGCGTCATTGGCCGCGCGCGTGGCCAGGGCATCCTCGACCGACTGGCTGGCTTCGCCGGAACCGCCGGTGTACCAGATATAACCCAGGATGCCAGCCGCCGCCCCGCCCGCCAGCGCGATGACAAGCAGCAGCAACACGAGCAGGTAAGGAATGCCGCGCATCGTTTGATTCGACATATTGAAACGATCTCCCGTCAGTTGACAGCGTCTGCGCGCGCCACTACATTCTCGGCCTCTGCGATTGGGCGCGCGCCGCACTCAACTCATTCTAGCGGCTTTGTACGCGCTTGGGCAGTTCTATCCTGAATCGCGGCTGGTCGTTACAGTCTGTTTACAACTTTCGCATTGGTCAGGCGGGAGTGCTACAATCTGCCCTGTAAGGCAGTCGGATTAGCTGGAGGGTATGATGTCTGTTAGGTTGAGATGGATAGGTCACTCGGCATATGCGCTGGATATCGACGGGCACAAGGTCCTCATTGATCCTTTCGTCAGCGGCAATCCGGTGGCCAAGGCCGCGGCCAAAGACCTGGCTGCCGACGTGATTCTATTGACGCACGCCCATGGCGATCACGTCGGCGACTCGGTCGAGATCGCCAAGCGCACCGGCGCGCTGGTGGTCTGCAATTTTGAGATGGGCGATTGGTATCTGGCGCATGGCGTCGAGAATGTCTATCAAGGCAATCCCGGCGGGACCTTTCGCAACGACTGGATGAGCGCCAAGTGGACGCTGGCTTTCCACAGTTCGTCTTTCCCCGATGGCACCTATGGCGGGCAGCCCAATGGCTTCGTGATTCGCGGCGGCGGCGCAACCATCTATCACGCCGGCGATACCTGTTTGTTCGGCGATATGAAGCTGATCGGCGACGAAGGCCTGGATTTGGCGCTGCTGCCCATCGGCGACTGCTTCACCATGGGCATTGACGACTCGATTAAGGCAATCAAGCTGCTTGAGCCCAAAGTCGTTTCGCCGATGCACTACAATACGTTCCCGCCGATTGAGCAAGACGTTTCCGCCTGGGCGGCGCGCGTGGAAAGCGAGACCGGCGTGACGGCAATCGTTCCCGAGCCGGACGGCGAGTTCAGCCTCTAGCGCGCCTCGCTGTCATCCGCACAAAGCTCGCGGATGTATTGCTCGATGCGCAGGTGATCCGCCTCGGCATAGTCGATGCCGAGCGCGGCATGGAGTTCGCGCGACAGGCGGCGAAACAGCGCCAATTGAATCAGCAGCGCGCGCCACATCTCGGCTGCGTCCCAGCGCGGCCATATGCGCTCAATAGCTTCAGCCGCGTCAGCGTCCGCCCACTGCAGGATGCGTTTGCCCAGCAGCCAGGTGTTGACGTCCCCCTCGCCTGTCGCCCGCGCATGCCACTCCAGCAGCCGCAGCAAATTTTGTTTCATCGTCCAGTCGCGATACTTCGCCACCCAGAGTTCACGCCGGCGGATAAACTGGGCCACGTGGATCGCCTCGAACCAGAATTCGTTTATCACTGCATCGACTTCCCTGCGGCTCGGTGGGTAGGGCGGTGGAATTTCGGGCGGGGAAGGCGGCAGTTCGGCGCAGAGCCCGTCCTTGTCCAGCGCCACCAGATAACCGCGCTGATACTCGTCGGACAGCACGCCGGATTCGCTCATGGCGAGAATTGCGTCCGGGCCGACAAACTGAAAATCGACCTTGCAGCCGCCGGCGAACCACACCAAGCGATATGGCGCCGCCGGGTCAAGCGGAAAGCGAATCCATACCTCGCCCAGCGCATCCAGCCAACTCTCGTCGCGCTTTAGGTCTTCGATGTCCCGCGCGATGATCTGCGCGTCTAGGTCGGAGAATTCGTCGACGCTGCCGTCAGCGCGCGCCAACGAACCAGTGATGACGACGGCGCGGATTACTTCCACGCCGCGCGCCCACTCGAGCAGCGCTTCCAATAGCGGGTGGCGCAAGTCCATCTGTTTTTGATGGCGGGTTGTCTAACGATGGAAAGGATTATTACTCAACGGGCATCTCCTCGCTATACAGCCAGGCGTCAAAGAGCGCGCTGAGATCGCTACCGCTTACCGTTTCCGCAACTGTGATGAAGTCTGCAGTCGTCGCGTTACTGTAGGCGAACTTCTGAAGATAGGCCTTCAATATGTCGAAGAATGCTTCATCGCCTACTTCTCTTCGCAAGGCGTCCAGGGTCAAGGCGCCGCGCCAGAAAACTGATACGCCATAGAGCCGGTCGACATCAAAGCCGATGGGCGGGGCCACGCCTCTGACAAATGAGGCAATTTCGTTTCTGGAGCTCTCTTGCCAGATGCCCTCTGGATAGATAAATTCCAGGTAGGAAGCGAATCCCTCTTTTAGCCACATATCCTCCCAGCGGGCCGGCGTAACACTATTGCCAAACCACTGATGCGCCAGTTGGTGCAAGATGTATTCGCGCGTCGCGTAGGCCGGGCTGATGACAGATGTCGTCTGGTTGTCGGTCAGGCTCTCAGTCTCTTGCAAGACCAAGACGCCATAAGTCTCGAATGGATAAGGCCCGAGCAAGTCGACCAGCCAAGACATCATAGCCTGTGTTTCCGCGAATGTATCAGTAAGGTACTCGGCCAAATCGCGCGGGAAGAAGTTGCGAATGGGTACCGGGCCGCTGTCATCCCGGACAATGACCAGGTCACCTACAGCGATAAAGGCGTTATGAACGGACATCGGGCGCTCCACAGTCCATACGAAGCCTTCGGTTGCGTCTTCGTTTTGAGTATGGTCCGTCAAGATGCCGTTGGATACAGCTGTGTGTCCGGCTGGCACCGTGAGTCCGATCGTGAAGGTCGCTTTGTCTGAAGGGTGATTGTTGCAGGGTAGCCAATTCATGGACCCAGTCGGTTCGCCGTCGGTGATGTAGTAGTCACCGGCGACATATTGCCAGCCAACCAGTTGCCAGTAGACGCCGGGATCCTTGATTGGTTCAGGACGCCCGCCGTATCTGACCGCGACCGTGAATATCTCGCCTTCCGTCAGCCATTCTTCGGGCGCGACGATGAGTTCGTGGTCGCTCCGTTCGAACGCGGCCTCAACACCGTTTACGGTCACCGACTCCACAGTCAGTCCGTGGAGGTCAAGATTAAAGCGGGAGAGATCCTGGGTGGCGATGGCGTCGATTGTGGTGGTCGCGCTGATGCGATACGTTGCCGGGGTAAATCGTAGATCAATGTCATAGTGTTGTACATCGTAGCCGCCGTTGCCCAGTTTGGGATACAGGCGATCGCCCAATCCATCGCTGCCCGGCTGCTGGGCCACGCTGACCGAAGCTGCGGTCATCAGAAGCAGCAGAAGTAGTATGTGGGCGCGTAGCGTTGACATGCGAAGAAGACCGTTGCTAACCCCAGATGCGAACATTTGAGATCCCTTTCTCTTCGGTTAAGAGTTTATCAATAGCACAGAAGCATAAGTGTAACAGATCTAACTATTCTCGTGAGCGTTTTCTAATCATTTATTAGGAGAAAGTCTGTTGATCTGACGAGTGCCTATGCTAGGCATTGCAGCTTCATGTCCGTTTTTGCAGAGGTGACGGGCAGCGTTCTGAACTCAGCAGGCGGTCTGCCTTGCGTGGCAGGGCAGGTGGCGGCGATTATGGCAGGTCCGGCATCTCTTCGCCATAGAGCCAGGCGTCGAATAGCGCGTCAAGCTGGCGGCCGCTTAGATCTTCCGCGGCGGCGATGAAGTCAGCGGTCGAGGCAACCGAATAGGCATGCCGCTGATAATATTCGCGCAGAATATCGAAGAAGATGTCGCCGCCGACTTCCGCGCGCAGGGCGTGCAAGGTCAGCGCGCCGCGACAGTAAACGCTGGGCGCAAACAGGTCTGAGACTTGGATATTGCCCGGCGGCGGATCGGTTTGCCTGCATGACAAGAAGCGCTCAAGGCTTTCCGGGCCCTCAATCTCCTCCAAATGGAGCGCCATGAAGTACGTGGCGAAACCCTCATTCAGCCAGATGTCCCGCCAGCTGGCCGGGCTCACGCTGTTGCCGAACCACTGATGGACTAATTCGTGCACAACAACAGTCGGATTTGGCGTGTCATCGCCAAAGGCTGACAGCGTTTGTGTTTCCAGGGCGGCCGGGAAGCCCGGCAAAACGACAACCCCGTACTCGGCGAAAGGATAAGGTCCTATAAGTTCGATGAGCCAACTCATGATTTCCTGCGTGATGTCGTAGCCGCTGATGATATCGGCGGAGAGTCCCGCCGGGAAGTAGTTGCGTATTGGCACGGGACCCGACTCGTCGCGCGCTTCGACGTAGTCGCCGACTGCCACGATCGTCAGGTAAGTCGCCATCGGAGCATCCATGCGCCAGACGAAAGTGCGAGTCTCGTCGTCGTTGTCGATCACTTCGGCGAGTACGCCATTGGCGGCGGCGGCGAGATCAGCTGGCACAGTGATGCGCATGGTATAAGTGGCTTTGTCGCTGGGGTGGTTGTTGCTGGGAAACCAGGTCATGGCGCCGGACGGCCCGCCGATCACCCCGAAATAGCCATTTTCCCAGGCTTGCCAGCCGAGTTTCACGAAGGGCACGCCGGGATCGCTAATCGGTTCGGGTACGCCGGCGTATGCGACTGTAGCAATGAAGTTCGCGCCGCGCGTCAGCGACTCAGCCGGCCTTATGATTAGTTCGCTGCCACGACGCTCGAAGGCGGCCGCCGCGCCATCCACCGCGACCGACTGCAGCGACAGCCCGTAGAAGTCCAGATTGAAGGCGGACAGATCCTCAGTGGCGATGGCTGTTACGGTGGTTGTCGCTGCTATGAAGTTTTCCTCGGGGATGAAACGCAGATCGAGATCGTAATGTTGCGCATCGTAACCGCCGTTCCCTAACTGCGGATACAAACTATCGTTTAAGCCATCCCCGCCCGGCTGCTGCGCCGACGCGATACAGACCGTCAGCAGTGCGACAAACGCGGCCAAGTAGCGCAGCATAATGCGACTTGCCTGAAGGATCCGCATCTAAAACCTCTCCACACTGATTTCTGGAACGCAAACAATTTGGCTTCGCAAAACGTGGATTTTCCAAATTAGTTGCAAGCCTGTAGGGGCGAGCCCTGGCTCGCACGCAAAATCATGATGGCATCAACGGGCGATTCACAGAATCGCCCCTACAATTGCCTATTATTTCGCGCATTGCTCGATTCTACCGCTTGCAGGCATTCAGCTGCGAGACAAGCCCATGCAATTTAACCAAGAGGTATTCCCGCCACAAGGCGCTGCCGCCGCAAGCGAGGCGAGAGTCCGAGTATCGGCGGCGGGCAAGCTGTGCTAGAATGACCGCACTATCTGCCGACCACTAGCTGGAGTCACGCTATTTGCAGTCATTAGAACTGGCTCATCATATTGTAGACCTCGTGGAAGACCGCAAGGCGGAGGACATCCTGCTGCTTGACCTGCGGCCCGACAATATCATCGCCGACTTCTTCATCATCTGCAGCGGCGATAACGAGCGCCATCTGCGCGCCTTAACCGAGATTGTCCGGCTCGACGCCAAAGAGCGCTTTCAGAAGCTGCCCTTCACCAACGAAGGCACAGCGGAAAACGGCTGGATCGTGATGGATTACGGCGATGTCGTGGTGCACTTCTTCTCGCCCGACCGGCGCGACTATTACCGGCTGGAAGAACTGTGGGACGCCGCCTCCCGCGTGATGCTGCGCATTCAGTGAGCTTTACAGGAGCGAGCGAAATGGAGCCGATCTTCGCCGAGGCGATCAGTCGTCTGGAATGGCTGCACGCCGAATATCTGCAATGCATGGACGGCTTGACTACGGCGGAACTGGATTGGTCGCCGGGTCCGGAAATGAATTCGCTAACCGTCCTGGCCGTGCATGTGACGGCGGCTGAGCGATTCTGGTTTGGCGCTGTGGTCGACGATATGATTACCCGCGATCGCCCGGCCGAGTTCGCCGCTTCAGGTTACACGCTTGACCAACTCAGCGAGCGCTTCGCGGCTAATGTCGCTTTCTGCAAGGCGAACTTTCCAGGCCAATCAGCCGACCGCCTGGGCGAAATCGTTGATGTCAGCGCCTATCGTCACTGGCCGCCGCAGCAATTCTCGCGAGGCTGGTCGCTGCTGCGCGGGCTGGATCACAGCGCCGAGCACCTGGGCCACGCCGGCATGACGCGGCAACTGCTGGACCGGCGTTAATCAGGCGCTTTCGGCGAACTTCTTGAAGTCTTCCATCGTCTTGCGCGTCTGTTTTTTGAACATGCTGCCGGGCATGAACAGCGACATGATGCGCATATAGCCGCTGAACTGGAAATCGGAATCCAGCACCCAGCGCGTGGTCTCGCCCTCGTCGTGGAAGAAATTGCGCACGATATTGTGAACGCCCTTGGCGTCATAAGTACCGGAAAACTCATCCGGCAGGTCGCGCGTAATAATTGTCTCGATCATCTCGGTGCGCCGGCTGCCCATCTGATATAGCAGCTTGGTCTTGGCGCCCGGCTGGCCCGGCTCGCCGCTTATGTGCTCGTGGCTGAGCAAGCCCTCCTGCCATTTTTTGAGATTCTCGAAACTGTCAAAGAGCTCAATCACGCGCTCGCGCGGCAAGTTAATGATCACTTCTGTTTCATAACGCATTGTTCTGTCCTTTGCTGCCGTAAATGGTGGCGAGCGCCTGCCATTGTAGCTTAAAGCGCGCCTTTTGGGGCGTGGCGCTTCGTTAGAACGCTCTGCTGCTTTGCCGTCGCGCCATTAGGCGTCTGCCGGGCTGAACTCGATCGCTGAGGTAGGGGCGCGTCTCAAGACGCTGATGAACCGGTAAGCGAGGTACTTCCAGCCGTATTTGGCGCGCAGGCGCCTTAGCTGCGCATTGAGGTGCGCGGGCGAATCCAGGATGCGCGCCTGCGCCGCCACCCACTCGCCTTCGAGTTTGCCGCCGGCGTCGCATTTTGCCAGCCGGACCTCCGAATTGGCGCGGATGCGTTTGATCTTGCCGGTGTCGGTGATCGTCCAGCAGTAGAGATGGCCCTCGTCGGCGGTGATCCACACCGGTGTTCGCACCGGCGCGCCGCTCTTGCGATACGACTCGAGTGAGACGTAGCTCGCCGCCGCCAGCGCTCGGAAATCTTCGGTCACTGCGCCCGCCTCAGGCGCATTCAATGGCTGTGCCGTCCCAACGGTTGGTGGATTCGCGTTCGGCGACGCCGGCCAAATGATCGCGCGCCCGGAACCAGGCTTCGCGCCAGCTGTCGAAGCCGCCCACTTGCGCCGGGTTTTCGCGGCTGCGCACGACCAGACTGGGGAATTCGTCGCGCCCGGTGGGCAGGCCAATCGGCTGGTAGCGCAAGTCAAAGCTCCAGCGGATGGTGTCGCTGACATTGGGCAGGGAGCCGTGCTGCGTATCGCAGTGCATAAAGATGGCGTCGCCGGCTTTGATCGGCACGGCCAGCGGCTCGCCCGCCAGCAGCTCATCGGGAATCCGCAAGTGATCCAGCATGCAATGTACAGCCAGGCCGTCCAGATGGCTGTAGGGCACTACTTTGAGGCAGCCGTTTTCCAGCGTGGCGTCGGTGATGGCGATCCAAACCGTCAGCATCTGGCTCTCGTCGGCCACCTCGCGCGCCACGCCGCGGTCTTGATGCCAGCCGGTCTCCTTCAGCAGCGTGCTGGGCTGGCCCTCGACTTTATTCTGCGGCGGCTTGATGCGCACGTGCTGGATGGGGTTGGAGAGGATCTCGCCGCCGATGACTTCTTCAACCTTGTCCAGCAGCGCCTCGTTGCTCAGGAAAGCATACGTGGCTCGGCTGACATGAACCGGCGTCTCCGGCGTGACGGTGTCGTTTGGCAGCGTGATGTCGAAATGCTGAAACAAATCTTCACTGCTGTCGCTGACCACGGCGGTCAGGCGCTCGGCAAATGGCAGCCCCTCAAATGCCGACGATATGCGACCCTGCGCGCGCCACAGCGGCGCCAGCCGATCCAGCAGCGCTTCATAATCGGCCACGATGTCGCCCAGCGCTACGGAATCCAGTACGCCCTCGACGATCGCATAGCCCTTGGTTGCGATTTCCTGTTTGAGTCCGCCGTCCATGTCCACCTCCCTGAATCACAGACAGTGTAACGCATTCCTGCGTTTAAGCCAAAGCCCAAGACCCGGGAGAACGGCCAGCCTCGCCGAAATGTCGACTTCTCTCGGCATAAAAAAATCTCTGTCGAACAAAGTAAATGATGTGAATAAGTCGCTGAAATATGGACAGAGACATAATAATCGAAAACTGTAGGGGCGTTTGAACCGCAGTGTCTACGCGCGGCGCTGAAACGCCCGAAAATCAACGCATGAACGACATCAGCGGGCACACTAATTTGCCGACGGGCGGGTCGGCGAGCCGCCCCCACAGGCTTCTTTATGTTGCATGACTTACTTGGCGCTACTTCTGTGTCTGCGGAGCGCCGCGTTCGCGCAGCTGATTCAGCCCGGCTTGCAGCGCGATGACCAGTCCGAATATCGCGCTCAAGGTTAGCACGATGCAGGCGCCCGACGGAATGTCCAGATAATAGGAGGCGTAGAAGCCGACCACGCCGCTGACGATGCCGATCAAGCTGGCGATGACGATCATATGATGCAGGCGCTTGACCAGCAGTCGCGCCGTTGCCGCCGGCGTAATCAGCAGCGCCAGCATCAGCGCGATGCCCACCGCTTGCAAGCTGGCCACGATGGTGACGGCGATGAGCACCAGTAGCAAGATGCGCAGCCGCTCCACCGGCAGGCGCAGGCTGTGCGCCAGCGTCAGATCAAAGCTGACGATCAGCAACTCCTTGTACAGCAGCGCGATGATCAGCAGGACGGCGGCGCCCATGGCCGTGACCATCAGCAGATCGCTCTCGCTGATGCCAAGTATGCTGCCGAAGAGGATATGCGTCAGATCGGCGGAATAGCTGGACTGCGTGCTGACGATGGCGATGCCCAGCGCGAACATGGTCACGAATACGATGGCGATGGCGCTGTCTTCTTTGAGCTCCTCGTTGCGCGTCAGCCAGGCGATGACCAGGGCCGAGATTATCCCGGCGCCCAAGCCGCCCAGGAAGAGATTGCTGGCCACGTAGCCGCCGCTGGCCGTATAAGACAGGGCGACGCCGGGCAGGATGGCGTGCGAGAGCGCATCGCCGAAAAAGGACATGCCGCGCACGACCACAAAGCAGCCCACTACCGCGCTGATGCCGCCGACCAGAATCAGCGCCAACATGCCGCGCTGAATGAAGGCGTAGCCGAGCGGTTCGGAGAGCAAGCTGGCGATGTCCACCCTACGAGTCCCGCTTGCGGTCCAGGCCGAACATCAGCAGGTCATCGCCGTTGTGCAACATCGGCGTGGCGGCGCCATAGGCATCGCGCAGGTTTTGCGCGGTCAGCACTTCGCTCGGGGCGCCGTAAGCCAGGATCGTTCGCCGCAATATCAGCACCTTGTCGAATCGCAGCGCGGCATTGTGCAAATGGTGGGTAGAAAGCAACATCGTGATGCCCTCATTCGTCAGGATGTCGAGCGTATCAATGATCTCTTTCTCTGCGCTTTGGTCGACGCCGGAGAAGGGTTCATCCAGCAGCAGCACGCGGGCGTCTTGCGCCAGCGCGCGCGCGATGAATACGCGCCGGCGCTGCCCGCCGCTCAATTCGCTGATTTGTCGATTGGCCAGATCGCCCAGACCGTGGTGGTCGAGGATGTCGTGGACGATGGCGCGGTCGTTTTTGCCCGGCCGGCGAAACCAGCCGATATGCCGGCTGCGGCCCATCATCACCACGTCAAAAACCGAAGCCGGAAACTTCCAGTCTATCTCGCTTTGCTGCGGCACGTAGCCGACATAGATATGGCTGCTGTAGCAATCGACGCCGTGAATCGAAATTTGACCATGCGTGAATTGCAGGGTGCCGACGATGGCTTTGAAGAGCGTGCTCTTACCGGCCCCGTTAGGCCCGATGACCGCCACGCGCTCGCCGCCGCTGATGCTAAGGTTGACATCCGACAAGGCGTAGCGGTTGCCCGGGTAGCCGGCCGAAAGCTGCTCGGCCAGTAGGGCAGGTTGGCTGGCGTCGAAGCTGTTTCGCTTGAATATGGACATTGCCAGCCAACCCTAACTCGCGCAAGGCGCCGCCATTAAGCGCTGGCGCCCAGCGCTTCCACAATCGTGGTCAAATTGTAGCGCATGTAATCCAGATAGGTAGCCGCCGGACCGTCTTCGCTTAGCGTGCCGGTGTAGATGACCGCCAGCTCGGCGCCGGTTTCGGCCGCAATCGTCTCCAGGACCGCCGTGTTCACGATTGTCTCGCCGAAGATGGCCGCCACACCCGTATCATTGACCAGGTCGACCAGGGCGGAAACGTCGCTGGCGCTTGGCTCGACCAGTGTGCTGGCGCCTGGAATCACCGTGCCGATGATGACAAAGTCGAAACTTGCCGCCAGATAACCCAGCGAATCGTGGCTGGTGATCAAGATGCGCTTGTCGACCGGCAGCTCTTCCAGCAGCGGCAAGATGAACTCTTCCTCCAGCGTGATCAGTTCCCCAATGTAGTCCTCAGCGGCAGCGGCGTATTCCTCCGCATGGCTGGGATCCAGTTCGCTCAACACATCGCGAGCCATTAGCGACCAATAGATGATGTTGTGCGGATCCATCCAGACGTGGGGGTCACAGGCGCCTTCTTCATGCGCGTGCTCCTCCTCATCATCATGGCCATGCCCGCCGCACTCGATATCTTCCAGCCGCCCCAGGACCTGGCCATGTTCATGCACGGCCTCGTCAACGCCGATGATTTGAGCGAATTCGGCATCGTGCTCATCGCAGTGGCTGTGCATGTCGTCGTGCATGTGTTCATCGTCGTGTTCGTCAGCGTGGTCGTCGTCTTCATGCTCGTGACCGTGCTCGTCGTCTTCGTGCTCATGGTCATCGTCTTCGTGGTCGTGGCCATGGTCGTAGTCTTCGTCGGCGTGGTCATCGTCATCATGCATGTGATCATCGTCATCATGCATGTGCCCGGTAGCGCCAACGGGTATAACCTCGACGCAAGCCGAGATTTCCACGATCGGCGCATCTTCCGCCGCGCCTTCTATCGCCTCTAGCAAGGACTCTTCAAAGCCGGCGCCGTTGACGAAGATCACGTCTGCCTCCGACAGCGGCGTCAGATCGCGCGGGCTGGGCTGAAAGCCGTGTGGGTCGGCCCCGGTCGGAATCAGCGTCGTGAGGTGAATGTGATCTCCCGCGATGTTGTGGATCACATCCGCAAGAATACTGTAGGAAGCGAATACTTCGAGTTTGTCGTCCTGCGTGATCGCGTTGATATTGGGCAGCAATAGCGCCGCCAGCAAGGCGATTAACAGGCTGATTCTTGGTTGCATTTTCGGTCAATCCTCCGCACTTATTGATACTAAGTCTCATTATAATTCTTTCAGTCGCGATGACAAGGCCTATTCTTGAGGCGACCTGAGATATAATCGAATTGCGAAATGGCCGCCAGGCGATTTAACTTGCCAGTACAGCGCTATACGAGATTCGGTAACATGACAAGCGTTTCGGCTGATACGCAGCCCGCCAAGCCTTATGTTCCGCCCGCGTCCCTCAAGACCAGGCCCTGGCTTTTGCAGCGCGGACGCTGGCTGCTGACTTCGCTGATCCTGATCACCACTTGTACCTTGATGGCGACTGTAGCGCTGTTCGTCAGCGCCATACCCGTCGCCGCGCCGGTCGACGCGGCCGATCGCTTGACCGTGAGCATCCGCTACGGCGGCGCGCTGCGTCAGGTGTCAAGCGCCGCTGATACGGTCGCCGAGCTGCTGGCCGAGCAAGATATCGCCTTGCCCGCGAGCAGCCTGCTGTCTCATCCAGCTGATGAACGCCTGCGCGAGGGCATGGTCCTTAGCATCACACCCGCGCGCGAAGTCGAGATCATCGACAATGAAAACCGCTACTCAGTGCAGACCGCGCTGGAGAATCCGCTGGCAATCTTGCGGCAAGCAGACATCGCCGTCAGCGCCGCCGACAAGCTCTGGGTCAACGGCGCTTTGGCCGATTACGACGCCTTGCCGGGCTGGACCGTGCCTGCGCGGAAGATCGAAATCCGCCGCGCCCTTCGCCTCATCATTATCGATGACGGCGAGTCTTCGACGATCCTGTCCAAGGACGAAACGGTGGGGGATGCGCTTTTCGCCGCCGGCATTCAGCTCTACCTGACCGACCAAGTCAGTCCGCCGCTCAATAGCGCTGTCACCGACTCGCTGACGATCAGCATTAAACGCGCCATCCCGGTTGAACTCATGCTGGACGGCGTCGTGATAGAAGCGCGCACCAACGCCGAGCGCGTGGCCGATGTGCTGGACGAGCTGAACGCGCCGCTGTTCGCGCTGGATTATGTGCGGCCAGCGGGCGATAGCGCCGTCAGCGAAGGCATGCGCATTGAGATCGTGCGCGTCACCGAAGAGGTCGTGACCGTCAGCGAAAGCATCCCGCACGAGAATCGCGTACAGCCCGATGCCGAGCTGAACCTCGACCAGCGCGCCGTCGTGCAAGCGGGCCGCGACGGCGCTCGCGAAATTCGCAGCCGCGTCCGCTATGAAAACGGCGTCGAAGTCAGCCGCGACCACATCGAAACGACAGTGGTCGAAACGCCGGTTAATCGCGTCGTGGCTTACGGCACAAAGGTCGTTCCCCTGGGCACGATCAATACGCCGGCCGGCCCGCGGCAATACTGGCGCCGGCTCTGCATGTACACCACCAGCTACAATCCGATCTCGAACGGCGGCAACCTGCGCACCTCAACCGGCGCCACCTTGGCCAAGGGCGTCATCGCATCCAAGCCCAATATCATCCCCTACCATACGCGGGTGTTTGTGCCCGGTTACGGCAACGGCGCCATCCTGGACACCGGTGGCGGACCCGCTGGCACGGATTATTGGGTCGATCTGGGGTATGGCGAGAATGATGGTTTCAAATCCTGGCGCGCCTACACCTGGGTCTACCATCTGATGCCGCCGCCTGAGCGGATCAACTACCGCTTGCCCGGCTGGACACCCAACAGCAACTGGACGGGAAGTTGCGGCTAGCTCTCTTCGGCTGCGAGATCCGCCAATGCTTGCGCCTGCGTCTTGACTGGAATGTAGTCTTCCTGCCACCACTCCGGGAAGGCCTGGCGCGGCTCGCCCAGGTAATCGTCCAGCGTGCGGCGGATCATCGGCGCCACTACTTCCGAGCCTTCGCGCGAATGCGTCATGACGCCGGCAAAGGCGATCCGCGGCTCTTCCCGCGGCCAGTAAGCCACGAACCAGGCATGCGGGTTGGCGGCCGTTTCCGCCGTGCCTGTTTTGCCGCAGAGCGTGTAATCGGCGTCCTCAAAGACAAAAGAGGCCGTGCCCAGATCTCTGACTGTCGTTACCTGGCACATGCCGTTTTGCACCATGGCCACCGCCTCCGCATCCAGCTCCAGCTCGCTGATCAACGCGGGCTCGTTCTCCAGCTGATAGCCGGGCTCGCCTTCGGCGCCGATATGGCTGACGACGTAGGGCTGCCAGAGTGTGCCGCCGTTGGCGATCGTGGCGGTAACCTGCGCCATCTGCAGCACGGAAACAGCGACGTTGCCTTGGCCGATGGCGTTGTTGATGGCGGCGGCCATCTCGCCCGGCGGCGCGACGTCACCCGCCGCTTCAATGCCCAGGCCGCGGATGCCCGTCTGCGCGCCCAGGCCCAACAGCCGCGCGTAGCCGATCTGCATCTCGGGCGAAGCCTGGTACATCAGCGCGCCCATCTCATAAAAGAAGGGGTTGCAGGAGGCGGCAAGCGCTTGCGCCATCGTCACCGCGCCGGCCGGGTCTCTCGGCGGCGACTCCAGCAGCCGCCAATCCGTGCGCACCGCCCGCGAATCGCCGAAGCGGCTGCCGTCCCAGAAGTGGCCGCAATCGAACTGCATTTCACGGTCCCAGATGCCCTCGCTGCCGGCCGCCAGCGCCGTCACAATTTTGTAAACTGAACCGGGCGTATACTGCTCGGCAAGCGCCTTGTTTGTGAAGGGATTGCGCAGGTCGTTATTCAGCCGCGTTACCGCATCAAGCACGTTGTATTGGGTGGCCGGATTGAAGGTATGCGGATCAAAGCTGGGATAACTTGCCATCGCCAGCAGCGCCCCGCTATTCACGTCCAGCGCCACCAGCGCGCCGCCGCCGGTGAGCACGCCCCAGTTAGGCGTAGCGTATGAAACTGCGTCGGCCATCGCCTGCGCCATGATGCCTTGTAGTTTACGGTCAATGGTCAAGGTGACCGGGCGCGGCGCTTCGCCATTGGCGCCGGCCAGCTCGCGGATGACGGTGGCGCCGCCTTCAACGATGCGGAGATAGCGCTGCGGTTTGCCCGCCAGTACTTGTTCATAGCTCAACTCGATGCCCGCGCGCCCTACGAGATCGCCGCCGGAATACCCCAACGCTTCCCAGCGCTCCAGCTCATCCGCCGGCACGGCGCCCAAATAGCCGACGACATGCGCAGCGATGCCGTGACCGTAATAGCTGCGCGAGCGGTAGGTACGCACCTTGTTAAAGATGCCGTCGCTGGGGAAGATGGCGCAGTCCGCCGACAGCTGCTGCCGGTATCTCTCGTATTGATCGCTGTCGATCTCGGCGACCTGGAAAAAGGTCTCGTCCAGATACTGAACGAAAAGTCGCCTGAGCGTGAGGACCGACTGGCGCGTGACTAGTGCGAGCGTATCCAGACAGACATCAATGCTGGGCATATCGGCCTGGATGGCCCAGAGGCTGTATACGGGCGCGTCTTCTTGGGCCAGCGGCGAACCGTCGGCGGCGTAAATGTTGGCGCGGGCCGGGAAGTCAGCGCGTTCGGTCAGGCGCGCCCGGCTCGACATGCCTCGGATGATGTCCGTCGGCGACCAGGCGATCTTCCAGCCGCCCTCATTGACCATGCGCATGACGCGCCGCTCATCGGCAACTTGGCCGAAAGTCGGCGATTCGATGACCACGTCGTAGTCCACGATGGCGGTTGTGCCCTGATACCGCACGGCAAGCAGGCTGTGTTCGACGCCGTCAAAGCGAATGACGCTGTGCGCCACCGTATACTTGTCGATGAAGTTGCGCTGGGGATACAGCTCGCGGCTGCGGTTGGCGATCAATTCATACATCGCCTCGAAGTCTTCGTTGTTCCAGGCCAAAATGAAAGCTCGCAGCACGTCCGCCGGATCATCGCTGGTGCTTCTCAAGACCGGAACGGGCGTGACGGCAACCGGCGCCGGGCTGTCTCGCAGCAGCGCGGATTCGCAAGCCGCGAGGCTCAGCAGGCACAGTAGCAGCAGGTATTTGGGAATGGCAATCATGTCCCGGCGCCAGGTTTGCCGGCCGATGCGCTGATCTTACACCCGCCAACAAGGCATCGACTGGATGAATTCATTATGCCCCCCAGCGCCGGGAAAGGCAATCAGAAGCGACAGGCGCTCAGGGCTTCCGCCTCAATACCAGGCTATGTGGAATGACACATTGCTCGACAAAATGTAGGGGCGTCTCGCCGAGACGCCCGCGCGGGTAGCCTACGATTTGCGGGCGTTTCAGCGAAACGTCCCGGCAATGCTTACTCTGACGCACGCGCTCTGCCCCGAGTCCAATACGGCTTGAAACTTGCGCGGCCTTGAGCCAACATCACTGCCGTCATGGATGAAAATACTGACTTAAATCCCCATGCCGCGGCGGCGCCACGGCAGGCGCTTCAGGCCAAGCTCGACGAGTTGGCCGCGCATATTGATTCGCTGGCGGCCGGCGCGATGGCCGATCGCTACGCTCAGGCTTTGTCGTTCGCCCTGCAGATTATGGCTGAAGATCGCGAAGCGGTCGCGGCCGGCTTCGCTCACGCAATGGTTGACTGCGCCGAAAATGACCTTGTGTCCGGAACTTTCGCCCGGCGCCTCATCGCGGCCCTGGAGCGGCTCGTGCTGGCATCCGATGACGCCCTGCCCGAGCGTCAAGCGCGCGACATGGCTGCCGCCCTGTATGCGGTCCTGATGATGCTGCTGATATTCTGGTGTTACGACCGCACGCCGGGGCAGGCGGCCACCGGCAATTTGCTCAGCCTGACGCGCGATCTCTTTGCGCGGATTCGCCCGCTCTACTTTCTGCCGATGGCGCCGCAAGCGATCGCCCGCCTGGCCGCTATCGTTCAGCCGCCGCCGGAATCGCCGTCAGTAAGCGCCGCTGCGCAGAAAGACGCGCGGGATAGTGAGCATCAGGATTTCGATGTCCATCGAGATTGACCAGTTGTCGATGTAGTACATATCCATTTCGCACATTTCGTCGAAGGGCACGTTGCTGCGCCCGCGCACCTGCCACCAGCCGGTGATGCCCGGCGTGATCTGCAGGCGGCGGGTATGACGCGGTTCGTAGAGCGTGACCTCGCGCGGCGTCGGCGGGCGGGGGCCCACCAGGCTCATTTCGCCTCTTGCAACATTGATGAGGTTGGGCAATTCATCCAGGCTGGTCCGCCGCAGGAATCGGCCAACGCTGGTGATGCGCGGGTCGTCGATGAATTTGGGATGTCGCGGATCCTGGTCTGACTCGCGTAGCATCTCTTCTTCCAGTTCTTCCGCGCCCTCCACCATGCTGCGAAACTTAATCATGCGGAACTGTCGGCCGTCCTTGCCGACCCGCACCTGCTGGAATAATACCGGGCCGGCGCCTTCAAATTTCAGCGCCAGCGCCACCAGCAGGCTGACCGGCGCCCACAGCGGCGAGGCCGCTATCACCAGCGCCAGGTCCAATCCCCGCTTGATGAGTTGATTGGCGCGGCTGAAGGAGCGATGCGCGCCGATGCCCAGCAGCGGGATGCCATCGAGGTTTTCGACCTGCACCTGGCGGATATTCAGTTGCATGATCTCCGGCACAATCCGCAAATCGGTATTTGCCGCGCGGCACACTTCGGTCAGTTCCTGAATTCGGTCGTAGTGGCTCCAGCGGAAAGTGATGATGACCGTGTCCACCATGTGGGTTTCGATAGCTTCCGCCAATTGCGCGGTGCTGCCCATGGCCTCAACGCGGCCCATGCTCATGGCGCTCTTTTCGGTATCATCGTCGAGGAAGCCGACCGGACGGTAGCCAAACTCCGGGCGCGACAGCATGATGCCGAGAAGTGACCGGCCAATCTCGCCCATGCCAATGATCAGCACGCGGCGAATGCCGATCCCGCGATGGCGAAGATACGCCAGCGCCCAGCGCCGCAATAGCCGCGCGGCCGAGCCGACGATTACCGTCAGCGCCGCCACGTAGATCAGCATCAGGCGGCTGGTCGCCAGGGGCTGCAAGATGAAGAACATGGCCAGCACGATGACGATGGAGACCGCCACGCTGCTGGCGATCAGGTAGATTTCTTCCAGCCAGGCTCTGCCCACGATGTTGCGATAGAGACCGTTGCGCTGGTAATTCAGCCAGATCAAGAGTGCGTAAACGGCGGCGAAGGGAATATAGGGGCCAAAGTCGCGCTGTATCGGGTCCAGTATCGGGCGGATAATCTGCAACTCGTAGCGCAGGACGTAGGCCAGCCCGAAGGCCAGAAACGCCAGCGCGGCGTCGATAAGCGGGAAGAGCCAGCGCGGCTCTATGGTAGGGCGTTCGGATAGCGACAAGTTTGTGTTCATGTCGTTCAGCGACGCCGGCCGGAGCAGATTGCCCGCGCCAGATGCGGTTGAGGCGATCTATGTGGGTTCAACCCGGGCCGCCTGTTCACTCTCTCTTTCATTCAAGCCCGCATTTGCGCTTGCCGAGGGCCCCGGGGCGCTTGCGGTAGCGCGGTAGCCGGATTGGCCGGCGCCGAGCGGCTGCCGAAAGTCGCGTTCCGACAGCGCCTTGCGATAACTGCCGACTGTGAGCTCGGCGGTGCGCGCCCAGCTAAACTGCTTCGCCCGGTCCAGGCCTGCGACTTGCGCTGATTCACGCCAGGCACGGTCTGCCTTGACGCCCTTGAGCGCGGCCGCCCAGGCTTCGATATCGTGGGAGGGGAGACGCTTCCCGGCCGAGCCGGCAACTTCCTGCAGCGCGTCCGCGTCCGATGTCACCACCGGGGTCGCGCAGGCCATGGCTTCCAAGACGGGCAAGCCGAACCCTTCTAAGACCGACGGGAATACAAACGCTTCGGCGCAATTGTACCAAAACGGCAATTTCGCCGCAGGGATGAATCCGATATGCGTCACGCTGTCGCCCAGTCCAAGCCGCTCAATTTCGGCCAGGACTTCTTGCCCCCGCCAGCCGATGCCGCCGCCCAGGACCAGCGGCAGTCGATCCGACCGCGCCAGGCGCCGGTATGCTTTCAGCAGCGTGGACAGATTCTTGCGCGGTTCAAGCGTCCCCAGGTATAGCCAGAAGCGCTCAGGCAGCTGCTGATCGCGGCGAAATCGCGCCAGCTCGGCCGCCGGCAATGGCCGAAAGACAGCCTTGTCATAACCCAGCGGCGTCACATCTATCTTGTCCGCGGGCACTCCCAGCAGCGCAACCAGGTCATCAGCCGTGCATTGGCTGATCGCCAGTACCCGGCGCGCCCGCGAGCAAGTCAGCGCGGTCATGCCCCGCAGGTAGAGCCGGCGCGAAGGACTCAGCCGCTCGGGGAAACGCAGAAAGCTAAGGTCGTAGACTGTAACCACCATCGGCGCGCAGAGAACAATCGGCGCCACAAACGCCAGGGCGTGATAGAGGTCGTATTGCCGCAGCCGCAGCGGTTGCAGGGTCTGTTCCCAGAAGATTCGGCGCAGCGGCGAACGCGTATCCAGTGGGGCGCGCGACATCTTGACACGCTCGAATTGCGCCGCATTTTCGGCGCCGACAAGCGCCTCAAAGCGCCAGTGCTCGGGGGCTTGCGCTGGCAGTTGACGCAGGAGATTGGCGATGTAGCCGGCGATGCCCGCCGAACGGTAACTGGCTTGCTGCGAATGCAGATGCGCGTTGAGACCGATTTTCATAAAGAGAGTATAGCATAGTCAGGTAATCGTTTGAGATGTATGTGAGCGTGGGCGAACAGGCGGGGCGCGCGTAATTCGCAACTGCGCCGCGACTGGCCCGATTTCACGCGGCTGTCTCACGTTGTGACCAAACTTCTTGGCTTACTGAAGAAAGCAACTGCACAATCCCCGGGCCGCAGACTACAATAGCGCTGGCAGAAATTGACCGGCATCCGTATGAACGACAGAATCCGCATCGCCACATTCTACAAATTCGTTCGCTTGCCGGACTATAGGGCCTGGCGCGAACCGCTGCTGCTGCTAGGCCGGGCGGCGGGCCTGCGCGGGACGATCCTGCTGGCGGAAGAAGGCATCAACGCGACCATTGCCGGCGAACGCGCGGGCATCGACAGCGTGCTCAACTTTCTGGGCAGCGATACGCGCTTCGGCGATTTGATGGTCAAGGAGTCCTTCCACAGCGCCATCCCCTTCCAGCGGCTGAAAGTGCGCTTGAAGAGCGAGATCGTCGCGTTGAAAGCGAGGGGCGTCAATCCGCTGGAGCATGTGGGCGAGTACGTTGAGCCGGAAGCATGGAATAGCTTGATCGCGCAGGACGATGTCATACTGATTGACGCCCGCAATGCTTATGAAGTGCAATTGGGCAGCTTTAGCGGGGCGCGCGATCCCCAAACCGAGTCCTTCCACGAGCTGCCGCGTTATCTCGACCAAACATTGAATCCGGAACGGAAGCAACGCATCGCCATGTTCTGCACAGGCGGCATCCGCTGCGAAAAAGCGACCGCCTATTTGCTGGGGCAGGGCTTCAAGCAAGTCTTCCACTTGCGCGGCGGCATCTTGAACTACCTCGAAAAAGTGGATTCGGCGGAGTCTCTTTGGCGGGGCGAGTGTTTTGTTTTTGACGAGCGCGTGTCGCTTGACCACGATTTGACGAAAGGCAAAGCCACGATCTGCGATGATTGTAAAGCGGTCGTCACGCGCGCCGACGAGACCTGTCTGAACTGCGGCTCAGCAAACTTGCTGTGAAGGAATCCGCGCCATGTCCCGGATTCTGCGGGTAGATTGCGCCCGCTGTTTGTGATGCGGACGCCCCGACTCTCGGCGGGATGACGATTTCGCAGACTCCCATATCAGCGCGATGGCTTAGTACTTTTAGTCACTTCTTAACATAAAAGACATCTTGCTCCGCATGCTGCTGTGTCGGCGCCATCTGGTAGACGATGGTCGGTGCTGTTGCGCTATCATCAACGCTGATTGCACTACTCGATGCGTTGCTTGAAGATACCGCCGTCAGCAAAGATGGGCGAAGCAAGATGCCAAACTACCTTGTTGTTAGCGCATATCGCCGATGATGTAAAGCAATTCATTGTATGAATTGTCCAACTATACAGAGCGCCATTGTCTCGCGAACATTGCAACTAGCTTGCAGGTTACGCAACGGCTGACGCGCGTCTGACCTGGATTGGGCCGGCGCGGCGCAAGCATACCCGCGGGACAACGTAAATGTTAGCCATGTAGTGTGCGCGCTACGATGCAGATTCTTGATAGCATGTTAAGGACTCCTGCCCACGTCGCGCAGTTGGTTTTCCGCGAAAGATTGTGCGAACTCGCGGCCTGACAAACGTAGGAATATCGTATCTCTACATCATTGTTTCGCCGTCGTATAATGATGCGCATAGTGAACGGTTAAGGTCGAGTCAGGATGCAAATTGGAATCATATCTGACGTACACGCCGATTATGACGCGCTGGAAGCAGTACTCGATCGCTTTGACAAACATCACCATGTAGATCAGATCTTGTGCGCCGGGGACCTGGTCGGGCGTGGGCCAGACCCTGATCGCGTAATTGATCTGATTCGCGCGCACGGCATTCCGGTAGCCCGCGGCAACCATGACGAGTGGGTGAATGGCCTGCGACAGGACAATCTGCGCTACTTGCAAGCGCTGCCCCTTGACTGGCAGGGCGAACTGGCCGGCCGCACCATCTACATGTGTCACGGCAAGCCCGGCAACAACATGTGGGGCATGTACAAGGATCACCTGTCGGCCACCTACCTGAAGATGGTGCTGCGCTCGCTGAAGGCCGATGTCTTGATCACCGGGCATACGCACCTGCCGCTGCACATCAAGACGCAGCACGGTTGTCTGGTCAATCCCGGCTCGCTCTATACTTTCAAATGCGCGCGCGCCTCGTCCCGCACTTACGGCGTACTTTCGCTCTACGATCTGAGTTTCCGCGTTTTCGACGCGGGCGGCAACGGCGGCGGCCCGCCCGTTGAGATTGTATAGACGGCGCTGCCGTAAGCGGGCGGCAGGTCGAACGACAGTTTATGCGCGTCTTGATGCTCTCCAAAGCTTGCATCGTCGGCATCTATCAGCCGAAGCTGGAGGCCATCGCCCGGCGCGGCGTCGAGCTTACCGTCCTGGCGCCGCCCGCCTGGCGCGACGAACGCGGCGCGCAGCCGCTGGAGCGCAGTTTCACAGCCGGGTACACCTTGCGCGCCATCCCCATCCGCTTTAACGGCAGCTTTCATCTGCATCATTACCCGACGCTGGCGCGCGAGATTTCCCAACTCAAGCCGCAAATCGTACATATTGACGAGGAGCCTTATAACCTGGCGAGCTGGCAAGCCCTGCGGTTGGCGCGCCGCGCGGGCGCCAGCAGCCTGTTCTTCACCTGGCAGAATATCCTCCGCCGCTATCCACCGCCCTTCAGCTGGGGTGAGCGCTGGGTGATGCGCCGCGCCGACTGCGCCATCGCCGGCACCGAGACCGCTGCTGATGTCCTGCGCCGCAAAGGCTATCGCGGTCCGCTGAAGACCATTCCGCAATTCGGAACCTCCAAGATGCTTTTTGCGCCGTCCGACGACTGTGCGCAGCGCCCTTTCACCATCGGCTACATCGGCCGCATCGTGCCGGAAAAAGGAGTCGACATTCTGCTGCGGGCTACCGCGCGGCTGGACGGCGACTGGCGCTTGCGGCTGGTCGGGGGCGGCACGGCGCGGCACGACTTGCAGGCGCTGGCGCAGGCGCTTAAAGTGGATGAAAGGGTGGCCTTTGTCGGACTACTGCCGTCGGCTGAGTTGCCGGCCGAATATCACAAGATTGATGCCCTGGTCCTGCCCTCACTAACGCGCCCGAATTGGAAAGAGCAATTTGGACGTGTGCTGGTTGAGGCGATGGCCAGCGGCGTGCCGGTCATCGGCAGCGACAGCGGCGCCATCCCGTCCGTCATCGGCGAAGCCGGGCGGATCGTACCCGAGGGCAATGTCGAGGCATTGGCGCGCGCGCTCGCTGATTTGCGCGCTCAGCCGGCGCTGCGCCGCGAATTGAGCGAGGCGGGTAGGGCGCGTTTCCTGGCGCATTTCACGCACGATCAAGTGGCTGCTGCTACCGTCGCCGTCTATCGCGAGATCCTGGACAATACGCCATAAATTGTTAAGCTGGTGTTGCGAATCACATTGAGTGTCCTTAGCGTAGGGGCGAGCCTTGGCTCGCCCGCCAGTCGCAGACGCGCTGAAAGAGGCGGAAGGCCAAAAGGATGGAACCCAAGGACGTGAAGCTCGGTCGCATCTCGGAATTGAAGGACTCGCCCTTCTTCGATGAGTCGCCGCTGCGGCGCTCGCTGGCGGACCTGGAAGAACGCAAGGCGGATAAGGAACAGTCGGACCGATTGGAAGCGCTCCTGACCCAGATGCTGGCTGAACTGGTCGAGATCAAAGCCATCTTGCTGGCTATGAGCGACTCGGTTGCTGAGTCAGATGAAGACAGTTCTGCATAGCCTTCTGCATAACATATGCTGACTTCTGTCTTCACTTGCCGGCCGTAAACTGACGCCGCAGCCGGTGGATGAAGTCGACGCTCTCCAATTTGCGCTCCAGCAAGTGCGCCACATAAGCCAGCATTATCCGCTCCGCCGCTTGATGTTGCTCCGCCGTGACGCGCAGGCTGCTGACGCCGGCGTAGGACTCGTCGCTGCGCCGCAGGTGCCGCAGCAGCTTTAAGGTATTGAAGTCGATCTCCGCCAGCCGGGACGCTACCCGGGGCGCGGCCGCGCGGCTGACGACGCCGCCCTCTTCGCAGCTGAAGAATTGCGGCTCAGGCAACAGCTCAGCGCGCGACACTACGCATTCTTGCAGCTCCGGCCGGAAGCCCGCCAGGTCCAGCAGACGCAGCTCAAAAAAACGCGCGGCCAGCCGAGGATCAGCGGCGTCGGCTATGCGAGTCAGGGTCTCATGCAGCAGCAGAAATAGTTCGCCGCTGTCGTCGTCTTCGTCTGCAGTGAAGCGATCCAACAGCTCGGCGACATAGTTGGCGTAGGCGCCCCGGCCCAGGTCTTCGCGCAAACCGAGATAGGCGTCGACCAATTCCGCCTGCGAAAGGATATCGAGGTTGCGCCCGCGGTGGATGAGGCAGTCGCTGCGCGCGAAGAGCTCGACATGCCCGCTGATTTTGGCGCTGGGTTTGCGCGCGCCCTTGGCGATGGCGCGGATCTTGCCATGCAGCGGCGTGAACAGCGTCAGCAGCCGGTCCGACTCGCCGAAGTCGCGCCGGCTGAGGATGATGGCTTGCGTACGGTACTGGCGTTGCGCTTTGGGCATGATCAGCGGCTCTGCTTACGCTTGCGCTGATTATACATTGGCGCATTCCAGGCCGCGCCCGCGTCGGCGCGCTTTCGGGCGACTTGATAAGTCGCCCCTACGGGTTCTGCCTTTGACAGGCGACATCTAATGGTTGAGCCAGGTAGCGAGCTGCGATGCGCGGCGGGTATACGTTGCCACGCACATGACAAGCCGCTATAGTCTTGCTATTCGCAATCACCCAAAGAGGACGATGCCGCGCTATGACCGACACACCCGAAAACAGCAAAAGCGACACCCCCGAAGTAGCCGAGGAAGCCCCTATCGTTACAACACACCAGCTCGAGCTCGCCGACCAAACGCTCGCCTACAGCGCCACAGTCGGCAAGATGCCGCTCAAAGACGAAAAAGACAAAATCGTCGCCCAGATCTTCTACACTGCCTACACCCTCGCCAGCGACGACGACCCCTCGGCTCGCCCCCTGATTTTCGTCTTCAACGGCGGACCGGGCTCGGCCTCCATCTGGCTGCACATGGGCGCGCTGGGCCCGAAACGCGTCGACATGGGCGCCGAGGGTTTCATGCCGCCGCCCCCGTATACGCTCATTGACAACGCCCATACCTGGCTCGACTTGGGCGACCTGGTCTTCATCGACCCGGTCGGCACCGGCTACTCGCGCGCGACCGACCCCGCCGACAACGAGAAGTACTGGGGCCTGGAAGCCGATCTGGAAGCCGTTGGCGAATTTATCCGCTTGTATCTGTCACGCAACCAGCGCTGGACCTCGCCGCTCTACCTGGCCGGCGAGAGCTATGGCACGACCCGCGCCGCCGGCTTGGCCGGCCATCTGATTGACCGCGGCATCGCCTTCAACGGCGTGGTCTTGATATCGACCGTGCTGAATTTCCAGACGCTGCGCTTCACCAAAGCCAACGACTTGCCCTACACGCTTTATTTGCCCAGCTTCTGCGCCACCGCCTATTATCACGGTCGGCTGGCGGATGAGCTGCAAGCGCGCGAGCTGCGCGGCCTGCTGCGCGAGGTGGCGGACTGGGCCGAAGGCGACTACGCCGTCGCGCTGGCTCAGGGCGATCGGCTGCCGGAGAGCGAGCAAGCGGCCGTCGCCGCGCGCCTGTCGCGTTACACCGGCTTGTCGCAGCGCTTCATCCTGGGCGCCGACCTGCGCGTCAATATCATGAGCTTCTGCAAGGAATTGCTGCGCGATGACAAGCGCGCCGTCGGCCGCCTCGATTCCCGCTTTATCGGCATCATGGCTTCGGCCGAGGGCGCGACCTTCGACTTTGACCCCTCAATGAACGCCATCGTCCCGCCTTATACCGCCGTCTACAATCAATATGTGCGCAGGGAGCTGGGCTACGAAACCGACCTGAATTACGAAATCCTCAGCTTCAAGGTCAACGAGAACTGGAAATACCAGGGCGGGGAGTTCCCCGACACCAGCGAGGGCTTGCGCGCCGCCTTCGCCAAGAATCCCTACATGCGCGTGCTGGTGGCGCAGGGCTATTACGACCTGGCCACGCCATTCCAGGCCGCCTACTACTCGCTGGCGCACATGGGCCTGGACGCGAGCCTGCGCGACAATGTCACCATCGCCGAATATGACGCCGGCCACATGATGTACTTGCACGAGCCGTCGTTGGCGAAGCTCAAGGCCGATGCCGCCGCTTTCATCGCCGGCGACTAGGGGACGCTGCCTCAGCCGCTGTTGTGGCGCATGATGTCCATCCACATCACCAAGCCTTGCCACTCGTCAAATTGCGCGTAATGCCGCTTGATATCGTCCGCGCTGCCTCTGACGCCGGCGTTGTGCCGCGCGGCGAACATGGCGTGGCAAGCCGTGTCGATGGCGATTCGGTCGAAGTGACCCAGCATGCGCGCGACCGTGCCGGCGGCGTAATCGCCGAAACCTTTCAAGGACTTCAAGGCTTTGAACAGGGCGTCGCTATCTAGCGCCCGCCAACTATCGAGATCGACATCGCCGCTGGCAATCCGCCCGGCCAATTCATGCAGATAGGCCGTGCGGTATCCGGCGCGGAGGGCTTCACTCAACTCGTCGATGTGCAGCGCCGCGATACGCTGGGGCGTGGGAAAGGCATGCCAGTCGCGGCAGGTGGGGTGGGGCGCGCCCAGCCGACAGAGCTGCCCCGTCATATTGATCGTCTGCGACCAGCTGCAATTGGTGGTCAGCAGCACCTTGGCCAGGTCCTCCCATAAAGTCGGGCAGACCAGGATTCGTCCCCGCCGCTCCGCCTCCAGCCAATCGTAACCCTCATGCGCGCGCATCGCGCTGTAGAAAGCGCTGAGATCCCAATCGACGTTGAATATCCGCCTGACTGCGGCCGTCAGTTCAGCTTCCAGCGCCGGATCAAGCCGCTCGCAGTCGGGCAGGCGCACCCTAACGCCGCGGCCGGCTTCGCTCATTTGCAGGCGCCGGACGCCGCCGCTCGCCGTCCCCAGCAGATAACTCAGCGTCTCGCTGTCCTCATCCCAGCGGAAGGGCGGCAGCATCAGCCAGCCGTGGCTGAGCACGGTGGCGCGAAAGTCAAATTGGGATGAGGTCGGAACGATGAAGCCGGCCGAGTTCACGCGGGCATCTTGTCCAGCACGTCCTGGATCTGTTGCAAGTGATTGATGCCGTGCTGGGCGTAGACGCGCGCCAGTTCCTCAAGGCTGTAGTCGGGGCGGTCCGGGCTCGAGCCATTGCCGATCTTGCCCCATTCGGCGTCGCTCATATTCTCCAGCAACACCGCCCAACGCGCATGCAGTCCCTCGAGGATTCTCAGCGAATGCTCGATATCGGCGTCTTTGGCGTCGGGCATCTCGGCGATGGCGTTGACGTCATAGGCGGTGAACTGAAAGCTGGGGCTGGTCAGGATCAGCTTGAAGCGGCGGATGCAGACCATGTGCGTATCGGCCAAATGGTGGATGTTCTGCGCGATCGTCCATTCCGGCGCGTTGTAGGCTGTGGTCAGCTGCTCGGCCGACAGACCCTGCACTTTTTCGCGCAGCTGGGCGGGCAGCTTGCGATAGGCTTCAATATAATCAGCGCGGCTTTGCATAGCGGATGCCTCCTATGTGCGTGTCAATTTGCGCTATTTTAGCGAATCCTTCCGTGCTTGCCTAATCTGAAGCTGCCATTATCACCCACCGCTCGCGGCTTCTTTGCCTCCGCGTCCGCCGTCCAGATTCGCGCGTGCATTCGGACGAGCCAATGGCTCGCCCCTTCAGAATTTGCTTGAATTGTGGTGAAATCGTCCCCGAACCTGGCGCATAGCAAGAAGGCGGATAAATGACCGTCACGCCCGACATCGTCGGCATCGGCGTCTGCACGGTTGATCACCTGGTCACCGTGCCGCGTATGCCGCATCGCAATGAAAATATGCGCGCGCTGAATTATATGCGGCAGCCGGGCGGGCTGGCGTCCTGCAGCCTGGTCGCCGCCGCCCGCCTGGGCGCCAAGACCAAGATCATCTCGCGCATCGGCGACGACGCCCTGGGCGAATACATCCGCCGCGACCTTCAGCGCGAAGGCGTCGATGTCTCGCTGCTGCTGGAAGAAGCGGGCAGCGAGTCGCATGTTTCGGTGATACTGGTGGATGAGAGCTCGGGCGACCGCAGCATCATCACGCGTCCGCCGACTGGTAGCGCAATCAGCCCGACCGAGATCAAACGCGAAGACCTGGACGGCGCGCAAGTCTTGTTCGTCGATAATATTACGCCGGCGACGCTGCAACTGGCGACCTGGGCGCGAGAGGCGGGCATCAGAGTGGTGCTCGATCCAGCGCGTCCCTATGCCGAGATCAAACCCTTGCTCGAGCTGGTCGCTGTACCGATTGTGCCGGAACAATGGGCTAAAGCCTGGCTGCCGGAGGAGCAGCCTGATGCAGTCGCGCAGCGGCTGTATGACGCGGGCGCGGAGATAGCGGTCGTGACGCTGGGCGAGCGCGGCGCGGTCGTCTGCTGGGAGCAGGGCTTGCGCCGCTTCCATGCCTATTCTGTGAATGTGGTCGATACAACCGGGGCCGGCGACGCCTACCACGGCGCTTTTATGTACGCCCTGCTTCAAGGTTGGGACGTGCCGCGAATGGCGGAATTCGCTTCCGCTGTCGGCTCGCTGAACTGCCGCGCAATCGGCGGGCGCAGCGCTCTGCCCACGCGCGCCGAGGTCGATGAGTTCATGCGGCGCGCCAAATTTCGCTCCTGATTTGCGGGCGCCGCGGCGTCGGATGAGAATAATGTTATATTGTGGTATAGACCGCTAGATTATTGTAATTCAACCTTTGCAAGCGAGAAAAAGTGCTATACTACTAGCCGTGCATTGACATTTAAGGAGTGATAGTCATGAACAAAGCAGAATTGATTGGCGCAATCGCAGACGGGTCCGGGCTAAGCAAAGCCGACGCTGGCAAAGCGCTGGACGCATTCGTTTCATCCGTTTCGGGCGCGCTTGCCAACGGCGATCGCATTTCGCTGGTTGGCTTCGGCTCGTGGTCGGTTGATAAACGCAACGCGCGCACCGGGCGCAATCCGCGCACGGGCGAAGAGATTCAAATCGCGGCCAAGAATGTCGTCAAATTCAAGCCCGGCGCCGGTCTCTCCGACGCGGTCAACTAGACAGTCATATCATGTGACGGGAGTTGCCGAAGTGTAATCTCGTTCGCAGATTTCAGATTTTCCACAGCCTGCCCGGAATCAATCGGCAGGCTGTTTCTGTTATAGGGCGCATTAATTAGAGCAGATTGGATCGGCGCAGGAAATCCAGGCATTCCCTGATTTCCGCGGCCCCGGCACATTCGCCGGCGACAACCAGCCAGCCGGCAAAATCTGTCGAGCGCAAGGCGCCGGACAAGCTGGCGAACGGCAGCGACCCCTGGCCCGGCAAGCGCCCATTGTCGTCGGCGAGATATATGGCGCTGAGCGCCTGGCTGTGCGCGGCCAGGCTGCCCGCGATATCGTCCTCTTCCAGCGCCAGGCAGCGGGTATTGGCGGCGATGGTGATATTGGGATGATTGTCTACCTGGCGGCGAAAGAAGGCGGCGTCATCCAGGCAGGTGACAAAGGTCGTCTCGCCCCGGTTGACCGGCAGCATGGCCAGCCTGGCGTCCATGGCCTCCGCCAGGTCGGAGATGCCGCGCAGCAGCCAAATCAGCAGTTCCTTCTGCAATTCCATGGGCGAGGCAAATGGAGTCAAGTCCGGCAGGTCGCTGTCGCCGTAATGCGGCGCGAAACTGACATACGCCGCTTCCAGATCGAGCGCGCAGGTCAAGGCGCGGCGCAGCCTGTCAACGGCTTCGTCGCGCGCGCCCCGGTCTGCTGCCAGCCAGCCGCTCGCCCTGCCCATGGTGAGGCCGCAAGCCGCCAAACCATGGGCTTGCAGCGCGTCGTAGACGTCGTCAACGCGCTCGTCCAGATTCTCCGCCGGGAATTCAACCCCGTCGAAACCCAGCTCGAAAGCCGCAGCCAACTTATCTGCAAGGCTGGCGCCGGGCAGCAGCGCTTCTTGAATGGCGAGCTTTGGCATGGGCTAACCCGCCAGCTTGGGCACGGACTTGAGCACATCCGCGATGAGGTCGTCCGTGCCGAGCCCTTCCGCCTGGCCTTCAAAATTGAGCAAGATGCGGTGGCGCAGCGCGGCCGGCGCGACCGCCGCTACATCTTCAAAGGAGACATTGCTGCGCCCTTCGAGCAGGGCGTTGATCTTGGCGCCGATGATTAGCGCCTGCGCCCCGCGCGGGCTGGCGCCGTAGCGGGCGTACTGCCGCAGCATGGGCGTGGCCTCGTCGCTTTCCGGGTGGGTAGCGACCACGATATGCGCCACATATTCGCTGACATGACTGGGAATCGGCGTGCTAAGCGCCAGCGCGCCCATGGCGATGACTTGCGCGCCATCGGCCGCCTTTTGCGCGCGCGGCTGCTCCAGCCCGGTGGTTCGTTCCAGAATTTGCACCAAATCCTTTACATCGGGAAACGCGACATTCACCTTGAACAGAAAGCGATCCAGCTGCGCCTCGGGCAGGGGATAGGTACCTTCCATCTCCAGGGGATTCTGCGTGGCCAGGACAAAAAATGGCGCATCCAACTGGTAGCCATGCCCGGCGACAGTGACCGTTTTTTCCTGCATCGCCTCCAGCATGGCCGATTGCGTTTTGGGCGTAGCGCGGTTGATCTCGTCGGCCAGGATCAGATTGGCGAAGATCGGCCCGGCCTGAAAGCGGAATTGCCGCCGGCCGTCTTCGGATTCCTCCAGGATATCCGTGCCGACGATATCTGCCGGCATCAAGTCAGGCGTGAACTGTATGCGCGAAAATTGCAGATCGAGCACATCGCCCAGGGTGCGAATCAGCATGGTTTTGCCCAGCCCGGGCACGCCTTCCAGCAGCGCGTGCCCGCCCGCCAGGACGCAGATGATGACGCTGCGCACCACCTCTTCCTGCCCGACGATGACCTTGCCGACTTCCGCTTCAATGCTGCGGGCGATTTCGCCGAATTGCTCCAGGCCGATTTCCGCGGGCGCTGCTTCGCTCATTTTGGCTAGCTTTCATGTTTGTTACCGGCAGTGGCGGCCATTATAGCTTGAAACCTGCCTTGAGTGAGGGGCAGGTATGACTCGGCCAGTTTCGCACGACGCGATGCGCCTGGCCGCACTACAATGGCGTTTATGACTACGCCGACCAAGACGAATCAGGATGACGCCAAGGAGCGGCAGTCGCGGCTATGGCGCGAAAACTATGCCGTCCTCATGCCGGAGAGCCCGAATAAAGACCAGAAATCGCGCCTTAGCTTTTACATCGACTGGCTGGCCACCCGTCAACTCACCTGGTATCAGCCGGATCTAAAAGCGTATCGCGATTTCTTGCTCTACGATCGCTGGCGCGTCGATAAACGCGGCCAGCGCAAACCCGCCACGCTCACCGAGGCGACGGTGCTGGCGCATCTGGCGACAATCCGCAGTCGCTATAACGCTCTGCTCACGCGCAGTAACGAAGTGCGCGACCGGCTCTTCGAATTGACCAATCCCGACGACGCGGAATCAGAGCAGCAGGCCCTGGTCAACGAATTCTTTGTGCGCATTTCCAACGATGTGCATCCGGCCACCGCCCCGGTCAAGCTGGTCGACAAACAAGACATCGCCGACAGCGAGCACCTGCGCCTCAAGCCCTACCAGGTCAGCGCGCTGGTGCAAGCGCCCGGCATCTCTACGCTGCGCGGTCTGCGCGATACGGCGCTGATGACGCTGATGGTCTGCAGCGGCATCCGCGCGGCCGAGGCGGCGGCCCTGCAAGTGGACGACCTGCGCCAGCGGCTCGGCGGCGAGCTGTCGCTGCGCGTGCGCGAGGGCAAGGGTGGAAAACAGCGGCTCATCCCCTACGGCCCGCTCGACTGGTGCCTGATGTATGTCGACGCCTGGCTGCGCGAGGCCGACATCACGGGCGGGCGCGTCTTCCGCGGGATTAGGCGCGGGGGCAAAACCGTGCGCCCGGCCGGCATCGGCGCCTGGACCGTCAACGACATCATGAACGCTTACCCGATCAGCATCGACGGCGCGCTCTGTCTGGTGAAGCCGCACGACCTGCGCCGGACTTACGCCCGCAACGCCTACGACTTCGGCATGGACCTGGAGCGCATCCGCCAGAACCTGGGCCATACCAGCCTGCAGACCACGCAGACCTATATCGGCGAGCTCGACGGCCGCGACCGTCACCCGCCCAATATGTTCAGTCCGCCGCATGACCAGCGCAGCCTGGCGCTGCTGACGGGAAAAGTTATCGGTTGAATTGGGGGCGCTAGCTTAAGAGATCGCGCAGGCGCGCGCTCTTGCGTTTCTGCTTGGGCTTTTCTTCCTGAGCCGGCTGCGGTGGTTGCCCGCCGTTGCCCTCAGCCGGGATCTCCAGCTCAATCGCCTGCTTGATCAAGTCGCGGAAGGATGGCTCCGGCAGGGCGCCCGGCTGCATGAAGATCAGCTTGCCTTGCTTGAAGACCGCAATCGTGGGAATGCTGCGAATCTGGAAGGCCTGGCTCAAGCCGGGGTTGGCGTCAGTATCGACCTTGACCACGCGGATTTGCCCGGCGTATTCGCCCGCCAGCTTCTCCAGTATCGGGCTCACCTGGCGGCAGGGACCACACCACTCGGCCCAGAAATCGACCAGCACCGGCAGTTCATGCGAAGCCTGGATTGCTTCCTGCTCGAAAGTGGCGTCCGTTATGTCCAGCGGCTTGTCGAGCACGATTGCCTTTTCCGCTTCTACGGCTTCCGCTTCGCGCTGCTCCGGCGGCAAATCAGCGGCGATGGCGTCGCGCAGCCGGGCGATGTAATCGGGCAGGTCGCTGGCCCAGGGCCGCGAACGCCGCCACAAGACTTCGCCGCGATACATGCCGATCAGCAGCGATCTCTTCTGATAGTCAAAGCGTTGGGCGATTCGGCTGTACATGGACGGATCCACGCGCGCGAAAACGATGCCCGCCTCTTCATCGGCGGCCTTGTCGAATGCCGTCTTGAAGTCGCTTCGCAGCTTGTCGCTGCCATCCGAGACGAGAATCAGCGCGGCCGACTCGCCGATGTAGGCGCTGAAGTTGCTGTCTGTCAGGGTTGTGATTGGCATTTAAGACTCTCGGATCCCTTTGCTAAGCGCTCGGCTGCTCAATAGTCTGTGAGTTGGAGCGCTTTTCGGCTGCGCGCTCTGCGGCGATCTCGGCGTCAATCTCGGCTAGTACTTCTTCGCTGAAATCGGCGATGACCGTGGGCTTGCCATCGTCGTCAAAGGTCGTGACGCGATAGGTACCAGGCTTGGCTTTGCCTTGGGCAAATTCAAGTGCCTGCTTCGCGCTTTCGATGAGTCTTTCACCAAACTCGGTCATGACAGCTACTCCATATACTCCCGTGTAATCGCGCCGATTATTGTTCGCAGTTGGTTGACTTCGCCACGCGTCAGGTTTGCTTTGTCGCTCTTGGCGGAGATATCCAATAGAAACACAGGAAGCGCTACCCCACTAAAGAATGTGATGACACGATAGCCGCCGCTCTTACCTCTCCCTGTCGCGCGAATACGCACCTTTCTGGCGCCGCCCGAGGCTGGGATTACATCTCCAGCGGAAGGCTGTTGAGCAACGACTACCTTTATCGCATCCAGATCGTCCTCGGTGAGACCCAGCCGTCGCGCTTGTCGAAGATATGACGGCATTTCGACAATGCTTTGCAACTCATTCATCCCCAATATAACCTACTGGCAGTCTAGAAGCAATTTGCGGTCAATAGACTCAGCCCGCCAGCCGCTCGATATACTCCAGACTCTGATGCCGGAAGTAGGAGTCGTACAAGGTCGCGTAGTGCCCGCCAGCGGCCATCAGCGTATCATGCGCGCCCGACTCGATGATCTCGCCCTCCCTTAGCACGATGATGCGGTCGGCATGTTGAATCGTCGACAGCCGGTGCGCGATCACGATTGAGGTGCGGTCGCCCAGCAGCGTATCCAGTCCCTCCTGAATCAGCGTCTCGGTCAGCGGATCGACGCTCGCCGTCGCCTCGTCCAGGATGAAGATGGCCGGGTCTTGCAGCAGCACGCGCGCAATGGCCACCAGTTGCCGCTGCCCCATCGACAAGTTATTGCCGCGCTCGCCCACTTGCGTTTGCAGCCCCTCCTGCAAGCTCACCAGCCAGTCGCCTCGCCCCACCTGATGCGCCACCGCGACCACCTCGTCATCGCTGGCCTCCGGCTTGCCGTAGCGGATATTGTCCATCACCGTGCCATCGAAGAGGAAGGGCGTCTGCGTCACCACGCCCAGTTGCGAGCGGTAGCTGGACAGATTGAAGCGGCGGATGTCAACCCCGTCGATCAACAGCTCGCCGTGCTGATACTCATAGAAGCGGCTGATCAACTTGGCAATGCTGGACTTGCCCGAACCGGTATGGCCTACCAAGGCCAGCGTCTCGCCAGGCCGGATGCGCAGGCTGAAGTCCCGCAGCACTTGCTCGCCTTCGTTATAGTGGAAGTCCATATTGACGAATTCGATCTCGCCGGCGACCGAGTCGACCGCGTCATCGCCTTTCTGCTTGACCACGGCCTCGGCGTCAATCAGCGCGAAGACGCGCTCGCCCGCCGCCAGGCCCAGCTGAAATTGGCTCCAGAATGACGAAATGCTGGTCAACGGGAACCAGATCATGCCCATGCCCTGGATGAAGAGGAACCACTCGCCGGCGGTCAAGACACCTTGCTGCGCCAGGTTGATGCCGAACCAGACCACCGCCGCCACGCCAACGCCGGCTATCGTAACCAATATCGGGAAGATGCTGCCGAAGACAAAGCCGTTAATCTTCTCGACCTCGTAGGACTCGTGATTGACCGTCTTGAACTCGTCAT
>CAZWCV010000008.1:0-3788 GCA_964632725.1 uncultured Anaerolineaceae bacterium
TCGCGTGCTGTCTGTGTCGCCCGGCTGGGTCAATGGCGACTACGCCCGCAGCATGCCACAAGCGCTCATCGCCGAGCAAGAAGCGAAGACGCCGCTCGGGCGCATCGCCGAAGCTGAGGATGTAGCCGAAGCGGTCTACGCGGCGGTCGCGCAGCTGCGCTTCAGCACCGGCGATATCATCGCGGTTGATGGCGGGCGTCCGCTGCTTTAGCGGCCAATGCGCATTCAAACATCTATTTGGCCGCATCGGCTGTCACAATTCCTGCTACACTTACGGTAATGTGTTGAAGTATGCGTGACGCTTTGTCGCGGAACCTGACCAGCCTGCGATTTGTGCCGGAGAATTGACGTGAGACTGCTACTTTCTTTGCTGATATTTGCTTTTAGCGCCGGGATCGCTCTGGCGCACGGAGAAGAGGAACACGACGAAGACGAGACCAAAGCAGTCGCAATCAGCCAAGTCGCGGTACCAGACAACCCCACCTATCACGAGCACGTTCGCCCCATCATGGAAGCCAGCTGCAACTCCTGCCACAGCGCCGGGCAGATTGCCGCCTATGCGCCCTTTGAGCATCCCGACGATGTCGTATGGGTGGCCGACGATATCCGCTTCCACGTCGTCAACGGCATCATGCCGCCCTGGATGCCGTCACGCGATAACCTGCCGCTCAAGCGCGACCGCAGCCTCTCCGATACCGAGATCGCCACGATAGCCGCCTGGGTTGACGCGGGCGCGCCCCTGGGCGATCCAGCCGATTACAAGCCCGCGCCAACAGACAGCTTCGATTTCGTCGAGATCCGCGCCGATCTCACTTTGCAGCTCGATCAGCCCTATGTCCCGGCCGAGGATGTGCTGGACGATTATCGCTGTTTCGCCTTCCCGTTGGATCTCGACGCGCCGCAATTCATCACCGGTTACGAGTTTATACCCGATGTCATGGAGATGGCGCATCATGGCATCGTCTACCTGGTCGACGAAGCGTTGGCGGCGGAAGTACAAGCGCGGGACGGCGCCGATGGCCGGCCGGGTTGGTCATGCTACGGCGGCGCGGGCTTGTCGAAAAGCGGCGACATAATCGCCACCTGGACGCCGGGCACATTTGGCGTCAACTTTCCCGCCGGCGCCGGTTATCTTATCGAGCCCGGCCAGATCATCGCGCTGCAGATGCACTACAATCTGTGGACGACGCGCCAGCCCGATCAAACGCGCATCAAGCTGCAGCTGGAAGCGGGCGACGCCGAACTGGCGGAATTGACGACGATTCCGCTGACCGCGCCGGTGGAGATCCCCTGCCCTGTCGGCGTCGAGGGGCCGCAGTGCGAAAGGGACGCCGCCCTTCAACGCATCGCCGAGCTCTATGGCGAGGATTTGGCCGAGCTGCCTGACAAGCGCCTGCGCAGCTGCAGGCAGTCGCTTGACGACTACGCCGACAACAGCGGCGAAAACGCCCGCACCTTCTGCGACTACCCATCGCCTTTCTTCAAGCCCTTGACCGTCTATGGCGTGCTCGGGCACATGCACGAACTGGGGCGAAGCTTCCGCATGGAGCTGAATCCCGGGAGCGACGAGCCGCTGCTGCTGCTGGATATTCCGCGCTGGGATTTCCACTGGCAGGACCGCTATCAATTCGTCGAGCCCTTGACGATCAGCTTCGGCGATGTATTGCGCATGTCCTGTACTTGGGACAATTCCCAATCGGACGATCCCCGCTATGTGGTCTGGGGCGAGGGCACTGCGGATGAGATGTGCTTCGGCACGGTGATGGCGCTGAAGCAGTAGCGCTCAATTCCCGAAGAGATTCATCATGTAATCGGTCGAGATGCCCTGCGACTCCAGGTGCGTCTTGAGCTTGCGGCGGGCGTCATGGATGAGCTTGTACAGGGCGTTGCGGTTGGCGCCCATGCGCTCGGCCAGCACATCCATGGGGATGCCCTTCAGCGCCACCGCCACCAGCGCCTGATACTGACGCTCGGTCAGCGCCTCTTGCAGCGCCGCTTCAATGCGCTCCAGCACATCGTCGCGCTCGGCCACCTGCTCCGGCGTTGGCGCGCTCGGCCCGGCCAGCCGCGTCGACTTCGGCAGCAAGTCGCCGTCGGCGGTCAATTCATCCAGGCTGAAATCACGGTATCGGGCGCGCCGCAAGTCGCTGATGGTCAGCCTTATGGCGATCTTGTTGGCCCAGGTGGTGAAGCGGCTCTCACCGCGGAAGTTGGCCAGATTGTCCATGACGCGCAGCGTGGCGTCCTGCGCCATATCTTCCGCCATCTGCGCCAATTCCTGCGCCGCCAGGCCGCGCAGATCGCTGCGATCCTGGCTGAGGTAAAAGTAGATGCCTCGCTGCAGGCGCCGGCGCAAATCCGCCAAGGCCTCGGCCTGCGCCGCCTGGCCCTCGGCTTGCAGGGCGGCAATCCATTCTTCATTGCTGCGGTCAGCCATAAGCGCGTCATCGGTCCTTTGGCGGAATCAGTAAAGTCCGCCTCTAATGATACAGGAAGCGGCGGGAATTATCAGCGACAAGCTGATTAAGTTCCGCGCAAGCCCTTGCAAGTCGCGACTTGGCCCTTACAGAATAAAAGACACGTTCCAATTTGCAAGCTGCAGGGGGCTGGTCGCCGCGCCGTCCGTCGGAATAAATGCATCATACATGCGGGCGTTTCAGCGAATCGCCCCTACAGTATTTGCTGTGAGGAAGGACAGAGATGAAGCTCCGAATCGCTGAAACGAGTGGCGACAAGTTTGGAGCCAACGCTTCGTGACTTTTTCGTCGTCGTGCCCTTGTGGTGAAATACAGCTAGAAGCGATGTCCCGAAGGTTGCGGCAATTTATCACCTTTTGCCCGCTGCGCGAGTCTATTATGATGAAGCGGGAACTTGATATTAGTCATCCCGCGGCCTGAAAAGCGATTGGAGCATGCTGAATGAACAATCGGCCAGATCCCCCGCGGCACGTCACCGAGGGCGGCAAGGAAGGCAAAAAGAACAGCGACGGCGGCAAGTCGCCCTTTGGCAGTCCCAATGCTCAACGCATGTGGATTGTGCTTGGCATCCTCATAGTGGTCCTGGCGCTGCTGGTGTTAAACGGACGCGCGGCCGTTCAGCTGGACAATAGCTGGCCCATGAATCGCCTGCTGGATGATATTCGGCTGGGGCGCGTCGAGCGCATCGTCGAACGTGGCGGCGGCAGCGAACTTGTCGTTACGTACACCGACAACACCAATGAGACGGTGTATAAGAACCCGTCCGCCGACTTTTATTCGCAGCTGGACGCGCTGGGCGTGGCGGGCGTCGACTACTATTTTGAGCCCGCCGATGATTCGCCGCAGATCATCTTCCAGATACTCATCGGCATCGTGCCGATATTGATTATCGTCTGGTTCTTATGGCGCATGATGCGCTCGATGCGCGCCGGCCAGGACCAGGCCATGAGCTTCGGACGCAGCAAGCCGCGCGTCTCCCGCGACATGGAAAGGCCGCAGGTCACATTCAAAGATGTGGCCGGCGCCGAAGAAGCCAAAGAAGATCTGCAAGAGATCGTCGAATTCCTCAAGGAACCGGAGAAGTTTGTCCGGCTGGGCGCTCGGGTGCCCAAGGGCGTGCTGATGGTAGGCCCGCCGGGCACGGGCAAGACCCTGATGGCGCGCGCGGTGGCGGGCGAAGCCGGCGTGCCCTTCTTCAGCATCTCCGGCTCTGAATTCGTGGAGATGTTCGTCGGCGTCGGCGCCAGTCGCGTGCGCGACCTTTTCGAGCAGGCCAAGGCGGAAGCGCCGGCAATCGTCTTCGTCGACGAA
>CAZWCV010000008.1:3798-40566 GCA_964632725.1 uncultured Anaerolineaceae bacterium
CACCTTGCGCTGCTGCGCCCGGGACGCTTCGACCGCAAGGTGGTGATGGACAATCCCGATGTCAAGGGGCGCCAGGAAATCCTCAAGGTGCATTCGCGCGGCAAACCGCTGGCGGGCGATGTCGATGTGGAAGCCCTGGCCAAAATCACCGCCGGCTTCAGCGGCGCCGACCTGGAAAACCTGGTCAACGAGGCAGCTATACTGGCGGCGCGGCGCAACAAGAAGTCCATCGGCATGAGCGAAATGCAAGAGGCGATGGAGCGCGTGGTCATGGGGCCGGAACGCCGCAGCCGCGTCATCACGCCGGAGGAGAAAGAGAAGGTCGCCTATCACGAAGCCGGCCACGCCCTGCTCTTCCACCTGCTGGACAATACCAGCCCGGTGCACAAGATCACGATCGTCTCGCGCGGGCGCGCCGGCGGCTACGTCATGCCCCTGCCTGATGGCGATGACATGCTGATCACGCGCGAAAAATTCGAGGACGACATCGTGGCGGCCATGGGCGGCCGCGCGGCCGAAGAGATTATCTACAATCAGTTCACCACCGGCGCCAGCAACGACTTGCAGCAAGCGACGCGTATGGCGCGGGCCATGGTGACGCAATTCGGCATGAGCGACCTGCTGGGTCCGCGCTCCTACGGCAACGGCCAGGGCGCGGTCTTCCTGGGGCGGGAAATCGCTGAGCAGCGCGACTACAGCGAGCACTACGCGCAGCAGATCGACGACGAGGTCAAGCGCATCTTGCAGGCCGCGTACGAACGCGCCAAGTCGCTGCTCAACGAGCGGCGCGGCAAGATGGAAGAACTGGTCGCAATCCTGATCGAGCGCGAGACGCTCAACGCCGACGAGTTCGTCGAGATTGTGGATGGTCCGGCTGCCGCGCCGGCGACTTGATCCACGCTAGCCGACAATTCTGTAGAGGCGGGCCGGTGGCTCGCCCGTTTCCGTTTGCCTTACACTTCCTATCGAAGCGTCGGATTGATAGAATCCGCACCTGGTTTGCATTCAGTCTGTCACGCTATTCGCAAGTATCGGCAGTCGGGAGCAGAACGTGGCTAAGCGGTTTATTAAGAAAGATGATTTTACGTATGATGTTTTTCTTTCTCACGCGTCAGAAGACAAAGACGATGTTGCGCGACCGCTAGCTGAGTTTCTCCAAGAGCGCGGGCTACGCGTCTGGTATGACGAATTTGAACTTAGAATCGGTGACAACCTGGTTGCAAAGTTGAACGCGGGAATCAAGGGGAGTCGATTCGGAATAATTGTTTTGTCCCAAGCATTCTTTGCCAAACAGTGGACGATCCACGAACTTGACATGCTGGAACAACTGTGGGTGACGGAAAACCACATGCTATTCCCCGTCTGGCACCAGATCACCACTGATGAAGTCAGGGCTTACCGCTCTTGGTTGGCAAACATCATAAGTCGGCGAACGGACACGTATACGATCGAGGAAATCGCCGACGAAATTTATCTGGCGATACTGGCCAATTACGCGAAGCAGCAAGCATCGGAGGCCGATGAAGTGTAAAGCTAGACGTAAATAAAGTTATTGCCAGTCCAAGCTCAATCCTGCGTGCCGCGCACACGTAGCCTTTGTTGCAGCAAACGTGTTAAAATCTTTATAGTTGGAGCGAAAGGTTGATTTCCCATGCAATTCATCAAACATGATTTGGGACAATTGTCGGGCGGCGAGATTGCCGAGGTAACTATTACCAACGCAGCGAATGTGCGCTTGCTCGACAGCGACAATTTCCTCAAATATCGCAGCGGACAGCGTCACAAGTACATGGGCGGGCATTATAAACAGTCGCCGGTTCAGTTCCAGATTCCGCGTGCCGGGCATTGGTATGTCGCTGTGGACTTGGGCGGTCATGCTGGAGAAGTCGGTTCGTCGATTCGCGTGCTTTCCGGGGAAACTGTAGTCGGCTAAGGAAACGAACCAAACTCTGCTCTTGCGTTGATAGACATAAAACAATAAAGGCGACCTGTCTCGGTCACCTTTACATATTCTTGATTGCGATTCAAAACACCGCCTCTAGCTAAGTCACCCGATGGCAACTCACAAAGTGATCCGGGCGCACCTCAATCAGCGGCGGATCGGGCTCCTGGTAGCACAGGTCAAAGACCACCGGGCAGCGCGTATTAAAATTGCAGCCGGTGGGCGGATTGGCCGGGTTGGGCAGGTCGCCGGCGATGATGATGCGCTGACGATTGTCCTCCACCACCGGATCCGGCACCGGCACCGCCGACAGCAGCGCCTGCGTATAGGGATGCTGCGGATTCTCGTAGACTTCGTCAACCGGCCCCAGCTCTACGATCTTTCCCAGGTACATCACGGCCACGCGGTCGCAGATATGGCGCACCATGCTGAGGTCGTGCGCGATGAAGAGGTAGGTCAAGCCCAGCTCATCTTGCAGCTCTTCCATCAAGTTGACCACCTGCGCCTGAATCGACACATCAAGCGCTGAAATCGGCTCATCGGCCACGATAAAGCTCGGTTGCAAGGCCAGCGCGCGCGCGATGCCGATGCGCTGCCGCTGCCCGCCGGAGAATTCGTGCGGATAACGATTGATGAAATAAGGGTTAAGACCCACGCGCTCCATCAATTGCTCCACATACTGCTGCCGTTCCTGTTTGTTGGCGTACATTTTGTGGATCTGCAGAGGCTCGCTGACGATGCTGCCCACGGTCATGCGCGGGTTCAAGGACGCGAAGGGGTCTTGAAAGATGATTTGCATACGCCGGCGCATCTGACGCAAATCATTGCCGGCCATAGTCGACAATTCCTGGCCCTCAAACTTGACGCTGCCTTCCGTCGGCCGATAGAGCTGCAGAATCGTGCGGCCGGTCGTGCTCTTGCCACAGCCGGATTCACCGACCAGGCCGAGGGTCTCGCCGCGGATCACATTAAAGCTGATGCCGTCCACGGCGCGCACCGCCCCAACCTGCCGCTGGAAGACGATGCCCGACGAAATCGGGAAGTGCTTCTTTAAATTGGTGACTTCGAGGATGTAATCGCCTTCACTTTGGGTTTTGCGCTCGTCGGCGACCATGGCTGGACTAGACATTTTCTGCTACCCCCTCGCGGATATCGGCCCAACAGGACATGATGTGCGCTTCGGCGCCACTGGCATCGGGGACCGTCTCCAGCGGCGGCCGCTCGTCCCAGCATTTTTCCAGTTGCAGGTGCTCCCGCACGTCGCAGCGCGGCGCAAATGGGCAACCTTCCGGCTCGTTGCGCATATCCGGCGGCGAGCCTTCGATCTGCGTCAGTTTTTCTTCGCCACTGGAATCCAGCCGCGGCAAGGAACCCAGCAAACCGACCGTGTAGGGATGGCGGCTGTCGCGGAACACCTCGTGCGATGAGCCCGACTCCATGATGCGGCCACCGTACATCACCTGGATGCGATCGGCTATTCCCGCCACCACGCCCAAATCATGCGTGATCCAAATCATCGCCATATTGAATTCGTCTTTGAGTTGCTTGACCAGCTCGATGATCTGCGCCTGAATCGTTACATCAAGCGCGGTCGTCGGCTCATCGGCGATCAGCAGCTTGGGGTTGCAGGACAAGCCCATGGCGATCATCACGCGCTGGCGCATGCCGCCCGAGAACTGATGCGGATAGTCGTCCAGCCGTCGGTAGGCGTCGGGTATGCCGACCAAGTCCAGCAGATCGGCCGCCCGCTTGCGTGATTGAGAGGTATTCATGCCCTCGTGCAATTTCAGCGACTCGGTAATCTGAGTACCGATAGTCAACACCGGATTCAGCGATGTCATCGGGTCCTGGAAAATCATGGCGATTTCTTTGCCGCGGATGAGCCGCATTTGATCAGGCTTGAGGGTAAGCAGGTCGCGGCCTTCGAATACGACCGTGCCCGACTCGACCTTGCCCGGCGGGCTGGGTATCAAGCCCATCAGCGCGAGGCAGCTAACGCTCTTGCCGCTGCCGCTCTCGCCTACAATGCCAAGCGTCTCGCCTTCTTCGAGATCAAAAGACACGCCGTTGACGGCATAGACGGTACCTTCCTGCGTATAGAACCTGACGACGAGGTCTTTGACCTCAAGTAGAGTGCTCAAGGCATTACCCTCCTTACACAACAAATTCTCTTTCGCCAGAACGTGAGAGTTTGTCGGACAAATTGCCTGGCGGCCGGGGAGCCTCCGCAGCAAGATTTGTCTCATGTTACCAAATAAGTCGGGACTATGCCAATTATTGCGAATTCACCGACGAGACCGGCGATTATGAGGCAGTTCTATTGTGACAACAAATCGGTCCAAATGATTCAGGCTGGCTCAACCCGGTCAGGTTCCCGCCGCCCTTCGGCGCGATACCAGCGGATCGTCTCACGCAAGCCGGCGCGGAAGTCGGTCTGTGAGACGAAGCCGAATTCTCGCTGCGCGCGGGAGACATCCAGCTTGCGCCGGGGTTGCCCGTTGGGTTTGCTGGTGTCCCAGCGCAAGTCGCCGGTGAAACCCACCTCGTCGGCGATAATCTCGACCAGGTCGCGAATGCTGATTTCGAAGGCGCTGCCCAGGTTGACCGGCTCGGCGCCGTCGTAGCGCTCGGCGGCCAGCACGATGCCTACGGCGGCGTCGCGCACGAAGAGGAATTCGCGCGTTGGCGATCCATCGCCGAAGAGCGTCACCTGGCCGGCGCCGCTCTCTTGCGCGTCCACCATTTTGCGGATGACAGCCGGGATGACATGCGACGACCTTAAGTCAAATTTGTCGTGCGGGCCATATAAGTTGACCGGCAGCAAGTGGATAGCGTTGTAGCCGTATTCTTGCCGGTAAGCCTGGCTCTGCACCAGCAGCATCTTCTTCGCCAGGCCATAGGGCGCGTTGGTCTCTTCCGGGTAGCCCGACCAGAGATCGTCTTCGCTGAATGGAACCGGCGCGAATTTGGGGTAGCTGCAAACAGTGCCGATACCGACGAATTTGGCCACGCCGGCCCGCCGCGCGTATTCTAGCATGAGTGTGCCCATCATCAGGTTTTCGTAGAAGAACAGGCCGGGATGCTCGCGGTTGATGCCGATGCCGCCGACATTGGCCGCCAAATGAATGACCATGGTCGCGTCGGGATGATCGGCATACAGGCGCGCCACCGCCGCTTGTTCGCGCAAATCGTAGGTGGCGCGGCGCGGCGCGATGATGCGCCCGGCCGCTACAGCGCGCAACTTTTCCACCACATGCCGACCCAGAAAGCCCGCGCCTCCGGTTACGATTACCGACTGCCCTTGCCAGAATGCCAAATCCATGCGCGATCCTCTCATTGAGCGGCCAATATGATAGCAGAATTCGCCCGGCCGCATAATGCCAGTAAACGGTTGCTCCGGCCGGGTCTCGACGCTGCGCATACACATTTGCGGCGCAGGCTTGTATGATAACCGTAAGTGCAGCCAGCGACTCTACGAGAAAGGCAATCTCTTGGAACGGACACTGATCATCGTCAAGCCCGATGCGGTGCAGCGCGGTTTGACCGGCGAAATCATCAAGCGTTTTGAGCAGCGCGGCCTCAAGATCATCGGCATGAAGCTGCTGCAAGTCAGCCGCGAACTGGCGGAGAAGCACTACGATGTGCACCGCGAGCGTCCCTTTTTTGCCGGGCTGGTCGACTACATCATTTCGGCGCCGGTGGTGGTGATGGCCCTGGAAGGCAGCGACGCCATCCTGGCGGCCCGCACGACCATTGGCGCGACCAAGCCCTCCGAGGCGGCGGCCGGCACTATTCGCGGCGACTACGGCCTGGAGATCGGGCGCAACCTGGTGCACGGCTCCGACAGCGTCGAGAACGGCGAGATCGAGATCGCCAACTTCTTCGCGGAGTCCGAGCTCTGCGGGGGCTGGGCGCGGGCTGTGGATGCGTGGGTGTTTGAGTAGTACTTCGGGACAAACACCACCGGTTGCCTGCTCGCTTGACAGTCTATAATGGCAGGGTTAGAGTGTACGCAGATACGAGTTGGATTTGTGGTAATGGCTACTGAACGGATGCCCATTACGAAGAAGGTCTTAACAGCCGCGCGGGAGAGATTGGGATACACGCTTACAGCGCTCGCAATAAAGCGCCCGGAGTTCAGAAAGATCGCCGAATGGGAAAGTGGCGATTCTAACCCTACCTACCGGCAGCTCGAGTTGCTGGCCAAGGATTTGTGGGTGCCTGTGGCGATATTCTTCTTTCCCGAACCCCCTGATTTTCCCGAGATTGAGAAGACATTTCGGACGGTAGGATCTGAGCAGTTCGCAGAGATCCCACCCAAAATTCGGCTGCTGCTCCACAAAGCTCGCGCCTTTCAGATTGGGCTTACCGAACTGAATGACGATCGAAACCCAGCGCGCAAGATGATAACCAAAGAACTGGTATTCGGTATTGACGACGATATCACCGACATGGCTGCGCAGGCACGCACCATTCTTGGTATCAGCCTACACGATCAATTCGATTGGCAAGACGATGACACCGCACTGAAATCTTGGCGCAAGGTATTTTATGAAGTTGGCGTAACCGTATTCAAGGACGCGTTCCGTGAGGAACGTTACTGCGGGTTCAGCCTCTATGATGATGAGTTTCCAATCATCTATGTAAATAATTCCAACACCAAGACACGTCAGATTTTCACGCTCTTTCACGAGTTGGCGCATCTGATATTTGGAACCAGCGGCATTGATAGCGAGGTCGAATTCGAGAATCCCTTGCCGGCCAATCACCGGCGTATCGAGATAAAATGCAACCGTTTGGCTGCTGAAATCTTGGTCCCAGAGGAAGCTTTAACCAAGGAAATTGGCTACAGAAAGGCAACGAAATCGTTGGCAGAAACTCTTGCCGGTAGATTCTGCGTCAGCCGGGAAGTGATTTTCCGGAAATTCCTGGACAGAGGACTGGTTTCAGAGGCGGCATATGAAGCGGCAAAGCAAGAGTGGGACAGTCAAGTCACACGAAGACGCGGCAACGGCGGTGGAAACTTCTACCGCACGAGAATCGCATACCTGGGCGAAGACTACATTTCGTTGGCATTCAAGCGTTACTATCAGGATCGAATTGACGAAGAGGAATTGGCAGATTATCTGGCAATCAAACCAAAGCATCTTGACCAATTGGAAGACATGCTCTTTGAGGCGTCAATGTGAAATACGTCTTTGACACGAGCAGCTTTCAGCAACTGTTCGGCTGCTGCAAACACGCGCGTTTTCCGTCTCTTTGGAATAAGTTTGATGAATTGGTTGCCAGCGGCGCAATCACATCGATACGACACGTCATGAGAGAGATTAGCCATAGAGACAAAGGAAATGGTGAACTCGAATGGGCGAAAGCACACTCTGATCTGTTTCCGAGTTTTGCAGAGAATGAATCCCTGTTTCTTCGTGAAATATTCGAAGTGCCGCGTTTTCGACATGTCATTCCCACCAACCTTAGAGATACGGAGGTGGCAGCCGATCCCTATCTTATTGCACGAGCCAATGCAATTGATGGAATGATCATTACGCAAGAACGAGAGCGTGGCAACAGAGTGCGCATACCGAGCATTTGCAATCATTTCGACATCAGATGTGGTACGCTTGATGACTTAATGGTCGCGGAAGGCTGGTTCTTTTAGCCGCAGCGAGCTCATGTAAATCGCTATGGACGCTCTTATTGACAAGTTGGACGCTGACGCAACCACGGCATCTAAGTCAGAGGTTCGCCCCTCCCCAGCCGCCCTGATCGTGCTCATCCTCCCGCTATTCGGCATCTTCGCCGCGCTGATGATGCTCGCCCTGGACACCCGCAAGCCCGAGTCCCCCACGCCCACATTTATCCCGGCGCCGCCGCGCAGCGTGGTCAACCGCATAGCGCCCGACTTTGAGCTGCCGCTGCTGGATGGCGTCACCCTGGTTTCGCCGGGCGACTACACCGGGCGTCCACTCTTCCTCAACTTCTGGGCTACCTGGTGCGCGCCCTGTGTGCGCGAACTGCCGGCGCTGGAAGAATTCGTAGCGCAGCACAGCGCTGACCCAGACGGACCCGCCCTGCTCACCATCAATCTGGGCGAGCCCGCGGCGGTCATCAGCAGCTTCCTCGTCGAGGTTAGCATATCCAACCTGCCCGTCGCTATGGATATCAACCAGGTCGTCAAGCGCGACTACGGCGTACAGAATCTGCCGACCACCTTCGTCATCAGTAGCGGGGGCCAGATTCGTTACATGAAACTGGGCGAGATGACAACGGAAGACATGGAGGCTTATCTTGACGCGTTGGAGCAAGAAGATGCCTAAGCCCGAGGAGCCTTCGAATGCAAGTTGATCTCACAGACAGAGTGGCCCTGGTGACCGGCGCCGCGCGGCGCGTGGGCAAGGTCATCGCGCTGGAGCTAGCCGGGCAGGGCGCCAATATTCTGGCCCACTACCACCGCGCCGAAGCGGCGGAAGTGCGCGAAACCTTGCAGGAGATCAAATCCTTGGGCGTCGACGCCTGCGGCGTGTCCGCAGATATTAGCCACGCCGAGGGTGTAGCCAGCATCTTTGCAGCGCTGGAGGAGCGTTTCGGGCGTCTGGACATTGTCGTGAACAGCGCCTCGGTCTTTCAGCGCGGTGACCTGCTTGATGTGTCTCTCGAAGACTGGGACTTGACCATGGCGGTGAACTTGCGGGCGCCCTTTTTGATCACGCAGCGGGCGGCGCGTCTCATGGCGGACAATCCGATTCCGGGCGGCGTCATCGTCAATATCTGCGATCAAGGCGCCGACGGCCCCTGGAAAGACCGCCCGCATCACGGCATCAGCAAGTCCGCGCTCTGGATGTTGACGCAGGTCAGCGCCTTGTCGCTGGGCCCGGCCATACGCGTCAACGCCATCGTGCCGGGTCCGGTTATGAAACCGGCCGGGCGCATGACCTCTGACGCAGACTGGGCGAAGAAAGGCCGGCGCAGCGCGCTTCGCCGAACCGGACAAGCCGAAGATGTCGCGCGCGCAGTCGCCTTCCTTTGCCGCGAAGACTACATCACCGGCGATCTGCTGCACGTCAACGCGGGCGAGCACCTGGCCTAGCTCACATTCGCATGCCCCGCACGCGGCGAAAGCCGGCGCCGTAAGCCGCGTGGCCCATGCCGATCACTACAAAGGCCTTTGGGTCGACATGCGAGATTTCCTCTTTCAAATCCCGCACTTGTGACCTGGCGATGGTCACGTAGAGCATCGTCCGCTCGATGCCGGTGTACTCGCCTTTAATCGTCCAACTGGTAGCGCCGCGCTGCAAATTGGCGAAGATGCGCTGCGAAATCTCGTTGGGCTTGTCGGTGATTATCATAGCCGTGCGAATGACGCTGGGCCCTTCCAGCACATAATCGGTGGCCAGGCCGGCCGTGAACAGCGCGACAGCCGAATAGAGCGCGCCCTCCCAGCCATAAACCAGGCCGGCGGCGATGATGATGAGCGTATCGGTGCAGAGAAAGGTCGTGCTCATGGGGAAGCCGAAGCGCCGCTGCAAGATCAGGGCCAGCGTCGACGTGCCGCCGAAGGTCGCGCCGGCGCGATAAACCAGACCGACGCCGACGCCGCCGGTGATGCCGCCAAAGAGCGCGTTTAACATGCGCTCATCGCTGATGCCGCCGTCCGGGACGAGCGGTCCCAGATTGTCCACGACAACCGAGAATATCAAGATGATCACGACGCTGCGAAGTATGACGCGGGCGCCATTTGGAAGCATCAAATATCCCAGCAGCTGAATAGGAATGTTGAGGACGAAAATCGTCAAGCCGATCGGCGTGTCGAAGAGTTCATTCAGCAGCGTAGACGCCCCGGCAACGCCCGCCGGCGCAATATCCAGCGGCTGCAAGAAGACTATCAATGACAACGCGCCGATGACGACGCCCAGAGCGATCAGACTGTAACGAATAATCGCGTCGCTGATCTGTTCCAACATTTGCCATCTCCCGTTTGAACCATTGCCGGCCGGAGCGCGTCCCTCTTCTCATTATAGGCGAGGCAAGGACAGCCGCGTTAGCCAAGTCAACAAGCATTGTCCGTGCGCTGGGGAATGATATACTCATGCGCCTAAGTCGATTCTGTACATAATAGCGCGACGGAGCCACCCGGCTATGCCATTAGTTGCCCACACGCCTTTGCCCAGCTTCGACCGCCTGCGGCAGCGCGGCCAGGAAGTGCTTACCCTGTCCCGCGCCCTTACCCAGGACATCCGCGAATTGCATATCGGCTTGCTCAACATGATGCCGGATTCAGCGCTGGAAATCACCGAGCGGCAGTTCATGCGGCTGGTCGGCAACAGCAACCAGATCGCCCAGTTCTACGTGCACGTCTTCTCGGTGCCCGGTCTGCAACGCAGCGCGGAAACACAAGCCTATATCGACCAGTACTACACGACATTCGAACAAGTCAAGGCAGACGGGCTGGACGCGCTGATAATCACCGGCGCCAACGTCGCCAACCCCAGCCTCGATCAAGAGGATTTCTGGCAGCCTCTGACCGAGGTCATCGAATGGGCGCGCGAGCATGTCACCTCGACCATTTGCTCCTGCCTGTCCACCCACGCGCTGATGAAGTATTTCTACCAAATCAATCGCGTAAAGCGCGACAGCAAGAAATGGGGCGTCTTCGAGCACCGCGTCACGCAGCCGAATCATCCCCTGCTGCGCGAAATCAATACTCGCTTTGACGTGCCGCACTCGCGCTGGAACGCCATCACGCGCCAGCAAATCGAAGCCGCCGGCCTGACCGTGCTCATCCAAAGCTTCGATGGCGACGTGCACATGGCGGTCAGCCCGGATCAACTGCGCATGGTCTACTTTCAGGGGCACCCGGAATACGATATCAACAGCTTGCTCAAAGAATACAAGCGCGACTTGCTGGGCTATTTCAACGGCCGGAACGCCCAGCCGCCCTACCCGGAAAACTACTTTCCGATTGACGCGCGGGACATCGCCGAGCGCTTCGTCCGCCAGGCGCAAGCAGCGCTGGAAAACGGCCGCGAGCTGCCTGAATTCCCGGAAGACGAATTCACGCCCTGGCTGGACAATACCTGGGGCGATACCGCCAAAGCCATTTTTAACAATTGGCTGGGCTCCGTCTACCAGGTGACCAACGTCATCCGCGACATTCCTTTTGACGACGCCGTCGATCCTGAAAATCCGCTGGGAATTCTCTAGCGCGTGGCGCAAGCCCGCAAGCCGGAAAAGAGACAACATGTCAAAGCTGCTAACCGCCGAAGATTATCTGAAATTCCCTCGAGTTGAACCGGATTTCCGCTACGCCTACGGCAGCGATTCGCAGCAATTCGGCGAACTGACCTTGCCGCGATCCCAGCCGCCTCACCCGGTTATAGTCCTGGTGCATGGCGGCGGCTACCGCGAAATGTACGACCTTGTCCCGCTGGGGAGCCTGGCGGCGTCGCTGGCGGATGCCGGTTTCGCGGTCTGGAGCATTGAATATCGCCGGCACGGCAACGGCGGCGACTTTCCGCAGATGTTCCTTGATGTGGCGGCGGCGACCGACCACCTGCGTCAGATCGCCGACTCGCATCGGCTGAGCCTGGACCTGGTCATCAGCATGGGTCATTCCGCGGGCGGCCATCTGGCCTTGTGGCTGGCGGCGCGCCACCGCATTGAACGAGCAAGCCCGCTATTTGTCGAGGCGCCGCTAGCCGTCCATGCGGTCCTGGCGCTGGCGCCCTTTGCGGATATCGCCCGCCTGGCCAACAGCGACAGTTGCAGCGACGCCTTGGTGGCGGTCATGGGTGGTCGGCCGAATGAGGCGCCCGCCAATTACGCCAGCGGCTCGCCCGCTGAGCTGCTGCCGCTGGGCAAACCACAAGCGATCATAGTCGGCGGCGAGGATGCGGCCATCCTGGAAAACGCGCGCGTTTACGCCGGCGCGGCAAATGCGCTGGACGATGAAGCGAGTCTCACCGTATTGCCGAATGCGGGCCATTTCGAAGTCGTGTCAGCGCAGTCGCCGGCCTGGCGCGACATTCGGCGAGCCTTGTTTGCTCTGCGCGACAGATTTGCGACATAATCCCAAACAGGATACTATAACGCTAGTTAATAGTTTGTCCGAAGTATTCGGAGAGTCAGATTTTATGTTTAAGCGTTTGGCGCATGTTTGCATCGGGGCGACAGATTTGGACGCGGCGGAGGCGTTTTACGTCGACGCGCTGGGCATGGAATTGGCGTTTGAGTTTTACCGCGCCGGCCTGCGCATCGGCTTCTACCTCAAGGCGGGGGCTACGACCTTCCTGGAAGTATTCGCGAGCGATGCGGCCGACACAGATGCCGGCTCGCTGATTAAACACTTTTGTCTCGAAGTTGAAGACCTGGACACCGTCATCAGCAGATTGAGCGATCGCGGAATCGAGGCCTCAGCCAAGCAAATGGGCGCCGACAAGGCCTGGCAAGCCTGGATAACTGACCCGAGCGGCGTCCGCATCGAATTGATGCAATATACCGAGACAAGCACACAATTCACTGGTCGTCCCGTAATCCTCGACTAGCCGAGTATCCGCAGCGATCCTGGAATGCGAGTGATTCTATCAGCGTATTTAGTGCGAACTTATAGATTAGTATGTAAAATTACTTATCGTGAAGTCAAACATTTCTCAAGCAGGCGGTCCGGAGACCTTCTCGCCGCATGACGAGTATTATGCGCAGACGGTAGTTGTGCCCATCAGCCGGCCGGATACCGCCGCCGAAATGCTGCGAATCGCCGGCGAAATGGTGCATCCGACTCACGGTCTGGTGATTGCCCTGGTCATTTCCCTGGGCGATGCCGAGCAAACCGTCCGAGTCAGCGATCAAGTCAATCAGGTCGTTGAAGACTTCCGCAACACCGATGCCGGGCGCCGCGTGGAATTGGTGACCGAAATATCGGCCAGCATATCGCGCGGCATCCTGGATGTGGCGCGCGAGCGCAACACGGATGTTATCTTGCTGGGTGTGCAGCGCCCGACGCAAGGCCGCGTGAAATTGGGCACAGTCGTGGAAAATGTGATCGCCACGGCGCCTTGCGGCGTGCTGATTTATCGCCGCGCGGTATCACCCCATTTTGATCGCGTTGTCGTGCCGATTGACGGCAGCCTGCCCTCAGTCATCGCCATGAAGCTCGGCGTCAGTTTCGCCCTGCAGCACACCATTCCCTTGCGCCAAATGAGCGTTCAGTTCGATTATCACTATGATCCCGAGCATGAGGCGGCGATCAAGCGCTACGAAGAGCATCTGCCGCGCAATAAAGACCTGAAACCCAAAGCTGTCATCGGTCGCGATCCGGCGCCGGAAATCGTGCGCGACATGAGCGCCGATGATCTGCTGGTCATGGGCTTCTCCCAGAAAACTGACTTCGAGCGACATATTTTCAACGACTTGAGCAATCAGCTGCTCAATACGGCGCCGGGCCCGGTTATTATGATCTCGCAGATCGAATGGCAGCGGGGCATTCGCGGCGCCATAGCGCACAGCTTCGCCCGGCTCAATCCGCAATTAACCCTGATTGAGCAAAATGAACTCATCTGGAGCGCGCAGAAAAACGCCAGCAGCAACCTTGATTACACCGTCATGATCGTGCTGTCGGCGGCGCTCGCCACGCTTGGCCTATTGACCAACAGCGCCGCAGTGATCATCGGCGCCATGCTGGTCGCGCCGCTGATGTCGCCGCTCTCGAGCTTCTCAACGGGTATGGCGACCGGTATTTTGCACCTCACCCGCCGCGCCAGCGTGACGCTCTTCGCCGGCGTGACCCTGGCGCTGCTGATTTCGATCGTGATGGGCGTCATCCTGCCCATCGACACGCCGACCGATGAAATGCTGGCGCGCGGCAGCCCCAATCTGCTGGATGCCGCCATCGCGCTGGTATCGGGCTGGGTCGCCGCGTACGCCACCGCGCGCAAGGGTATCCCCGCCGCCCTGGCCGGCGTGGCCATCGCCGCCGCTCTCATGCCGCCGCTCTGCACCATCGGCCTCGGTATCGCGCTGCGCGATATCGACCTGGCTTTCGGCGCGAATCTGCTCTTCCTGGCCAACATTGCCTTCATCATCGCCGCACAATACATCACCTTCTTGTGGATGGGCATGCATCCCACTGAAGATCGCGAAGGCGCTTCCCTGAATCAGTCGCGCGCCTGGTGGTTTGTGCTCTTCGTTATCACGATCGTCATGCTGCTGGTCTTCGCCAGATTGGGCTCGCAGGCCGTTGACGAGGCGCATGTCCGTGAGCAGCTGCAAGCGGAAGCCTTTCACGGCGCCACCGTGGTCGAATACCAGGTGATAACTTCCGTACCGCTCGAAGTGCTGCTACTCGTCCAGTCCGACCACCCGATCTCGCCCGAAGAAGTGACAGCGGCGCAGCGCATCATCGACGACTTGTATCAGCAGCATGTAGATCTCACCGTCGTATCCCGCCAGGTAGTGCTTCCGCTCGATCCCCTGGCGGAGGCGGCGAGCGCCGCGCTGCAACAGACGCTGCCGCGCGCCAGCGTCAGCGATGTGACGGTTCAAAAAGGCGAGGCTATCCTGGTGCGTGCGAATGTCCGCGCTGCTCAAGCGCCATCCAACGCCGATCTAATGGATGCTCATGCTCTGATCAGTTCCTTCGCCGATGCGGACGTCAAGCTGGAAATCGCCTTTCAACAGACGATTCAAATCAACGGCTCGCTTGCCGGCGGCGACCCGGAACCGTAACGAGCCTGGTTCGCCGCTTGATTGGAAAGCCTCAAGCGTCCGCGTCGAGCGCCCGCTTCAGTACGTCGTCGATTGCTTCGTCGCCCGTGGGCAGCCAATCGGCGCGCACCTCGGAACCGGCCTCAACCAGCAATTTCATGCTCGCGGGGAAGTCGCCGTCGTCGCGCCAGCTGTGCTGCCGGCCATAAAGGCAGGTGGTCAAGGGCGTACCGCCGTAGCCGTTCAGCCAGGACAGCGGCGGTTCGTCGTCAGCCTCCAGCAAAACACGAATCACATCGGCGAAGCCATGAAAGGCGGCCGCGTGCAAGGGCGTCATCTTGTCGTCATCGCTAATGTGCAAGTCGAAACCGAGGGCCGCCATCAGTTGGACGGAATCGGCTTTATTCGTCCAGGCGGCGTGGATCAACTGACGGCGCTGGCCAGCCGTCAATTGCGCTACGATGTCCGGCTGCGCCGCTACGATTTGCCGCGCCGCTTCCGCATTGGCTTCCGCGCAGCGCGCCAGCAATTCAATGTCGGGCGGGCTCTGCTTGAGCAAACGAGCAAAGATGTCATCGCGACCGACTTCAAGCGCCACCTGGTGCGGCGACAGACCCGCCGCGTTAAAGGTATAGACGTATTGATGCGAGCCGTCAGCCGGGGGCGTCAAGTCGTAGCCGGCCTGGTTCACGCGCGCCGCTATCGCGCCGGGATGCGCGGCCAAGGCCTGGTCGACCAGCTCGACGTCCTCCAGCAGAATAGCGGCGAAAATATCAACAGTCGCGCCCCGCTTCGCCATCTCGCGCGCCGCCTCAATATTGCGCTCGCCCAGCAGCCACTGCAGCGGCGTCGAGGCGTGGTCGTGGTCGCGCGCTTCCAGCTCCGCGCCCCGTTCCAGCAGCCAGTCCATAACTTGCGGGTCCCGCGCGTAGTGTAAAGGCGTCTTGCCGTCGCCTCCGCGCTGATTGACAATCGAATTGTCGCGCGCGTATGCGTCCTCCAGCCAATCGAGCCAACCCTGCTCTGCCGCCGAATGCGCCGTGATCCGCGCGCCGCGTTCGACGAGTTGCCGAGCAGCCTTCGCGGATGCGCCTTCCAGCAGGTGGAAGTCGCCCGCCCACCACTGCGATGTCGACAAAATATCGGCGCCGTGTTTGAGCAGCACATCGACAACATCGACATGTTCTTTGGCGACGATCAGCGCGGTCGAGCCGAACCAGAAATGCGGCTCGTCAAGCGTCGCGCGCAGCCTGGGATGCGCCGTCAGCAGCTCGTCAAGCGCCTCAGCCTTATGCGCGTAGACCAACTGTTTGAATTGCTCCAGCTCGTCGCCGAACTCCAGCTCGCTGAGCTTCGCCTGCAAGCGCAACTCGCCCCAGCTCTGCACACCCAGCTCGCGGGCGATGACGGTGCGGGCGTCGCTCAGCGTCAGCGCGAAGGCCGCCGCTTGCTCGCGCGTACCGTACTTAACCTGCGGCAGGTGTTCATGGACGCGGTCGATGGCGGCGACTTCGCCGGCTTGGAATGCCTGCAAGAGTGTTTGGGCGCTACGCTCGTTGACGCGTTCTGGTTTCATAAATTAACCGCGCGCTATCTACGACTTCCTGACGAAAATAGCGGCTTAACTCATTGGCCGTGCGCAAGTCGACGCGTTTGCCCACGATTTCACTTAAGTCGATTTCCTGCCCGGCGATCGTCAGCAAGCTAACGCGCGCGCCCGGCACATACTCCACCAGCAAGTCGACATCGCTATCGACGTGGGCATCGCCATGCAAGAATGAACCAAACAAAGACAGGCGCTTGATTGGCTGCCCGGCGCAGTACTTGCGGATTGCCTTCAGCGGCAGGTCAATTGCAATAGACTCGCTCATGAGTCTCCCTCGCTTGCACCCATTGTAGTCAAGCCCCGCGATCAAGACAACACTCGCCGCAGCACAGCCAAATCGACATTGCCGCCGCTGACCACCAGCACAGTCGCCCGGCCGTCGGCGGCAATAACGCCATGCAGCAGCGCCGCTACAGCGACCGCGCCGCCGCCTTCCACCACCCAGCCCCCCGCCAGCATAAATCGCATGGCCGCCGCAATCTCGTCCTCCGAGACCAGCGCGATATCGTCTACATACTGGCGGCTGACGGGTAGGGTGATCGAGCCGGATTCGATATCGCCCGAGAGCGCGTCCGCCAGCGTGTCCCAGACCTGCGGATGCGTCGCCTCGTGGAAAATGTTGTACATGGCCGGCGTCGACTTCGCGTTGACGCCGATGACTTCAATAGCCGGGTCAAGCTGCTTGACCGCCGCCGCGATGCCGGCGATCAGCCCGCCGCCGCTGACCGGCACGACGACTCGCTCAACCTGCGGCAACTGCTCGAAAATCTCCAGACCGATGGTTCCCGCGCCGGCCACGACGCCCGCGTCGTTATAGGGCGAAATCCAGGTCCCGCCCTCAGCGGCGCGTCGCAAAGCCTCGGCTTCGGCTTCGTCATAGTTGTCGCCGAACAGCACAGCCTCCGCGCCGTAGCGCTGCACATTCTTGACCTTCGTTTGCGGCGTTGTCTTGGGCATCAGGATACTCGCCGTGGCGCCGGTCAGCTGGGCGGCATAAGCTACGGCCGCGGCGTGGTTGCCCGATGAGGCGGCGATTATGCCTCGTTTTCGCTCAGATTCGCATAACGAGAGGATGGCGTTCAGCGCGCCGCGCACCTTGAAGGAATGCGTCCGATTGCTGTTTTCCAGCTTGAGCCAGACATTACCGCCCAGGTCCGGCGCCGGCTCAAGCGCGGTGGGCTGCAAGTGCGGTCGCAAGCGGTGCTGCGCGCGAACGATGTCTCCCAGCGGCAGGGTCATCAGCGCCGTTTACAAGCCGATGCTGCGCAGGTAGTCGCGGTTGCGCTGCGCCGATTCGCGCGGGCTGCCCATGCCGGGCAGCACATCTTGCTCGACCACGATCCAACCCTCGTAGCCGATCTTCTCCAGCTCGCGCAGCACAGCGGGAAAGTCGACATCGCCCTGGCCCAGCTCGGGGAAGATGCCCTTGCCGACGGCGGTCGGCCCGTCCCACTCGTGAAGCCGCGACCGCGCGTGCGCCTCTGGATCGCGGTCTTTGAAGTGGACGTACCAGATGCGGTCGGCGAATTGGCGAATGCCGGCTACCGGATCACCGCCGCCAAAGGCCCAGTGGCCGGTGTCAAAGACCAGGCCCACGACGTCCTCGTCGGTCATGTCCATCAGTCGCTCGGTCTCGGCCGGCGTTTCGATCCAGGTGCCGGTGTGATGATGCAAGACCGAACGCAAGCCGGTTTCGTCCATCACGCGCCGCGCGGCCATATCCGCGCCTTGGGCGAACAAGCGCCAGCCCTCTTCATCCAGGCTCATCCCAGGCGTGATTCGCCCCGAATTCAAGCTGCGCACGGGGTTGGTGTAGGGATCAGGACCCAGCACCACCAGCGCCTCGCTGCCGCCGACCGCAGCCAGCAGCCTGGCCGTGCGCGCGCATTCATCGGCGCTTTCCTGATGCCGGTCCGCGTCCTGAAAGTTGACATTGACCCAGGAGCCCAGCATTTTCAAACCGCGCTGGTCCAGCTCGGCGCGCAGCGCGTCGGGGTCGGTCGGCATAAAGCCCCAGTCGCCCAATTCCGTGCCGGCATAGCCGGTTGCGGCGATCTCGTCCAGGACGCGCGCGTAGTCGAAGCGTTCGCCCTCGATATTTTCGATGATGCCCCAGGAACAGGGCGCATTCGCCACTTGTAACATGTTGCCTCCGCCGCCGTCGTCAGTCTCGCTAATGGTAACGAGACCCTTGAACTCGTGCGCCCGAGTATAGCAGTTTTCCGCCGCGCGGCAAGCACCCTCGACGCGAGCGGCAGAGACGATTTCGCCCTGTGCGCGGCATGGCCGCGGGGCTACAATTCGCCCGATTGCAGCAACTGAATACGACACAGGAACAGGACTTTAGCTCAATGAGCCGAACCGACCATACCAAGCTCTTCCTGCCCGGCCCCGTTGAAGTCCGCCGCGAGATCCTCGAGGCGCAGACGCAATGGATGATCGGCCACCGCACCGGCGAATTCGCCGACCTTTTCGCGCGCTTGCAAGGCAAACTGAAGCGCGCCTTTTTCACCGACAGCCGCGTTTATATCAGCGGCTCCTCCGGGAGCGGCTTGTGGGAAGGCGCGGTGCGCTGCGGGGTGCGCGATGAGGGCCGCGCGCTGCACCTGACCGGCGGGGCTTTCAGCGAGCGCTGGGCGCAAATAAGCCGCGCCAATGGCAAGCAGGTCGATTGCATTCAAGTCGACTGGGGTCGGGCGCATACGCCGGAAATGGTCGCTGACGCGCTGTCCAAGCAACGCTACGACGCCGTATGCGCCGTGCATAACGAAACCAGCACCGGCGTCACCAACCCGATACAGGCCATCGGCGAAGTGGTCAAGCAACACGACGATACGCTCTTATTCGTCGACACCGTCAGCGGTTTCCTGGGTACCGAGCTGCGCGTAGACGACTGGGGCATCGACATCGCCCTGACCTCGAGCCAGAAAGCTTTCGCCCTGCCGCCCGGCATCGCCTTCGCCGCCGTCAGCGACCGCCTGCTGGAGCGCGCGGCAAGCATCGCCAATCGCGGCTACTACTTCGACTTCCTGACGCTGGAGAAGTCGCTGCTTAAGAACAATACGCCATCGACGCCGCCGGTCGCCTTGATGTTCGCCGCCGACAGGCAATTGGACGCGATCATGGCGGAAGGCATCGAAGCGCGCTGGGCGCGTCACCGCGAAATGCGCGACAGGACGCATGACTGGGCGCTGTCGCGGGGCTTCGACTTGTACGCAGAAGCAGGCTTCCGCAGCGACACCGTGACCACGGTCGACAACACGCCGGGCATTGACGTGAACGCCATGGGCGCTTACATGGAGCGCGAGGCCGGCTACGCGATGGACAAGGGTTATGGCGCCATTAAAGGCAAGACCTTCCGCTTGCCGCACATGGGCGATGTGTCCATGGACATGCTGCAAGAAGTCCTGGACGGCATTGATGCTTTCTTGTCGAGCCAAAACTGAGTAGGCGAATCCAATGACATTTCATATACTCGTACCCGACAATGTCCACCAGAAAGCCATCGACATCCTGGACGCCAGCGCCGGCATTCGCGTGTCCGCGCCCGGCAAGCTGGAGCGCGCCGCCCTGCTGGCGGCAGTCGTCGACGCTGACGCGCTGATCATCCGCAGCGGCGTCACGGCTGACGCGGAACTGATCAACGCCGCGCCCCAGCTGAAAGCGATCGCCCGGGCCGGCGTCGGCGTCGACAACGTCGACCTGGAGGCCGCGACGGCTAAAGGCGTGGTCGTCATGAATACACCGGGCGGCAACACCATCTCCACCGCCGAGCACAGCATCGGCTTGATGCTGGCGCTCTCGCGACATATCCCGCAGGGACATCAGTCGCTGGCTGAGGGACGCTGGGATCGCAAGGCTTTCACCGGTGTGGAGTTGAAAGGCAAGACGCTGGGCATCATCGGCCTGGGGCGCATTGGGCAGGCCATCGCCACACGCGCCCAAGCCTTTGAAATGAGCGTCATCGCCCACGACCCTTACCTGCCGCCGGAAGTCGCCGCCGCGCTGGACGTGCCGCTGCTTGCCCTGAACGAGGTCTACGCGCGCTCGGATTACCTCTCGCTGCACGCCCTGGTCACTGATGAAACGCGCGGCATGATCAACGTCGCGTCGATCGCCAGGATGAAGCGCGGCATTCGCATTATCAATGCGGCGCGCGGCGCGCTGATCAACTCGGCGGATTTGGCGGCGGCGCTGCAAAGCGGGCAGGTCGCCGGCGCCGCGCTCGATGTCTACGAGCAGGAACCGCCGCCAGGCGATCACCCGCTGCTTGGCTTGCCGAATGTGGTGCACACGCCTCATCTGGCGGCCAGCACATCCGACGCGCAGGTAACGGTCGCTGTCGAAGCGGCGGGGTTGATCGTCGATTACTTGCTCGAGGGTAAGCCCGCGAACGTATGCAATCCGAACGCGCTGGAAAGCAAGCGCTGCTAGAAGGCAATCCCACGATAGACTTGTTCAAGCGGGAGTTCACATTCCAGCACTGCCAGCGTAATGACATCCGCAGGCTCGCTGAACGCCTGACGCCGCCAGTCGCTATCGCCACGCGTATATAGCTCGGCGTATAGGCGGTGCTGATCGACGATGAGGCAGGCTTCAATAGACGGCACGGAGAAATAGTAGCCAAGCTTGTCCGAGCGATCGCGCGCGATGCTGGAGGGCGATGTCACTTCCAGGACGAAACAGGGATTCATCAAGTTATACTTGCTGGCGTCCCGAAAGACGGGATCGCCGCGGATGATTGACAAGTCGGGATAAACATAGCGGGTCGGGCTGATTTGCACGCGCATGCCTTCGGGTCGCAAGGCGTATCGCGAAAAATCGAGTCCGCTGAAGAAGCCATAGATAATGTTCATGGTGATTTGGCCGTGCTCGTCGCTGACTCCCGGCATCTCTATCAGTTCTCCGTCGATGTACTCATACCTTTCCTCCTGTCGCAGCTCCCACTCAAAGTATTCTTCCACCGACATGAGTTCTTTTGTCTGGATCGCCATATTCAACCTCAGCGCATCTCTTCTCTCCAACATTATAGCGCGCTCCTTCCCTTGTGTCATCGACAGCCGGGTCAGCCGCGTTAGGGCCGCGCGGGTGACGGTCGCGGTTGAAGCGGCGGGGCAGATCGTCGATTACTTGCTCGAAGGCGTGGCGGAGAATGTGTGTAATTCGGCGGTTCTGGCAAGCTAGCGCGACTCGAATTGGATGTCGCGATAGATTTCAGCCAGCGGAAGTTCACAGTCAAGCATCGCCAGCGATATCACATCCTTCATCTCGGAGTACACCTGACTCTGCCAGCCGGCATCGCCGCGCGTGTGCAATTCCGCGCAAACGCGATGCTGGTCAACAATGAGATAGGCTTCGATTGAAGGCACATCGTAATAGTGCCCAGGTTTTTCCAGTCGGTCACGATCTTCGCTGGAAGGCGATGTCACTTCGATGACGAATACCGGATTCATCAAGTTGTACTCGCCGGGGTCGGAAAAGTCGGATGCGCCTCGCACAAATGTAAGGTCGGGATAAACATAGCGCGTTGGGCTCACTTGCAGACGAAGTTCGGATGTGTGCATGGTGTAGCGGGATCGGTCAAGTGCAGCGACGAAGAGATAAATCAGGTTTGTCGTGATTAGACTGTGCTTATTGCTTACTCCAGGCATCTCAATGACGACTCCGTCAATGTATTCGTGTTTATGCTCCTGATTCAATTCCCATTCGAAATAGTCTTCGACGGTCATGACGGGCGACCGATTGATTGCCATGTCCAAGCTCCTCGCTTTCTACTCGCCAGTATAGCCCGCGCCTGGCGAAAAGTCATCAAACTTGGCTAGGGCCGCGCCGGGCTGCCATCAGGCAGGCGCGTCTGCGTCCAGTCCTCGACGATGTCCTGGCAGGGGTGCTTCGCCGCCAGCGCCTCGTCGATGTCAATGCCCAGCCCGGGCTGATCGTTGGGATAGAGATAGCCGTCCTCCACGACCGGCAAGCCGGGGAAGATTTCGTAGTCCAGCGCCGACGGACGATACCATTCCTGTACCCCGAAGTTTGGATGCCAGAGGTCCAGCTGCAGGTTGGCGGCGTGCCCCACGGGCGAGGTGTCGCTGGGTCCATGCCAGGCCGTGCGCACGCCGTACATATCGGCGAATATAGCGACATTGCGCGCCGGCGTAATCCCGCCCATCTGGCTGATGTGCATGCGAATGAAGTCGATCAGGCGCTCCTGAATCAGCAGTTGCCATTCGTGCGGATTATTGAAGAGTTCGCCCATCGCCAGCGGCGTGGCGCATTGCGCGCGAATCATGCGGAACCAGTGGATGTCCTCCGGCGCCAGCGCGTCCTCGAGGAAGAAGAGCTTGAATTGCTCGACATCCTTGGCGAATTCAACGGCGTGAATGGGAACCAGGCGCTCATGGATATCGTGCAGCAGCTCGACCTCTTCGCCAAGCTGCTCGCGCACGAACGCTATCATGTCCAGCATCCGACGACTATAATCGCGCGGATCGTAATAGGCGCCGGCCGGAGCGTTCCTGGGCTTGATCATGCGGCTGCCGGCCCCGCCGTAGCCGCCCATCTGCACGCGCACGTAGCAAAATCCCTGTTCCATAAAGGCGCGCACACTGTCAGCGACTTCCTGCTTGTCGCGGCCGTCTGCGTGCACGTAAACGTGAGCCGCCTCGCGCGACTTGCCGCCCAGCAAATCGCAGACGCTCATGCCGGCGCGCTTGCCTTTGATATCCCACAGCGCCTGGTCGACGCCGGAAATGGCGTTGTTGAGCACGGGTCCGTTGCGCCAGTAGCCGTGCACCATCGACATATTCCAGATTTCTTCGATGCGGTCGACTTCGCGCCCCAGCAAGAAGGGCTTGAGGTGGCGCTCAATGGCTGCCGCGACGGCGAAGATGCGCTGTGTAAACGTAGCGCAGCCCAGGCCGTACAGCCCGGGCTCGGAGGTAAGCACCTTGACGATGCAGAGGCGCGACTTGCCCGGCTGCGTCAGGATGACCTTGACGTCCTTGATGGTGACCGGTTTAGACATGGCCTTGGATTTAACCACAGCGGGCACAGAGAACACAGAGGAAATACCGGGGAGGGGGCCGCGTCCTACAAGCTAAGCATCGCTCAACAATCTTTGAAGGGCAGGTTGTATTTCGAGTTGGAGTTAAAGGGCGGGTCGAGGTAGATGAGGTCAATCGAGGCGTCGGGCAGGGCGTCGCTGTCGTTGAGCACATCCAGGCAGTCGGCGGCGAAGAGTGTTCGGTTCATGCAGCTATCGCTGAGACTCCAGGTTCGCTAGCCAATGGATGAAATCCAGTTGCCCATAACAGCGAGCATCAAGCCAACTACGGCTATCTGCGTCGCAATCATCCACATCACAATCAGCCGCGTCTGCCGCTCCAAATCCGCCTTGGTTGCAAAGTGCGGGAGTACCTTTTCCAGAGTCGTTTCAACCTTGGTTACACGCTCCAGCAGCGAAGAATCTTGAGGCAATGTATTTCCCGCGCTCGCCATTAGCTGTCCCTCATCATTCTGCTTGAGCCAATTATAACACCCGGCAACTGTTGGTCAACTTGCCGATGCCTGCGATCTCCACGCTGACGACGCTGCCCTGGCCCAGGAATTCCGGCGGATTCATGGCCTTGCCGACGCCGCTTGGCGTTCCGGTCAGAATCATATCGCCGGGGTTCAGCGTAAAGGCCCGCGACAGATGCGCGATCAAAAAGCTGACCGAGAATATCATGTCGGCGGTCGAGCCATTCTGCTTCTCGACGCCGTCGACCTCCGTCACAATGCGCAGATTCTGCGGATCGGGGATTTCGTCGGCGGTGACCACCACCGGCCCCAGCGGGCAGAAGCTGTCCAGCCCCTTGGCGCGCGTCCACTGTTTGTCCCGCGTCTGCAAGTCGCGCGCGGAAACATCGTTGGCGATGGTATAACCGAAGACGTAGTCGAGCGCGTCCGCTTGCGGAACTCGCCGCGCGGTTTTGCCGATGATGACCGCCAGCTCGCCTTCCCAATCGACCTGTTGCGTCAGCTCGGCTTCCCATTCGATGACAGCGCCGGCGCCGATGACCGCGCTGGGCATGACCGCGAAGACCAGCGGTTCAGCCGGCACGTCATTGTTGAGCTCGCGGGCGTGCTCGGCGTAATTGCGGCCGATTGCCAGGATCTTGCCGGGTGTCAGCGGCGCGAGAATCTGAAGCTGATCCAGCGACTCGACGACGCCGGAGCGTTGCGGCTCGGCGCCCTCGGCCATGAGTTCTCTCAGGTCATTATTGGCCAGCAAATTGACCTGGTCCTTGTCAACCACGCCAATTGCTCCGCCGTCATTCGTAGCAATTCTTACAAATTTCATGTCGCCGCCAATCTCCCGTCCAGCCAAGTCGCGCTAGTCTAGCAAATCGCATGAAGCAAATCCAGCTAACGGCATTTGCACCGAGCAGTCAGATAGCAACGCGATTCGAGGCGGCGCCGCCCATCACCTTTTGCAATCTCTGATAAAATGCACTTGTCGCTGACCCTACCGAATTACGCGGGGAGTCCAGGTTTGAAGCACCTCAGGAATCTCGTTGCTTTTGCGCTGCTGCTGATATTCGCGGGCGCCTGCAGCGACACGGGCAACTCCCCGAACGACGCCACGTCGGCACAGCGCCTTCTGCCGAATCTGGCCGCCTATTCCGCCACCGATGTCGACACCACAATCGACGGCGCCTTCGCCGCTTTTGGTGGCGCCTCCTTGCTAAGCGGCCAGGTGGGCGTTACCGCCGTCATGGCTAAAGCCGAACAGATTCTGCAATGCTTCCAGGACCGCGGCGCGCTGGCCGCCAAATTCTACCGGCAGCTCGATTCGACTATGACCGCGCCCAAAATCGGCGGCGCGCTGGTCTTGAATCAATCGCGCATCAACCAGGAAGTGATCAACTGCATCCTGGGCGGGCAAGAAGGCAACGCCAACGCGCAGGCCTTCGAAGTCGAACCCTGCGCCAGCGCCGGCAGCTTCGTATACGAGGGCGACAACATCAGCTATGTCTACGTCGGCTCGCATCCGGATGTCTGCGAGGTATTCCAACTGCATTTTGATAATCTGGCGGGAACCCCCGCCCCAACCCCTCCCCCATAAAGAGGGAGGGGCTATTGAATGACGAGAGGTCCAACATGACTGGATTCAACGGCTTGGGTTTACATCTGGGAAATCTGTCGCGGCTGTCATCGGCGCAGTCGCGCTCGCTAAGCGCCGAGAATTTTGACGGCGCCAAAGGGCGAGGCGGCATGGCCGACGAAGGCACCGGCAGCCAAGCCGCCCGCGATCTCGGGCACGGCTGGAAAGTCTCGCCCTCAGTTCGCATCGCCGCCGGCGAAACCTTTACCATGGCCGACATCGACGGACCCGGCGCTATTCAGCAAATCTGGCTGACGCCCACCGGCAACTGGCGCTATTGCATTCTGCGCGTCTACTGGGACGATAGCGAACAGCCCTCGGTCGAATGCCCTATTGGCGATTTCTTCGCCGTCGGCTGGGGCGAATACGCCCAGGTCACATCGCTACCGGTCTGCGTCAACCCGGGCAGCGCCTTCAACTGTTACTGGGAAATGCCCTTCCGCAAGCACTGCCGCATGACCATCAGCAACATCGCCGAAGAAGAGATGACACTCTATTATCAAGTGAACTACACGCTGACGGACGTGCCCGAGGACGCCGCCTATTTCCACGCGCAATTTCGCCGCGTCAACCCCTTGCCCTACAAAGACGTCTACACCATCGTCGACGGCATCCGCGGTCGCGGACATTATGTCGGCACGTATATGGCCTGGGGCAGCAATAACAACGGCTGGTGGGGCGAGGGCGAGATCAAGTTCTATATGGACGGCGACGACTACCCTACAATTTGCGGCACGGGCACTGAAGACTATTTCTGCGGCTCCTATAATTTTGATCCCAGCCCGCGCCACAACGAAGGCTACGTCACCTTCACCACGCCCTACGCCGGCTTTCACCAGGTGATCCGCCCCGATGGCGCCTATCAGTCACAGCATCGCATGGGCATGTACCGCTGGCATATCATGGACCCCATCCGCTTTGAGTCCGACCTGCGGGTGACCATGCAGGCCCTGGGCTGGGGCTACAACCGCCGCTACCTGCCGCTGCAAGACGACATTGCCTCGGTCGCCTTCTGGTATCAGACCCTGCCGCAAGCGCCCTTTCCGGCGTTGCCCGACCGCGATCAGCTGCAGATCATCTAGCGCGGCAGCCGCTCGCAAACCCCCATCCCCCGGCCCCTTCCACCAAGATGAGGGAAGGGGAGCCAAGGCGGCCGAACTACAACGGAATAAAGCCCCTCCCTCTTTATGGGATGCCCGCCATAGAGATGGCAGGAGGAAATTGGGCTGGGGGTCTGTTGAGGCAGATTTCCTCATATAGCGCTTCATAGCTGGAAGCGGTCTTCTCCCAACTGTATTGCGCTTGAATCAGCGCCAGTCCACCTTGCGAAAGACGCTGCCGCAGCGCCGAGTCGCCCAGCAGCTCTATCGTCTTGGCAGCGATTTCGTCGACCTCAGCGACCAGCGCTGATTCGCCGTCGCGCACGTCAATGCCGTCCAGGCTCAGCGGCGTCGCCGCGACCGGGACGCCCATGGCCAGGGCTTCCAGGACCTTGTTTTTCAAACCGGCGCCAAACCGCAGCGGACAGACGAAGACCGTCGCGCGCGCCAAGCAGGGCGCTACATCCGGCACCCGCCCGCTGACTTCAATATTTTCGCCGTCCAGCTCGCGCAACCAGCCCGGCGGATTGGCGCCGGCCAACTGCAAGCGCGCATCGGGCCGCTCGCGCCGGACACGCGGCAGCACCTGCTCGACCAAGATGCGCGCGGCATCCTGATTAGGCGCGTATTCATAGTTGCCCACGAAGAGCAGCGTACAAGGATCACGTTCAAGCTCGCGCGGATGAAAGCGCTCCAGCTCGATGCCGTTGGGGATGACCTCGATGCTCAGCGCCGGATTTAAGTCGAGCAGTTGCGCGCGATCGGCGGCCGAGATGACCACCGTCCGGTCGTAGTGCGCGAACATGAAGCCTTCGAAGCGCCGCACCAGCGGCAGGCGCAGCCGGGCGCGCCACTGCCCTTGCGCGGCGGCCGAACCCAGATACAACGCGTGCGATTCGTAGGGAGTGATCAGATTGGGACGGTCCGCGAAGAGCGAATGAAACTCGTAAACGCTGACCGAGCCGAAGCAATGGACGAGGTCGTAGTCAAAGCGGCGCAGGCGATCCGCGATAGCGCGCCACAGCGGCGGACAGAAGCTGCGCTCGGCTGAATGCGCGAAGCGGGCCGAGCGGTCGATCAGACGGCGAAGATAGGCCAATGAAGCGCGCGGCGGCTCCCGAAAAAGCTCGATATGCCGGAAGTACGCCCGATACCGGTCCACGTGCCCCGGGTCATCGTCGCGGTCGTAGAGCGCCAGCAAATCAATGACGTAACCGCGTTGCGAAAGCTCTCGCGCCAGGTGCCAGATGATCAGCCGGTCGCCGAGATGCAGCGGATAGGGCGGGCAGCGCGAAATGAGGAGGATTGTCTTCATGAAAGTGCAGTCAGCTGCAGTCCGGGCATTGCGGCGTCCGCGCTGTACGAGCAGCGTCAGCCTATGCCCATACTACAGCCAAAAGACAAAATACCCGCCCTGTGGGCGAGTATTTCTTGTGCCGAGACCCAGACTTGAACTGGGGACACCCGCATTTTCAGTGCGATGCTCTACCAACTGAGCTATCTCGGCATCCAACCCTGAAATTGGAACAGGCAGTTTATAGCGGAAGCCCGCGAATGTCAAGGCGAGACTGCGGCGTCCAGCCAATCGCTGATGACCCGCGCGGTCTCCAGCGGGGCCGCTTGCGGGAAGAGATGCCCCTGCCCTTTCATCTCGTGAAACGCGGCCTGCGGCGCGAGCGACTGCGCCTTGGTATATGAATCGGCGGGAAAGGTATCGCTGTATTCGGCGCGTATAATCAGCGTCGGCGCCAAGCCGTTCAGCGCGGGCAAGTCACGCCAGATATCGCGATACACGGTTGCGAAATAATGCGCCTCCCAGGCCGGGCTCCAGGCCAACTCAAAACCGGCGCCGTCTTCGCGGGGGCGCAGCCCATACTCGACGTAAAGGTTCAGCGACTCCGCCGGCCAATCGGCGAAGAGCGGTTTTTCGCGAAAGCGATTGTAGGCATGCTCGCGGCTATCGAAATACTGCCGCCTGCGCCGCGCGCCTTGAACCAAGGGGAAGTTCTCAATTTGGCCGGCGTCGCGCGCCTGCGCCAGCCTGTCTAGCGTTGCTTGCGGCAGCAGCACCGGGTCGAGCATGACCAAAGCCCGGAAGCGCGCCGGCTCCTTGATCAGCGCCAGCATCGAAAGGACCCCGCCCAGCGAATGCCCCACCGCTACGATGTCTCGCAGATCGAAACAGTCAAGACCGCGCAGCAGGTCGTCAGCGGCATCGCGCCAGCTGCAATACGCGGTCGGCGCGGCTTGATCGCCCCATAGAGCGCGCGGCGGCAGGCTGATGGCGCGGAAGCCCGCCAGACCGCGCAGCATGGGCAAGTAAGTCCGCGGTGGGAAGCCGTTGGCGGGCATGAAGTTGAGCAGCGGGGCGCCGCAAGGTCCGGTCAGTTCAATCAGGCTCTGCGGCATGGCGAAACCTGATTCATGCTAAGCTGATAATCGACTTGAAAGGGTACTTCCGACCCACTCGGGGGAGGCGCGACATGTTAGACCGCTCGATAGTCTTTACCGTCGGCGCCGCAGTGATGGCCTTGCTGGTGATTTTGGAATTGGTGCGGCGGCGGCGCTTGAGCGAGGAGTACTCCTTGCTCTGGCTGGGCACGGCGGTATTGATGCTGATCCTGGGTCTGTGGCGCGATCTGCTCCACAATTTGGCGGCAATGGTCGGCATCTATGACCCCTCCAATCTGCTCTTCTTGCTGGCCGGCTTCTTTATGCTCTTCATACAACTCTACTTTTCCACCGTCATCACCAGGCTGACGCATGAAAGCAAGGAGTCGGCGCAGCAAATCGCCCTGCTCCGCTTCGAGCTGCAGAAGCTACGCGGCCAGCAGATTGATGACAAGGAAAACCGCGCCGATCAGAATGCCGATGTAGATCACTAGCTCGGGCAGGCGCAAGCGCAGCGGATTGCGATCCAGCCTGGCCAGATCGCGCGCGCTGCGGACGGGCGCGCTGGGCCGAACCAGCCGCGGCCCAATGCGCCAGGCCAGCATCGCGCCGCCGAGCAGGCCGCCGATATGCCCCCAATTGTCAATGCGCGAGCCGGGCAGAAAGCCGATCAGCAGGTTGATAGCAACCAGCACGGCCATGTGGCGCAGCTGCGCGCGCGCGTTGAGGTATACGCCGCGATGCTGATACAGGTGAACGCCTTGCGCGGCGAAGATGGCGAAGACCGCGCCCGACGCGCCGACCGACGCGATGTCAAGCCGGCCCAACGCCAAACTGGCTGCTGAGCCGGTCAAGCCGCCCAAGAGATAAATCAGCAAGAAACGCGCCCGCCCGAAAATGGGCTCGACCATCTGGCCCACGATGAAAATAGCGTAGGTGTTGAATAAAACGTGAGGCAGGCTGCCGTGCAGGAACATGGCGGTGAACAGCCGATAGACTTCGCCGTCGAAGACGACGCCTGGCGGCAGCATAGCTCCGCGCAAAAACAGCTCCCACTCCAGCTGCGGACTCAAATAACCGGCCAGGAAAATCAGCCCGTTGAGCGCCATCAGCGCAAATGTCAGCAGCGGCCGGTCAACTAGCGGTATCCTGGGGCGTTTGACAGGCGGGCGCGGCGGCGCCGGGCGTTCGACTGGTATCTGATTGAGCGGATGTTCGGACTCGTCGCGCTTTCGCATTGATTGTTCTCGCTATCTGACATCGCCCGCATGATAATGGACAACTGTCAAAATTGCATTGGAGACCCGCCGCGGTTACAGTCGCCGAAGATTGTGATTTATATAACAAATGGCTCCTAATTTATGATATGCTTATTCTAATGCCGCTTCAATCTGCATATAATTGAGAATACTTAGGCGTCCCAAGCAGGGAAATGGAACTGATGTCCGATCATTCAATAGCCGATATTATGATTGTCCCGGAAGAAATCCTGTGCGAGATGCACGACGAGGACGACGCTTGTGATGTAATCGTGCAGATGGAAGACGGGACGGTTTACACAGCCCTGTTCGCCACGCTGTCCTATATCCACCGACAGCTGTCGCTGACATGGATGGTCACCGGGTCCATACCCGAGACCGCGCCCGTGCGTTACGCCGTCCTTGATACACCGCATATCATCGTCGAACAGCTGCAACCTGAGATCATTGAAGATACGATCGACAATCTGGTCGCGCAAGATGTCTTCGAGAGTCTTTTCACCCGCGTCACAGAAGACGAGCGCGCCGATCCACGGGACGCCGCCCCGCAAAGCCAGCTGACTACACAAGCCATCGCGCAGGCCGTCATTGAAGAAGTGCTGGTCCTTATCGACGACTGACCGGCAGGCCCAAACCGTCGGCGTCACTTGCAAGCCAGGCAAACGCGGCTACCCCTACTGCAGTAGTGATATTCTCCGTTATAATGCCAAGCGTTTGCCCGCGTAGCCGACTGGCGGGCGCTGCAGCAACTGAGACTCGACTTGAGGACAGATGATGGCCAACGAGCGTTACGAAGACAGCCAGCTTTACAAAATCAGGCATTCCGCCGCCCATGTGATGGCGGAGGCGGTGCTGGAACGTTTCCCCGAGGCCAAAATCGCAATCGGCCCGCCGATTGAAGATGGCTTCTATTACGACTTCGACCTGCCGACCGCCATTACTGACGTCGACATCAAGTGGGTCGAGAAGCGCATGAAGAAGATTCTGTCGCAGCGCCATGACTTCACCCTGCGCGAGGTCAGCCCAGCCGAAGCCAAAGCGATCTTTCACGATCAGCCCTATAAGTTGGAACTCATCGACGACCTGGTCAGCGGCCGCCTCGACGACAACGGCAAGGCCATTGGCGCTCCGGCGGAGAGCCTGACGATATATACGCAGAACAACTTTACTGACCTCTGCCGCGGGCCGCACGTGGACAGCACCAGGGAAATCAATCCCAAAGCGGTAAGCATTTCGCTGCGGCCGCCGGCCGGCGCTTATTGGCGCGGCGACGAAAAGCGCCAGCAGCTCACGCGCATTTACGGCACGGCCTGGTCCAATCCGGCTGAGCTGGCCGAGCACCGCGCCCGACTGCAAGAGGCGATCAAGCGCGACCACCGCGTGCTGGGCGAAAAGCTCGACCTATTCATCATCGATTCGATGGTGGGCAAGGGTTTGCCGCTCTGGCTGCCCAATGGCGCGATGCTGCGCGACACGCTGGAACGCTGGCTGCGCGACATCCAGATTGAGCGCGGCTACCTGCCGGTGGTCACGCCGCATCTGGGCAATATCGAGTTGTACAAAACATCCGGGCACTACCCCTACTACGCAGACAGCCAGTACACGCCAATCGACGTCGACGGCGACGAATTCCTGCTGCGGCCTATGAATTGCCCGCATCATTGCCGCGTCTACAGCAGCCAGCCGCGCTCCTACCGCGATCTGCCGCTGCGCTACGCCGAATTCGGCACGGTCTATCGTTATGAGCAGTCGGGCGAATTGCGCGGGCTGACGCGCGTGCGCGGCTTCACCGTCGATGACGCCCATTTATTCGTCCGCCCCGACCAATTGCTGGACGAGTTCAAGGGAGTTGTCCGGCTGATTCAGCACGTGTTCAGCTCGCTGGGCATGAGCGATTTCCGCGCCCGCCTGGGCACGCGCGATCCCGACAGCGACAAATACGTTGGCGACAACAGCCTGTGGGAGACAGCCACCGTCGCCATCGTCGACGCCTGCGAAGAGTTAGGCATGGATTATCAACTGGAGCCGGGCGAAGCGGCCTTTTACGGCCCCAAGCTCGATTTTATCGTGCGCGATGTCTTGAAGCGCGAGTGGCAGCTGGGCACGGTGCAAGTCGACTATAATCTGCCGCAGCGCTTTGACCTGGAATATGTCGACCGCGATAACGAGCGCAAGCGCCCGGTCATGATACACCGAGCGCCCTTCGGCAGTCTGGAGCGCTTCATCGGCATCCTGATCGAACATTTCGCCGGCGCATTCCCGCCCTGGCTGGCGCCGACGCAAGCCGTCATCATTCCCATCCGCGAGAGCCACAACGACTACGCGCGCGAGATCGAGAGCCTGCTCAAGTCGCGCGGCATGCGCGTCCAAGCCGACTTGCAAGACCGCAATATGCGCAGCAAGATCAAGCAGCACCGGCGCATGAATATCCCCTGGCTGCTGATTGTGGGCGACCGCGATATCGAGAACCGGACGGTCAGCGTTCGGCTGCGCAGCGACGAGGATCTGGGGGCGATGCCGCTGGGGGCATTCGCGGACGCCGCGCAGGAGAATGTCCAGTCTCAATCTCAGGACATTGCGGTCTAGGTTGAATACCACACTGATTGGAAAACGGTGGCGATGTTAAGCGCGAAGCTTGGCACGCCTTAACTACGCGCCAGTAGTCGGTCTACATCCTTGAGCAATTCGGCGACTTCACTGTCGCTGATATTTTCTTGTTCAGTCTTCGCGTAAACAGAAAGCATGAATGCTTGCTCCGCCGAGCGCATATAGTAAATGAATCGATATCCCTTTCGAACGCCGCCAGACACTGCGCTGTTGTTCCGTCTTGCCTTAAACACTTCACCTGCATAACCGGGGATGGCGTCGCCAGGGCGTTCGCCCTTACCGATCTCTTCGGCAATTAAAATGGACTGCTCCAAGGCAGTCCTGTATTTCTTTTCCAGTCGCTTAAGCTGCCGCTTGTATCGCTGCAGACTAAAGACGGATATCCGCATTTTCTTCTAATTCTTCGCGAGCCAATTCTTCGGCGATTTCACGGTGCATTTCATCAACAGGCTGGCCTTCGCCGCCTGTCTTTGCAAATAAGTATCCCTCTCGAATGTCGTCAAGTGTCTGCGCTTTTGATGGCACGTCGTCACTTTCTACGCGTGCGTCTTTGCCACGCAGTTCCAAAGCAGATGACGTTGCTGAACGCTCGTTGGGGATCACGCCTCACCTCCTGAACACCCAAAGCATACGGTCATAGGGCGCGAAAGTCAAATGGGACGCCCAGGCATTGCATACTTTTTTGGACAGCAGCGCTCCAGGCAGGATTCGAACCTGCGACACTTGGTTTAGGAAACCAATGCTCTATCCCCTGAGCTACTGGAGCGTTCAGCGCTTCCCGCCATTATAACAGACCGGGCGCAACCGGGACTCGCCCGAAAATCACTACTTAACATGCGTGAAAATGACGGCTAAAATCCGGCAAAGGCTATAGCGTCGCCAACCATTATAAGCTACCATAGCGCTAGTTGAGCCCGGATGTTTACGTTTCGCTTGCGATAGCGGTCAAGCGCAGCGCGAAACCTGCAAGGAGACGTCAAATGACCCACATCATCACCAGCCTGTGTCTGCGGGATGGCGCCTGCGTCGAGGTCTGCCCGGTCGAGTGCATCATCGCCGGCAAACCCGAAAACGACTGGCCCTGGTATTTTATCGATCCCGATACCTGTATCGATTGCGGCGCCTGCATTCCGGAGTGTCCCTTTGAAGCCATTTTCATCGAAGAGGAGGTCTCGTCGGAATACGAGATGATGGAGGGTCAGGAACGCGTGCCCTTTGACACCAAGGTGATCATCGAGCACGAGGAAGGCGACATCGTCGATCTCACGCCCGATATCGCACCCAATTACGATTTCTTCACCCAGGGTCCCGGCTACGACGCGCTTAATATGTAGCTTGACCCTATGCCAATATCCGCTGACCCGTTACACGGTTGGTAGCGACGCATCCCGCCGTCAGCTTTCTCCTCTGGCGCCCGTTGAGGAGCCCGGCTGCTCAGGCGGGATGTTGTATTGCCCGCGCGCGCTTGGGCGAGATCAGCCCGGTCACCAGGCCAACGCTAACAAGCACGATTAGCAGACCGACGATTATGCCCGGGCTAATGCTCTCCCCCAGCAGCAATGCGCCGAAGACCACGCCGAAAACCGGCACCAGCAAGGTCACCGTCAGCGCTATTGTGGGCCCGGCGCTGATGATAAGATAGTAATATAGCTGGTAGGCGATGGCGGTGCAGATGACGACCAGCGCCAGCGTCGCCCAAACAGCCTCCATTGGCGGCGGCTCATGCGGCAAGCCCGGCAGCGAAACTGGCGCCAGTATAAAGGCCGCCGCGATCAGCTGTCCGCTCGACATTGACATATTGTTCAAGCCGGTGAAGGCGCGCTTGGCGAAGACGCCGCCGACGGCGTAACTCAAGGTCGCGCCCAGCAGCGCCAGCGTCGCCGCGATGACATCGGCGCTCAGGCTCATGTCGCTGCCGCCGACAGTGATCGCCACGCCGATGATGCCCAGCAGGGCGCCAACCAGCTTGGCGAGCGTCAGTTCCTCACCCAGACCGACCGCCGCGACGAAGGTCGTGAAAAGCGGCGTGGTCGACATCAGAATGGCCGCCATCGACGCCGTGACCGTCAACTCGGCCCAGGCGATCAGACTAAAGGGCAGCGCCGAGCCAAAGAATCCCAGCACCAGGAATCGGCGCCAGTGCCCGCGGATGTTCAGCCGCTGACCGCGCAGGCGCGCATAGGCGACCAGAATCAGCCCGGACAGCGCCACCCGCACAAACATCAGGAAGAGCGGCCCCAGCGGTTCGACGGCGATGCGAATGAAGATATACGACGCGCCCCACATCGCGCCGAGCGAGACCAGCGCCGCCACTTGAACGAGAGACAAAGTACAAACTCCCGATTATCCGAGCGCCGCTATTGTATCAGAGCGACAGGCTTGGCCACGCTCCGAATCTTGCGCGCCTGCCAATATGACCAGGGGCAGACCTGCCCAAAGGTCTAATATCGCCGCGCGGCGGCGTCGTGCAGAATAAGAACATCGCAAATGCAAAGAAGGAGAAAGCAATGGTCAATAGACTGCAAGAACTATCGAACGACATGGCGGACCTGGTCGAGGGCGCCGCGCCCAGCGTCTTGCGCGTGGATGCGCGCCGGCGCATTCCCGCCACCGGCATCGCCTGGTCCGAGAACTTGATCGTGACCGCGCACCACGTCGTCGAGCGCGACGACGACATCAGCATCGGCCTGGCCGACGGCGGACGCGTCGGGGCCGAACTGATCGGCCGCGACCCGCGTCATGATCTGGCGTTGCTGCGGGTCGACGCCGAGTTGCAGGCGGCGCCGCTGGCGGATGACGAAAGCCTGCGCGTGGGCAATCTGGTGCTGGCGCTGGCGCGACCGCGGCAACATGTCAAGGCGGCGCTGGGAGTCGTCAGCGGACTGGTGACCCCCGAAGACGCGCGGAGACGGCGCCGGCGCATGAAGCAGCGCTTCCGCAAGCATGGGGACGGCGGCAAACGCGACTGGAAAAAGCGCGCCTGGATGAAGAAAGCCGCCTGGAAAACCGGCGGCTGGGAGCGGCTGCTGGCCGGCAGTATCATTCAGACCGACGTCACCATGTACCCTGGCTTTTCCGGCGGGCCTCTGCTGGCGGCCGATGGCGGCGTACACGGGCTGAATACTTCCGGCTTCGCCCGCGGCGTCAGCGTCGCCCTGCCCGTCTCGGTTATCCGCAAGTCGGTGTCGGCGCTTCTGGCTGACGGCAAAATTCAATCCGGCTATCTCGGCATAGGCGTGCAGGCAGCGCTGCTGCCGGACGCGATCGCCGAGTCGCTCGGTCAGGTAGCCGGTCTGCTGATCGTCTCGGTCGAGCCGGACAGCCCGGCGGCCGCGGCCGGCCTGCTGGTCGGGGACATCCTGACAGCGCTGCAAGGCGAGACTCTCGAGGATGTCGACGAGCTTCAGATGCTGCTGGCGCGGCTGGAAGCGGGCAGCGAAATCACAATCAGCACTGTGCGCGGCGGAAAGCTGCGCGAGGGCAGCATCGTTGTCGGCGCGCGCTAACGCGTCCAACCACTCGGAAAATGTAGGGGCGACTCTGTGAGTCGCCCGCTCTAGCAATACGAGAATGGCTACACGTCGGGCGGTACAATATCGCGCTCCAGCGAGATTTCCCGCGCCTCATGATCCGCCGCGACTTCCAGGGTGATGAAATAGTTGAAAACCTCGATGAAGCAGAGCGCTTCTTCGCCCTCGCGGCAGTAGTAGAGCGTCACTTCGGCCATCACGAAAGTGTTGCCTTCGCTGAATTGCAGCGGGATGCTGACGCTGTCGCCGGTGACGGTCGCCGACATCTGCTGCGCCGGCTCGCCCCAGGTAGCAGTGACCCCACTGTCGATCAGCGGATTGATCTTGAAATCAGCCGGCAGGTTGAAATGCAGATTCAGCGCGCCTTCGCCGGTCGCGACCTGGTGAATGCCGGCCATGATGATCGACTTGTCGCCCTCGTTCCCGCCCAGCAGCGTCAAACGCGCGTCGTCAATGATCAGCGCTTCGCGATTCTCGAACTCGATGGTGTCG
>CAZWCV010000008.1:40576-51715 GCA_964632725.1 uncultured Anaerolineaceae bacterium
GACGTAGATTTACCATCCCGTCGCCGGCCGCTACCTGAAAGACACCGGCAGAAACATAATCGGAATTGCCGGCATTACCGCCCAGCAAAGTCAGCGCGTCGGGGTCGATGATCAAGACTTCAGGGTTGCTGAATTCGAAGGTGTCGACAGTGCCGTCTGCCAGGTCAACCGTGCGGATGACGTGGTTGTTGGTATCGGCAACGTACAAGACGCCATCGGCGTAGCTCAAACCGCCGGGCTCGTCAAATTGCGCCAGCTGGGACTCGCCGTCCTGGTAGCCGCCCGATCCGCCTTTGCCGAAGAGTGTATGCGTGCTGGTCTCGCCGGCGCGCAGGATCTTGACGCGGCTATTGTAGGTGTCAGCGATATAGAGGTTGCCCTCGGGATCGCCGTCGACGCCCAGCGCGTGCTGCAGGCGGTTCTCGCCCAATTCGCCGTCGATATCGCCAAAGTCGAAGAGGCTGTTTTCGGTCGTGCCCGATACGACCGTGACCAGGTCACTCTCAAAGTCGGCCAGGCGAATAGTGCTGGATTCGCTATCGGCGAAAAAGAGCTTGCCGGCGCCGGCGTAGTAGAGTCCGCTGGGCTGCGCCAATTCGCTGTCCGCCAGGCTGACGTCGTTCAAGTTCGCCTCGCGCCCGTTGCCGACAGAGGGGTACAGGACGCCAGCCGCCGGCTCGTAGATGTAGAGCTGATGCGTACCGGCCATGGCGATATGCAGGCGGCCGGCGTCGTCAAGCTCCACGTCCCAGGGGCTGCGTAGCGCCACGCCCAGAGGGTTGGCGATCGGACGGCCGAACTCAATCCGGCTGCGGCCCATTTCGCCGTTGCCCGCCACAGTAAATACCGATCGCGCGTTCAAGTCGGCGGCGCGAATGGCGTGATTATTGACATCGGCGATATAGAGCAAGTCGCCGTCCAGCGCCATGCCCTGCGGCTTGTCAAAGGCGGCGCTATCGAAGTCGCCGTCGACTAATCCGCGCGCCGACGTACCGATGATGTCCAGCACTTCATGCGTGCTGAGGTCGGCGATCACGATGCGATTGTGGCTGCTATCGGCGATGAAGAGGCGATTGCCCGCTTCATCAGCCAGCACCTTGCCCGGATACAGCAGCGGCGTGCCGGGATCCCCGGCGCCTTCCAGCGCCAGTTCGAGCGGCGTCCGATTGATGATGCCGGCGTCGACGCCATCGTAATACTCGATCATGCCGCTGAGATAGTTGTCAAAGGCTTCAAAGGGAATCTCACCCGATTGCCGGATGACGGCGTTGCCGCGCGGGTCGATGATGGCGACAGTGGGCCAGGCGCGCACGCCGTAGCTGTTCCAGACGGCGAATTGATTGTCGTTGATCACGGGATGGTGAACTTCGTATCGCTGCACGATCTGACGCAAGTTCCCGGTCTGGCCTTCAGTCTCGAATTTCGCCGAATGCACGCCGATGACTACCACTTCTTCGGCGTATTTCTGCTCGACCTGTTCCAGGATGGGAATGATATGCAGGCAATTGATGCAGCCATAGGTCCAGAAGTCCAGGATGACGATCTTGCCCAAAAGGCCGTTCATGGTCAGCGGATTGTCGACGTTGATCCAGTCGAGATCGGCGGGGAACGCAGGCGCTTGCACCTGCCCTTCGTAAAGCTCCTGCGGCGAGCGCTGCGCCTGCGCCAGGCCGCCCAGTGTCAACAGCATAAGCAGCAGCAGTGTCAGTTTCTTTAACATGCTTCTTCTCCTAGTCCATAACAAAGAGAGCATACAATCGATGCTCTCTAATCTTGCCCGTCGGCTTCAACTTAGTCGGCAATGCTAAAGCCGATGTAACGGAATCCTTGCCGTTGTCTAACGCCGCCAATCGCCAGCTCAACCTTCCTCACGCAAGCGCTGCATCAGTCCCTCGCGATTGGAGCGGGCGCAAGGGTCCATGGCGTCATGCGCGAGCACACGATCAAACTCGCTCAGCGCCGCCCGCTCATCGCCCAGCGTCGCGTAGACCATGCCCAGCTCACAGCGGACGTCGTTGCGCGCCGGATCCCGCTCCAGCCCAAGCTCGTAGGCGTCACGCGCCAGCGCCCATTCTTCAATCCGCAGGTAAGTCCGCGCGTGAAAGAAGAAGTCGTCCACGGTCAAGGGCACATACATAGCCAACATGCGCATAACAGCCAGCTTGCGATTCTGGCGCGCGCACTCATCCTGCGGATCATCGGCCAGCAGACGATCAAATTGCGCCAGCGCGCCCGAGTAATTGGCCCACTTGGTCATGATCACGCCCAATTGGCAGCGCGCCCCGCGATGATTGGGGTCAATCTCCAGCGCTGACAGAAAAGTGTTGGCCGCCGCGTAACGCTTGCGAGCGGACAAAAATTCGAGGCCGCGCTCGTAAATCGCCTGAGCCGGCGAAGCCGACTCTGCAACGACCGCAGCGTACTTCTCGCCTGGCGTATTGCTGGCGCGGGCAAAGACCGGCTGATTTCGCTCGGCGCAGATATCGCCGATTTCGCGCGCTATCACCTTGAAGAATTGCGCCGCCGCCATTCCATAATCACCGAGCGCTTTATACGCGCGGCCCAGACGGCAGCGGATTTCCTGACGCGCCGGCGCCAGGTCGGCAGCTGCCGACAATGCCAGCGCCGCCGCATGCAGATCATCATTCATTTCATACAGCTGCGCCAGATAGACGAAGTCCTCAGGCGTCGCGCCCTCCGCGTTGGAGACTTGCAGCATCCACCGGATAGCCGCTTCAATGTCGCCGCGCAAGCTGGCTTGCCGCGCCAGCTCACGCGCGTCCGGCGCAGCCTCGGCGGCCGGGACCGTTGCGCGCGCCTCAAGTATTACGACGAAAACGCGCGATTCAAATGGCGCTTGCGTCAACTCTCCGAACGAACGCTCACCAGCTATATTGCGGGAAGTCTGCCGAGGTACGGTCTCGTAGGGCGTGAGCCAGTCCGGCATCTCAAAGCGTGCCGGCTGATCCGACCCTTCCGCCCGCGCCGCTTCCGCTCGATCCAGATAGTGTCTGGCGGAATGGGCGTCGCCCAGGTTGGCGTGGATGCGGCCCATCAGCGTCAAAGCCGCCACATCCGCCGGATCCGCCAGCAAAGCGCAATGCAAATGCGCTTGCGCCCGGTCGCCATCGCCGCGCTCGAATGCCGTCGCGCCCAACGCGCCATGATCCCGCGCTGGCTCGCATAGTGGTTGCCCGGGCGATTCCCAGGCGCTGCCGGCGCTCGCGATGTCTTCGTAGACATTTTCGATCAGAATGGGAATGACCCGGTCGTCCGGGTCCTCCAGCAGCGCGCAGTCGTAGTGCGCCAGCGCCCGCCCGTAGTCGCCCATATCGTGCAGCTGCACGGCGCGGGCATAATTCGAAATGCTGAAATCACATTCGGATTGCGCCGATGACGCCGGCGCAAGGACTGTGAGCATTAAGACAACAATCGACAGAAAGAGCGCTTGTCTATTCACAGTGATTAATCTTTCGCCCAGTTTGATTGCCCCAATCTTACTTCGCCGGCTGCCGGCTGCGCAAGTTTTCCAGGCGATTTGGAGTTGGGCGCGCCTGCTTTGAACGCCGAGCCCGGCGCAGGTTTTTAACCACGGCCGCTCGCAAGTCACGATTTGGCTCGCAATAAAAATGAAACCGATCCAATTCGCAAGCTGTAGGGGCGGGTGGCCGAGCCGCCCGACGGAATAAATGCCTAATACTTGCGGGCGTTTCAGCGAAACGCTCCTACAAATTCTCGCTGTTTCGCAATTTTCAAAATTTGTGAGCCAAGTCGGGCAGTCGGCGACCAATGCAGCTAGGCCGACAGGAACTTCTCCGTCAGCGGCGGACGCGGGTTGCCGGCGCCGTCCACCAGGCCGTAGCCGTTGTGCATGCCTTGCGCCCAGGCATACCACACCAGGGCCGCAATCCGGCCGGGATACTGCGTCTTCAGATAGCGCACCATGTCGGTGGCGTAGCGCGCGATCTGGCCGGCCGAATCGTCCGGCCGGTCAAGTACGCCGAATTCGGTAATCCAAAGCGGCGTCTCCGGCAAAACGCTGCTGTACGCCCAAACAGATTCGTCGATATGTCCGAAGACCGAATAGATCGGGTGCCCGTTCACGCCGCGCCCGTAGGGATGAAAAGCGATCCCGTCCGGCAGGACATCGTCGGAGAGCCGCCGCAGCATTCGACGGGCGTAGGCGCTGCCGCTTATCGGACCGCTGTTGAAGCCGGCCGTGATGATGTTGACGGCGCTGTCCGCGCTGCGAATGGCGCGGTAGACCTCTTCAAACATCATGCCATAGCGGTCGGCGCTCATCCGAACCGATGCCGCGCCACTCACAGAGTCCGGCTCATTCCAGATCTGCCAGGCGGCAACCAGATCGCGACTCGCCCATTGCGCGGCGATTCTGCCCATCATGTCCGCGAAGCGCCCCCGCAGCAGCCGCCACTTGGCAGCCGTCATCTGCGACCAGGGCCAAAACTCGTTTTTACCTTCGCCGTAAGTTTGATGGCTGGTGGCGAAGATTACCCGGTAACCGGCGTTGCGGTAGGCTTCGATCTGCGGCAGGTAGCGTTGCAGCGCCGCATTGATGTCTTCCGAGCCGCGCGCGTTGGAGACGTTGTAGCCAAAACGCACCCAACCCATGTCGCCCAGCTTCGCCGGCGCCGGCCGGCCCATCGGATGAAAAACATCCAGGTTGACACCCACCGGATTGACCCCGGGGAATACCTCCCGGCCTTCGTCGAGCGTCGTCGCGCGCAAATGCCAGGCGGCTGTGTAACCTTTGACGCCGGTGACCGAGCTGACCTTGAGCCAGCTGTTCTCCGCCCCGATCTTCTCCATGGCGCGCCCGTGATGTTCGTTTGGCTCCAGCAGATGCCAACTGTACACCCGGCCCACAATACTGGCGTACAAGCTGGGCAACTTGCGGACGCGCAGTCCGTCTACGAGCGGGCGGGCGCGCAGCTGCGGGATATAGATGTAATCGCGCGGATTCATCACATTGTCGTAACCCAGCAGCGCAACGCCATTGTCCGGCGGATTCTGCACCGTGAGATTCAGGCGATCCCCGGCGCACCTGGCCATGATCTGGCCCAGCGCCAATTGATCGCCGACCGTGACCAGCGCGTCTTTTACCCCCTCGTAAGTCGTGATGTAGCGATCGTCATCCACCGCCGTCTCGACCGCAATGCTGCCTCCAGCCGCGGCGATTACCTCGCCCGGCGCCGCGCAGACCACATCGGCGTTCTCGCGCGACAACACGCCGATGCTGCGGCGCAGGTCGCCCCGTTCGGCATCGGCGTTGAAGCGTTCCGGCAGCGCCATCGGTCGCGCGCTGGTCGGCCATTCGAGCGTGAAGCGATTGAATATATGCTGCGGATCGTTGTCGGCTTCGCCATAACGATCGCCAGCCTCCACACGACGACTGACCACCACTTCGAGTTCAGCCGGCGTCTGCGCCTCGATCACATCAACCATCACCACCGACGGGTAAACGCGGCGGATATGCACCAGGGCCGAGTCATGCCACCAGGTGAGCGGCGCATTCACCGCGGTGATATTGCGGAAGCGATTGAGATTATTGCCGGCCGGCGAACGCACCACCGCCACCCGTTTAAATCTGGCCAGATAGGGACGCAGCGCGGCCAACCACTCATAGAAGTTGTGATCGGGCAGGACGAAAGCATGGGAGATTACAGTTTCAGCAGGCATAATTGGGTGTATGCTCGGGCGCTTGGCTCATCAGTTGGCGGATAAAACCCTTTTATCATGGCAACAGCGGTCAAAGGGCACTCTTTGGTCGCCCATGCGCGCAAATATGCAGCCGCTCCCAGTCGCGGCAAATCACGTATAATACATTATATGTTGCTTGCAGCATCCGGATATGGGCGGGCAGCGAGCATCTGAGCGCGAGTCGAGGGCGCTGATCATGCAGCTGGACAGAGAAAAGACTATCAAGCTGGTCATCATCGTGCTGGCGACCCTGGCGGCGCTGGCGGTGATGAGCACGATGGTGCAATTGATACAGACGATTCTGCCCTTCCTGATAGTAGGCGCGGGCGTTTACGCGGGCTATCGCTGGGTGCTGAGCGACGCGCCGGCGCCAACCGCCGACGAGGTCGAAGAGCAGGCGCGCGGCCTCTTCAGCCGCTTCCGCCGCGGCAAAAAGGCAGTCGAGACCACCATGAAAGTCAGCGACGCTTTGGCCGACCTGGGCGATTCCGCCGAGCCCAAAGCGCGCAGACGCCAGCGCCGGCCCAAAGCGGCTGTAAAAGCAGAGCCGAGCCAGCCGGCGCAGCGCCCGGAACCGGCCGCCGCTGAAGCTCCCGCGCCAAAAGAGGCCCGCGCTGAAAAGGCCGACCGGGTGAAGCAGACCCTGGCCAGCAATCCCAAAGGCGCCATCGAATTCAAAGACCGCGACGTCGTCATCAGCACCGATGACATCATTCAGCCCGATATTTCGCGCCTGGAAGAGAAAGAAAAAGAAGCGCCCAAGGTCACCAACAACGTCCTGGCGCAGATCGAGGAACGGCGGCGACGCCTGGAAGCCGGCGACTAACGCCAACCGCCCGGTCGTAGTAGAACAAAGTAAGTCATGCAAATCTCATGTCAAGAAACTTTTCCTTTACCACAGAAGTAAGTGCGAGTAAGTAATTGAAAAAAACGCCACGCATTGCCCCCACCCCCAAACCCTGTGCCCCCTCGGTCCCCCGCCTCACGGGGGATGTATCCCAAAATGAGGGAGGGGGCTTAAACACAACATGCTCGCGGCTTTGCTCCCCTTCCCTCTTGATGGGGGAAGGGGCGCGCCGCGTAGACACTGGCGGTCGGGAATGGGGGCTTGAAGGGCGACTTGTTGCATGACTTGGTCGCATTTGCTGTGTTCAGTCACGCATCGGCGGCCATAGCCCGGTACACCGGCCGCAAGGCTTGGTAGAGATCGCCATAAATCGTTAGCTGCCGCTGATAATGCGCCTTGCGCTCTTCACTTGGCGTGAAGGTCTTTCGCACCTGGATCAGCTGCTCCGCCGCCTCCGTTAAACTGGCGTACACGCCGGTGGCCCAGCCCGCCAGCATGGCAACGCCCAGACTGGCCGCCTCCGACGTATGCAGCACCGACACGGGCAAGCCGGTAATGTCGGACTTGATCTGCATCCAGCGCTCCGAGCGGGAGCCGCCGCCGATGGCGGTCAAATGACTGATGTCTTCGCCAATGTCGCTCAGCCGGCGTAACACCAGCGCCTGCTCATAGGTCAGCCCTTCGAGGATGGCGCGCACGATATCCGCCCGCCTGGTATCAAAGGTCATGCCAATCAAGGCGCCAGTCGCGCTCGCATCGTCATGCAGCGTGCCGCTGCCTACAAAGTAGGGCAGCATTAGCAGCCGCCCCGGCGCATCGTCGGTTTGCTCGACGATGACATCATAAATATCGCGTCCGCTTGCATCGGCGATGGCGCGCTCGGCCGCCGCCAGCTCATCGCGATACCAGCGCAGCAAGCGTCCGCCGGTCTGGTTGCCGCCCAGCGTGATGAAGAGCCCGGGCGCGGCATGTGGGTAACAGGACAAATGATAATCCAGCATTTCCATGCGCGGCCGCGAGGTCACGGTCACCAGCGCCTCGGTCGTGCCGATGGACAGCATGGCCCGCCCCGGTTCCAACACGCCGGCGCCCAACGCGCCCGCCGGCTGATCGTGCCCGCCGGCGACGACCTTGACGCCGGGCCGGAATCCCAGGTCGTCGGCCAGGGCGCACGGAATCTCGCCGATGACTGTGCCGCTCGCTACCGGCCGCGCCAGTTGATCCCGCCGTAGGCCGCCAGCCTCCAGCAGCTCATCCGACCAGTCGAGTGTATGCACGTCAAAAGCCAGGGTCCGCGCCGCCATGCTATGGTCGATGGCCGGCTCGACTCCCAGGCGATACGCCACAAAGTCGACGTAACAGAGGAATTTCCAGGTCCGCTCGAGGATCTGCGGCGCGTTGTCGCGCCACCAGAGTATCTTGGGCAGCGTGTAGATCGCGCCCATGGGCTGGCCGGTCAGTTCATAAATCCGCTCCGCGCCCAGGGCCGCCTCCATCTCGGCTGTTTGCGCCCGGTTGCGGCTGTCCGAGCTGATGGGGCTGTTCGCCAGCACCTCGCCCTCGCGGGTTATTGGCGTCATCGCCTCGCCCTGCGACGACAGCGACAGCGCGCTCACGGGATCGCGAGCCAGTTGCCCGTTCACCTCGCGCAGGCAATCGCAGACATAGTCCCATACCTGGTTCGGGTCCAATTCGTACCAGCCGGGCTGTGGACTGATCAGCGGGTATTCGCGCCCGGCTTGCGCCAGCACCGCGCCCGCTTCATCGAAAGCGACGACCTTGCAGCCGGTCGTCCCCACATCAATGCCCATCAAGCTCATCGGCAAATCCTTGAATCAACTCGCATTCAGTATAGCTCATATTGGTTTGAAGTCGGGCGCGCACGTCCGCCCCTGCAAGAGTTGGCGTTGCGCGCTAATTCTTGGCAGTTTGCGCCAAATCATACTTAAATATATCTATGTTTCAAAATCTTATGATATTATCCTCATCGCATCGAAACAGCATCTGCGAGGAAATCTTGTGATGAAACTCAACAATATTCTTCGCTGGCCAGCCGGCAAATTGACGCCTTCGCCCCGCTCCCCAGGGGCCATTAGTCTGCCTCTCCTCCTCGTAATATATCGAAATAATAGATCGCTGCTTGATTTTCCCCTGCTCAAATTCATTCTCATCGCGCTGGTCTTGCTGCTGCCCTTGTCCCTGCTGCAAGCTCAAGGCTATTCTGTCCGCGTCACGTACAATACCTACCTTCGCGCCACTAACAGTCTTGACGCGCGGATTGTTCATACCGCCCCTACTGGCGCAACAATGAGCGTCATAGACCAACAAGAAGACTGGCTTCTGATCGATTGGAACGGACGGCAAGTCTGGATGGCCGCATGGGTCCCGCTCACCCGCATCGAGACCGCCCCCGCCACATTAACCGCGATGACCGACAACTGCTGCTTCATTAATCGCAACTGCCAGACCGACCAAGACTGGACTGACGGCTATTGGGCCTACCAGCGCAACGAATGCCCTGTTCAAAGTCAAGTCAACCAGCAGTCACCATCCGCAAACGACAATCAGCAGTCTGCATCCGCATTAGACAACTGCTGCTTCATCAATCGCCAGTGCCAGACCGACCAAGACTGGACTGACGGCTTTTGGGCCTACCAGCGCAACGAATGCCCCGCGTCGGCGCCAGCCCACGCAGGCAGTACGCACGACGTCGCCATACAAGGATCGCCACGCTTTGTGAGCTTCGTGACTGACGCGCTCGACAATCTCCAAGCCATCTCTTCCAAGTGGCACAACTACATTGTTAGCGCCGCGGCCCTGATCATCGAAACAGAAGGCCTCCCCAGTACGGGCGCGGCGGCCACTGCGCAACGCATAATCAAGCTCGGTCCCTACAGCATTTGGCATCATGAAAGAGTCGTGGGCGACCCGATTGAGGGCGTGCAAGGCGTCATCGTTCATGAGGCTTGTCATATCCACCGGCACGAAGCCGGCATTCCGTACATTTTTGATCCAGAGCTCGGCATTGACCCGCTCGAGGAATGGGCTTGCAGCCAAGTCCAATGCGAAATGGGAAGCGAGCTCAGAGGATCATGGTGTACACATCAAACGATTGAAGAGTGGCTTGCCTGGAGAGCGCTCTATCGCCAGGAATGACCACAGACCTTGCACTAAAGCAAAATCCATTGCGCAACCCTTGCTTCGACATCATCACAGTCGCCGGATTAATCAGCGCGCCCCGCCTGCGCCCGCTTCATCGAAAGCGACGACCTTGCAGCCGGTCGTCCCCACATCAATGCCCATCAAGCTCATAGAAATTCCGCCTAATGACGTCTACCACACAACGTCCATGTAGGGGCATCATGCCATGACGCCCGTATAGATCATTCGGGCGATTCGGCGAAACGCCCTGCGCGCCCTCATAACTACCCGCGCACCGCGCCAGAGGTCAAGCCGCTGACCATAAAGCGCTGCATCAAATAATAGACAACAATAACGGGTATCGTAATCAGCGTCAAAATGGCGAACATCGGCCCCGGGCGCATCATGAACTGGCCACTGTAGACCAGGGGCACCAGCGTCAGCGGCTTGACTTCGACCGAATTCATCGTCACCAGGGCCAGGATAAATTCGTTCCAGGAGGTCATGAACTGCCAGATGATGACCACGGCCACGGCCGGCCAGCTCACCGGCATCATAATGCGCCAGTAAATACCGAAAGGCGTGCAGCCGTCCAGGATAGCCGCCTCCTCGATTTCGCGCAGGAAGCCGGCGAAAAATCCCCGCAGGATGACGATGGCGAAGGGCGCGCCCAGCGCTGTATATGGCAAGATCAAACCCAGGTAGTTGTCATTCAGCCCCAGGGCTTTGTTGATCTGGAAGATCGGCACCACCAAAGTAGGGATAGGCAGCATCAGCGTCATGATCAGCAGGTAGAACCAGATATCGCGCGCGAAGAATCTAAGGCGCGCCAGGGCAAAGGCCGCCAGCGAACTGATTAGCACGACCAAAACGACCGAAGGCACAGTCACCGCCATGCTGTTCACGAAGTGCTGAACGATCTCGGCGTCCTCGAAGACGGTGACATAATTTTGCAGGCTGACGCCCTTGATGAGCATGCCGCCAAAGCGCGGCGCCCGCTGGTCCGGCGGCATCAGCGACACCACCAGCATCATGATGATGGGCACCAGCCAGATCAACGCCAGCAGGCTGACGAAGACGAAGGCGAGCGCCTTGGCGGCGCGACGGCGCGTCACGTCAAGCCCCCCCTCGACACAACCCGTAGGGGCGACATATCATGTCGCCCGAATACAGATGTTGGACAAACGGGCGACCAGGTTGGTCGCCCCTACAGCAAGCGCGCATCACTCAACCCCCTATCGTAAAGCGCGAGCCGAGCACCCGCACCTGGAAGATGCTGGCGCCCAGGGCGATCACCAGCAGCACCACCGCCACCGCCGATGCGTAACCCATGCTCTGCAGCGTGAAAGCCTTCTGGAAGATGTAAGTCGGCAGCATTTCCGTGGCGTGATTAGGCCCGCCCTTGGTCAGCATGTAAACCAGCGCGAATG
>CAZWCV010000009.1:0-51120 GCA_964632725.1 uncultured Anaerolineaceae bacterium
GCCATCGGTGCCCGGCAGACTTTCGCCCATGATGATGGCGATCTGCGGCTTCTGCCCCAGCCCGGTCTGCAGCTTGCGACCGGCGACCAGGATGTTAAATAGTTGGTCTTGCCCGCCGACCTGTACATCGGCTTCCTGCGCCACCGCATCATAGGCCTGCATCAGCGCGTAGAAAAATTCGTGCAGATAGATCGGCTCGCCGGTGTCAACGCGCTTGGCGAAATTCTCCCGCACGATAAATTGCTGCACCGTAAAGTGGCTCGCCAGCCGGATGATGTCGGCGAAGTCAAGCGGCGCCAGCCATTCGTCGTTGCGCCGCACCCGCGTCCGTTTTTCGTCGAGAATCTTGAAGGCCTGCTGGGCGTAAGTGCGGGCGTTGTCCTCCACATCGCGCATGGTCAGCTGGTCGCGGGCGCTGTCTTTGTCGGACGGGTCGCCGATCATGCTGGTAAAGGTGCCGACCAAGAAGGTGACATCATGCCCAAAGTCCTGAAATTGTCGCAGCTTGCGCATGGTGATGGTATGCCCCAAATGCAAGTCCGATGTACGCGGGTCATAACCGCAATAAACGCGCAGCGGCCGCCCTTCCCGCTCGCATTCCTGCAAGCGCGCTCGCAGGTCTTTGGCCATGTTGGTTCGCGTGTCGGCATCGCCATAAGCCGTGCCGGACATCAACACTTCGACTTGTTCGTCAATCGTCGCCATTTCAACTTCCTGTCGCGTCATGCCTGTTGTCAAGCCGCCAGTATACCATAGGCATGCGCCCCTATTCAGGCTCGATGGCGCTCGTTATAATTCTGGCCGATTGGCGGCCACTTGAGCCTGGAGCGAGACTATCAGATGAAGACTATGAGCAGCGCCGAAGTACGCGAGACCTTTCTCGACTTTTTCGAAGAAATGGGGCATCGGCCCATCGCCTCGTCGTCGCTGGCGCCGGCAGACGACCCGACTCTGCTCTTCGTCAACGCCGGCATGGTGCAGTTCAAAGACGTCTTCCTAGGCCTGGACAATCGCGATTACCGCCGCGCCACCAGCTCGCAGAAGTGCATGCGCGTCAGCGGCAAACACAACGATCTCGAGAATGTCGGCCCCTCGCCACGCCACCACACCTTCTTCGAAATGCTGGGCAACTTCAGCTTCGGCGATTATTTCAAGCGCGATGCCATCAAATACGCTTATACTCTGCTAACCGAAGTCTATGAGCTGCCCGCGGATCGCCTGGTCTTCACCGTCTACGAAAACGATGACGAAGCCTATGACACCTGGGTAAAGGAGCTGGGCGTCGATCCCAAGCGAGTCGCGCGCATGGGCCCTGACACTAACTTCTGGCAAATGGCCGATACCGGCCCCTGCGGTCCCACATCCGAAATCCACTGGGACAAGACGCCGCAGCTGGGCGAAGACGAGATCATCCCTAAGCTGCAAGCCGAAGACGACCGCTTCCTGGAGATCTGGAATCTGGTCTTCATGCAGTTTAATCGACTGCAAGCCGATCCCGAGCACAGCGGCGAGTGGGACGAGCCGCTACCTGCGCCCGGCGTTGACACCGGCATGGGACTTGAGCGAATCGTCTCAATCATGCAAGGCGTGGAAGCCAACTACGAGACCGACCTCTTTACGCCCATCATCCGGCGCACGCAAGAACTCACCGGCCACAGCGATGCCGAACGCGACGCCAAGATCGTGCCCTATCGCGTCATCGCCGACCACATCCGCGCGGCTGTATTCCTGATCGGCGACGGCGTATACCCCGGCGCCAAGGGCCGCGCCGCCATCCCGCGCATTGTCATCCGGCGCGCCGCCCGCTTCGGCAGCAAGATCGGCTTCGAGCGTCCCTTCCTGGCTGATGTCGCAGATGCCGTCTTCGATGTAATGGGCGAGCATTTCAGCGAGCTGCTTGACGACGCGGAAAACATCAAACGCGCCATAACGCTGGAAGAAGAACGTTTCCACCGCACGATGGATCGCGGCCTGAACGAACTCGACGCTATGCTCGCCGCTCTCGCTGCCGGCGGTATGCTATCCGGCGCTGACGCCTTCTATCTGAAGGCCACGCTGGGCCTGCCCTTTCAAGTCACCAAGGACGTCGCCGAGGAACGCGGATTTACGGTCGACGAAGCCGGCTTCGCCGCGTCCGAAGCCGAGCACGCACGCATCAGCGGCGGCGGCCAGGCTATGGGCGAGATTGAGTCCGGCGAATTTTACCGGCAGCTGCTTACAGATTTGCAGGCGGCGGGCCAGTTGGGCAGCGGCGGCGTCGACTACGCTCCATACTCCCATGCGCCGGTCGAAACAGAGGTGCTCGCCCTGGCGCAAGAGGGCGCGCGACTGGAAAGCGCCATCGTCGGCGACAGCGTGGAAGTTGTCTTGTCCAAAACACAATTCTACGTCGAAGCCGGCGGCCAGGTCAGCGACAAGGGAACCATCGCCGGCGACGGCTGGGCCATCGACGTTGTCGAGATGAAGCGACCGCTCTCTGGCTTGATCGTCCATATTGGCGAAGTCGTCGAAGGCAATCCCGCAACCGGCGTCAGCGCGACCGCAACACTTAACCGGGCGCGCCGCCAGGACATCATCCGCAATCATACCGCCACCCACCTGCTACACGCCGCCTTGCGCAACAGCCTCGGTGCTCACGTGCAGCAAAGGGGCTCGCTGGTCGCGCCGGACAGGCTGCGCTTCGACTTTTCTCATCCGGAAAAAGTCTCGCAAAGCGAGCTGGCGCGGATCGCCGCTGAGGTCAACGGCGCCATCCTCGCCAACTACGGTGTTTTTGGCGAAGAAAAGTCGCTCGAGACCGCCCGGCGCGAAGGCGCAATGGCCCTCTTCGGTGAAAAATACGGCGATATCGTGCGCACCGTCGTCATCGGCAGCGGTCGAAACCGCTACAGCTACGAACTCTGCGGCGGCGTACACGTAGATGCGACCGCCGAAATCGGCAGCTTTGTCTTCACCGGCGAAGGCAGCGTCAGCGCCGGCATCCGCCGCGTCGAAGCGCTGACCGGACGCGCCGCCAGCGCCTACTACAGTCAGCAGCTGCAAACTTTGGCTGGCATCGCCGACCGGCTGGGCGCGGCGCCCGATCAAGCGGCACAGCGGATTACCGACCTGCAGAGCGAGCTTTCAGCGGCGCAGCGGGAGATTGATAATCTGCGCCGGCGGCAAGCCAGGCATGAATTTGAAGGCATGATCGCGGATCAACTGGAAAGCCTGAACGGCCTGCAAGCGCTTGTGACCGAGCTCGACAACACGCCGATGGAGACCATGCGCGAGATGACCGACTGGTTTCGCAATCGCGTCGACAAGGGGGTCATGGTGCTGGCCAGCGACACAGGCGGCCGCCCACAGATTGTAGTCGCTGTCTCCGACGCGCTGGTCAAAGACGGCCTTCGCGCCGGAGACTTGATCAAACCCATCGCGAAAGTCGTCGGCGGCGGCGGCGGCGGACGCCCGCAAATGGCGCAGGCCGGCGGGCGCGACAGCAGCAAAATCGCCGAAGCGCTGCAAAAGGCGCGGGAACTGCTGGCGGAAACCTAGGGCAATTCGGGTCGCTTGTCGTCCTTCTTCATCCGCATCTCGTCGTATACTGCTAACTGATGTCAGCGGAAATCATATCGCTTAATCTCGAGGCGACCGACACCATCGTCAGCCTGCGGCAGCGGCTCGCCGGTTTGCGCGGCCAGCGTGTGCTGCTAATTTGGCCCGACGCCGCGACGAATCTGCGCAGCAAGCTGGACCTTGTGCTGATTCAACGCGAAGCCGATCGGCGGGCCATCCAACTGGCCATCGTCACCAGCGATGAGATGCAGCGCTTTTTCGCGGCCGAGCTCAACATAAGTTGCTTCGACACGCTGGAAGCCAGCCAAAACAGCCGCTGGAAGCGGGGGCGCCAGAAGCTGTTTCTGCCGCGATATCACAAGCCCAGCCCCGACTTTCGGCCCGAAGACCTGGAGTTTTTCGCGAGTCGCCTCGGCCTGCGAAAGCAAGGGTCTCGTTGGCGTACGATCGTTGAACGCTTGATGGTGCTCGCCTTGCTAGCGGGCGTTATCGGCGCGGCGCTATTCGCCGTCGTGCCCGGCGCGGAAGTCGTCGTCAGCCTGCAGGAAGAAGACATCACAGTCATCGTCGATGTGGTTGCCGACCGCAAAGCCAGCGCCGTACGCAGCGAAAGCGGAGTCGTCCCGGCCCTGGTATTGCGCGAGACGGTTGAGACCTCGGCCACAGTTCCCACGACCGGCGCAGTCTGGCTCGACAGTGTTTCGGCCGCCGCCATCGTAACCTTCGCCAATTTGGGCGCTGATCAGGTCGATATCCCGCGGGGGACGATTCTGGGAACCAGCGCCGGCGAGCCCATTCTCTTCGAAACGGTGGCTGAGGTCGTGGCGCCGGCGGGCGCGGGCCGGCGCGTCGACGCGACGGTAGAAGCCATGGCCAGTTATCGCGGCAGCGTTGGCAATGTCGGGCCGGGCATGATCAACACCGTCCTGGGCGAGCTTTCCGAGCAAGTCTCGGTAATCAATCTGGCGTCAGCCGCCGGCGGCAGCAATCAAAGCGTGAAGTCGGTCGCCGCCGCCGACAAAAGCAATCTGCTCGACAGCGCGCGGATTCAACTGCAATCGCTGGCGTACGAGCAGATGCGCGCCGGATTGTCGGAAAGCCAAATCATCATCATCGAGTCGCTGCGGATCGAGCAAGAGCGCAAGGAATGGACCAGCTTCTCCGCCGATGTCGGCGCCATGACCAGCGAACTGTCGCTGACCATGCGCGCGACCGTTTCCGCCCTTGTGGTCGACGACCGCTATGGCCGCCAACTGACGATCGCTCGACTTAGAGACAAGATTCCAGCCAACTTCGAGCTGGTGAACGATTCGCTGACTTATGTCCGCGGCCCCTTCAAACTGGGCCGGGCGGACGGACAAGTTAACTTCACGGCGACCGGCAGCGCGACTGTAATCGCTGACTTCAACTTCGACCATCTGCGCGAGCAGTTGGCCGGGCTGTCCCTGAAAGAAGCGCGCGCGCTTCTTGAGCAGCAAGCGGAACTCTCGGACCAGGACCCGGCGCGGATTCTTTTATTTCCGCAAGCGCTGCAGCGAATGCCGACCATGGCCGTGCGCATCCAGGTTCGCGAACGAGAGCGCCAGTGATTGGCCGCCTGCTGGGCATCGACCCCGGGGACAAGCGCATCGGCCTGGCGCTTGGCGACGCCATGGGCATTTCCGCGCGTGAATTGCAGATACGCCCGCGATTGGGCAATGTGGAAGACTTTGCGGCAATCCGCGAAATCGCCAAAAAGCACGAGATCGCGGGCATCGTGGTCGGCGTGCCGCTTAACCCCAACGCCCCGGAGGGAATCCGCACCCAGGCGGATGCAGTTCGCGAGTGGATTGCCGAGATGCGCCGCGCCGTTCCCCTGCCAATTGTCGAAGTCAGCGAGTATTTGACCAGCCATGAGGCCCGCCAACTGGCTCATGCACAGAAGCGCAACCCGCGCGAGCCGGTGGACGACTTGGCCGCCCGGATAATCCTGCAGTCCTTTCTCGATGCCCTAAGCTACGGAAACGCTACGTTTCCGCCGCCAACAACGCACGAATAGGCGAAAACGTCTATACTGGATCTTGAACCGGTCTCTGCCTGCTTTCCCCGAGGAAGCGCGGCCCGGGGCGCCCTGGCAACCGGACGCCGCTTATCAATTGGCGAGAATGACCCAATGCGCAATCTGCACGACACGCAGCCGAGCCGAAGCCTCTACCTGAAACCCCGCGAGCAAGGCCTGTCCGCGCCGCCGAGGCTCCTGTTTTGGGGTGTCATCATCTTTTTCGTCCTGGCGCTGTTCGGCATAGCCGGCGTCGTCATTGGTTTCCGCGAGATCCTCCAGCCGGCCCAGCAGCAGCGCGTCATCGATCAACTGCCCTTCATGCGCATGCTGCGCCGTCCCACCCCACAAGGTGGCGTCTTTCCTACCCTGGCGCCACGCGCCGACGCCGGCGATGCCCTGACCCTGCTCGACATGCCGCTAAATCTCGCCACGCCGGTCGGCACGGCGGCTGTGTCGCCCGTCCCGTCGCCTACGCCGGTTGTTCCCACGAGCACGCCGGCGCCTGAAATCACCGTCGAACCTACGCCGACTGCTGTGATTGCGAGCCCTGCGCCAAGTTTGCAAGAGAGCGATTCGGGCGAACCGACGACAGCCGTCTTGCCCGAGCCAACCCCGCGCAACAGCCTGCCGCCCTCCGCCAGAATAGCCGGTGTTCGTCACCAGCAGCAGACCTGGAATAACTGCGGGCCGGCGACCATCACCATGGCGCTAAGCTACTACGGCTGGCAGCAAGACCAGGCTTTTGCGCGCGTCCGGCTCAAGCCGAACCGGGAGGACAAAAACGTCAGCCCGCACGAGCTGGCCCAATTCGTCGAAGACGAGAGTTTCGTCAAGGCCCTGGTGCGCATGGGCGGCACGCTCGAGCTGCTGAAGCGCCTGGTCGCCAACGGATTCCCGGTTGTAATCGAGACCGGCGCCATGTTTGAAGCCTACGACTGGATCGGCCACTATCGCGTTCTGGTCGCCTATGACGACAGTTTTCAGACTTTTTACTTCTTTGACAGCTTCCTCGGCGTCGGCGCCGGGGCGCAAGGCATCACCAGGAGCTACGCCCAGGTCGACAGCGATTGGCAGGCCTTCAACCGTACCTTCATCGTGGTTTACGAACCGCAGCGAGAAGAATTGCTTCGCCTGCTCATGGGCGAGTTTTGGGACGAGTCCAGCGCGGCTCAATTGGCATTTGAAACGGCCCGGGCAGAAGCCCGGCGCGAGCCGCAGAACGCCTTCGCCTGGTTTAATATGGGCACGTCCCTGGTGGCCTTGGGCAGATACCAGGAAGCGGCCGCCGCCTTTGACCACGCCAACCGCACCGGCAATTTGCCCTGGCGCATGTATTGGTATCAGTTTGGCGCCTTTGAAGCCTATTTCCAGCTGGAACGCTACGATGATGTGCTCAGCCTGGCCAGGATAAACCAGAACAACTCGCGCGAACTGGAAGAGACTTATTATTGGCAAGGACGGGTGCAAGAAGCGCAAGGCCAGCTTCAGCAGGCCGCTTCGTCCTACCGACGCGCATTGACCTACAACCCCAACTATGAAGACGCGCGCGCCGCGCTGGACAACCTCAGCTAGGCCGCCCGATGTCTGATGAAAGTAAAGCCCGCCCGTCCCGGCGGCAGCATGCCCGTCATTTGGCTCGCTCTACCCTCATGGTGATGCTTGCCTTCCTGGCGGCGAAAATCATCAGCCTGGCGCAGACCGTGATCATTGCGCAAGCCTTTGGCGTCGGCCGCGACCTGGACGCTTACGTGGCGGCCAATCGCATCCCCGAGCTGATCGTCATCCTGATTTCCGGCGGCGCCCTGACCCACGCCTTCATTCCCGTTTTCAGCGGCTTTCTGGCCAAGGGCGACCTGGATGCCGCCTGGCAACTTTCCAGTCACTTGATCAACAGCATCTTCGCGCTGGCGCTTGCGCTGAGCGCGCTGGTATTCATGCTGGCGCCCTGGCTTGTCGATAACGCGGTTGCGCCCGGCTTCGACGCGCCCACCGCGCGCAGCACAGTCGAAATGATGCGGATTCTGCTGCTGAGCACGATCATCTTCGCGGTCAGCGGCATATTCAGCGGCATCCTCAACTCACATCAGCATTTCCTGCTGCCGGCCCTGGCGCCTATCATGTTCGACATCGGCATCCTGATCGGCGTAATCTTCTTGCTGCCGCGCTTCGGCATCAATGGCCTCGCCATCGGCGCGGTACTCGGCGCCGGCCTGCACTTCAGCATTCAAGTTCCCGGCCTGGTCCGCTACAAGATGCGCTGGCGATTAGAGCTGGGCTGGACGAATCCGCAGCTTTGGCTGGTGGTCCGGCTCATGCTGCCGCGTATCGGCGGTCTGGGCGTCTTCAGCCTCAATTTCCTGGTGATGAACAATATCGCCTCGCGCCTGGGCGCCGGCTCAGTGAGCGCGCTGGACTGGGGCTGGCGCCTGATGCAGATCCCGCAGACGCTGATTGGCACCGCCATGGGCATCGTTATTTTCCCTACGCTTGCGGCCCTGAGCGAATTGGACGATCTGTCGGGCAAGCGCGACGCCATGTCCGGCGCTTTGCGCTTCATCCTGATTTGCAGCATTCCGTCCGCCTTCGCCTTGATTTTGCTGGGCCGCCCTCTGATCAGTCTGCTGGAGCGAGGCGCCTTCGACGCCTCCGCTTCCGCGCTTGTCTACAGCAGCCTCTCCATGTTCACGCTGGGGCTGATCGTGCACTCGGCCCTGGAGATCATCGCCCGCAGCTTCTACGCCGACAAAGACACGCTGACGCCGCTCTTTGCCGCTCTCGGCGGCGCGCTCATTAATTTCGTGCTGGCCTTCGCGCTCAGCGATGTCGCGCGCGTCGACTCCAACACCCTGCTCAACGCAATCGCCCGGTCGGCGCCATCGTTGAATTTGTCGCGCGACTATGGCAATGTCAGCGGCCTGGCCCTGGCCAACTCCCTGGGCGTGATGTTCGAGGTGCTGGCGCTGCTATTCATCCTGCGCCGGCGCTGGCGCGGCATCGCCGAGAATGCTCTGGCGCGCACCCTGCTCAAGACCCTTGTCGCCTCGCTGGTCATGGCCGCCGCCATCGTCGCGTTTGACCTGGCCTGGGAAAGCCTCGTTTGGGGTTCCGGCCTTGCATTGACTATACTGCGGCTAAGCGTAGCCGGCGCCATCGGCTTGATAGCGTTTCTGCTCAGCGCGCTGATGCTGAGAATGCAAGAGCTTCCCGAACTCGCCAAGATAATCCGGCATGGCCCCGTCGGTTAGACAGGTCAAAGATGTCCATCAAGATCAAGTCGCTGACTCTCGGCCCATTCGCCACCAACGCTTACCTGATCGCCGATAGCGAGACCGGCAACGCCATCCTGATTGATCCGGTTGACGACGCGCCGGCGATCCTGGCGGCCGCGGTAGAACAAGGCTGGAGCATCCGGCTGATGATCGCCACCCATGCCCATCTCGATCACGTCCTGGCCAGCGCCGCCATCAAAGAAGCGCTGAACATCCCCTTCTATATCCACAAAGACTGCGCAGCCCTGCTCGACGAGATTCCCCTGCAAGGCGTCTTTTTCGGCTTGGGAGAGCTGCCGGCTGCGGCCCAACCCGATCGACTTCTCAGCAGCGAGTCCGAAACCATCGAGCTGGACTCGATTCGCTTGCGGAGTCTTTACACGCCGGGCCACGCGCCCGGCCACCTCAGCTTCTACCTGGCCGAACACAAAATCTTGTTCAGCGGCGACACGCTCTTCGCCGGCAGCGTCGGCCGCACCGATTTACCCGGCGGCGATCACACCCTGCTGATGCGTTCCATCGTCGAAAAGCTGATGGTCCTGGACGACGAGGTGCGGGTCTTGCCTGGCCATATGGGCGTCACCACCATCGGGCGCGAGCGACAAACCAACCCCTTCTTGCTGGCCTTCCATGACGACCGCGCCTAGGCGCCCGCCCGGCCCATGACGATCCTGACCCTGTTCCTGGATGGCGTCGGCCTGGGCGCTGACGACCCGCAGTCCAACCCCTTCGCCGCCGCTGATACGCCAACCCTGATCAGCCTGACCAAGGGCAAGCGCTGGCTGGCCTCCACCGGACGGCAAGCCGGCGAGCGAGCAGTCTTCATCCCCACTGACGCGCGCCTGGGCATCGCCGGCAATCCACAGAGCGGCACTGGCCAAGCCAGCTTGCTGACTGGCCTCAATGTGCCTCATATCATCGGCAGGCATTATGGACCCAAGCCCGATTTACAGACACGCGAAATCATCGCAAAACACAGCTACTTTCGGCGCTTGACCGAAAGCGGCAAGACGGCGCGTCTGCTCAGCGCCTATCCGCCGCGCCTTATCGCGGACTTTGAACGCGGCAAGACCCTGCGCTCCAGCATCCAGCAAGCGGCTTTCGAATCAGGTCAGCCACACCTTTCCTTGGAAGATGTCAAGCAGCGGCGCGCCCTGACCGCCGAATGGACGACCGACAGCTGGCGGCGTCACCTGCGCTTCAGCGAGCTGCCGCAGTATTCGCCGCAAGAAGCCGGGCGTTTGTTGTCCCGCCTGGCCCGCGACTACGACTTCGCCTTCCATTCGCATTGGCTGACGGACCGCATCGGGCATCGAGGCACGCTTGGCGAGGGCATTGAAATCCTTGAGCGCTTTGACGCCGTTTTGGGGGGTGTGCTGGAAACGTGGGATGAAGACGCCGACCTGGTCGTCGTCACCAGCGATCACGGCAATATGGAAGACCTGAGCACACGCCGCCACACGCTCAACCCTGTTCCGACTCTGGTTGTCGGACGCCGCGCGACGGAATTCGCGCGCGAATTTGAGAGCCTGATAGACTTCGTACCCGCCTGTGATAGAATGCTCTTTGCTACCCGCTAGCCAACTGCTCACGAAATGAGACCCCTTTGAGCGACCGAATCAACCGCTCGATTTTCGCCATTGTCTGTGGCCGCCTGGCCATCAATATCTCGCGGCGTTTCGCCTACCCTTTCGTCGCGCCCATCGGCGCCGCCTTCAACGTGCCCGCCGACAACATTCAAAATGTGATCGCCCTGACCAATGTCTCGGGACTGCTGAGTCCGGTGCTTGGCACAATCTCGGAGCACTACGGCCGCAAGACAGTGTTGGTCGGCGCGTTGCTGGCGATGGCGCTGATGGGCGCGCTCGGCGCCCTGTTCGCCGAATACAGCATCTTCGTCATCGTCATGTTCGGCTTTGGCGTCGGCAAGATAATCTACGACCCAACCTTCCAGGCCTACATCGGCGATGCGGTTCACTTTAGCCGCCGCGCCCGCGTGATGGGCATCGCCGAGCTTAGCTGGGCGCTGTCAGGCTTTATCGCCGCGCCCGTCGCCGGTTTCCTGCTTGACGTCAGCACGCTGCAAGCGATATTCGTATTTCTCACGCTTTCGTTGGCGCTGAGCGCGCTGGCCTGTTTAGTCCTGGTCGAGTCGGACGCGCGGCCCGATCACAGCCGCAAGCGAACGCGCCTGGTCAGCCCACTGGCGGCCATACGCGTGGTCAGCGCCCATCCGCCCGCCGTCTTCGCTCTGTTGTTTACCTTCTTCCTGACCGCCTCTCACGAAATATTTTACATCAACTACGGTCTCTGGATGGAAGCCAGCTTCGGCCTGGTATTGACAGCTCTCGGCGCCATTACCATCGTCATCTCCATCGCAGAGGTCATCGGCGAATTCATCGTCATCACCCTGGCCGACCGCTTCGGCGCCAAGCGGACATCCATGTACGGCATCTTGCTGGCGGCCATCTGCTTCCTCATCATTCCGCAGCTCTCGTTCAGCCTGCCCCTGGCGATGGCCGGTATTTTCTTCATGTTCATCTGCATCGAAACCGCCATCGTGGCCGCCATTCCCTTGTTCAGCGAAATACTGCCCAGGTCGCGCGCGGTCATGATGAGCGCCAACGTCGGCGCGCACTCGCTGGGTCGCGTTTCCGGCGCGGCGGTCGGCGCCTTAATCTACAAAGAGAGCGCCGGCAACTTTCTGCTGATCGGCATCGTGGCCGGCATTTTGGGCATCAGCGCATTCATCGTGATGAACCGCTTGATTCCGTCGGGCGCGGACTACTAGCTCGCGAATTTCGGCGCCGCAAAGGCGGACAAAGGCTAATCTTGACTTATGCCAGACCTTAGCCTAGAATCGTTCGGCGTTGTACGCTGCAAGGACTTCCATGTTTGAATCGCTGTCACAACGGCTTGACACAGCCTTCGAGAGTTTGCGCAAAGGCGGCCGCGTAAAGGAAGCCGATGTTAAATCCGTCATGCGCGAAGTGCGTATGGCGCTGCTAGAGGCGGACGTCGCCTTGCCCATCGTCAAGGATTTTATCAAACAGGTGCGCCAGCGCGCCCTGGGCGAAGAAGTTCACAAAGCCCTGAAGCCGAGCGAGCAGGTCGTCAAGATCATCCATGAAGAAATGGTGGAAATGCTGGGAGAGCCGGGCCGCCTGAGCTTCAGCGGCAGCAGCCGGCCCCACGTCATCATGATGGTCGGCTTGCAAGGCACGGGCAAAACCACCAACACCGCCAAGCTCGCGCTGCACCTGCGCGCCGAGGGCCGCAGTCCGCTGATGATCGCGGCCGATACCTACCGCCCCGCCGCCGTTGATCAGCTGGTCACCCTGGCCAGGCAGATCAATGTGCCCATCTATGAAGAGGGCACGTCAAGCGCGCCGCCGGCCATCGTCAAGCGCGGCATCAAAAAAGCCAAAGAGCTGGAAGCCGATGTCGTACTGATCGACACCGCGGGCAGGCTGCAGATCGACGAAACCAAAATGGATGAGCTGGAAGAAATCAAACGCATCTCGGCCCCGGCCGAAATCGTGCTGGTCGCTGACGCCATGACCGGGCAAGAAGCCGTCAATATCGCGCGCGGATTCAACGAACATCTCGGCATCACCGGCTTGATTCTTACGCGCGTCGATGGCGACGCCCGCGGCGGCGCCGCCCTGTCCATGCGAGCCGTCACCGGCGTGCCCATCAAGTACATGGGCACGGGCGAAAAAGTAAGCGCCGACACGCTCGAGCTCTTTCACCCCGACCGCATCGCGCAGCGCATTCTCGGCATGGGCGACATTATGTCCCTCATCGAGAAGACCGAGTCGGTCTACGAAGAAGAAGAAGCCCTGCGCCTGCAAAGCAAAATCATGAAGAACGATTTCACTTTGCAGGACTTTCTCGACCAGCTGCAGAAGATCCGCCGCATGGGACCGCTGGGCAAAGTACTGGGAATGATTCCGGGCATGTCCAAGCTGCAAATGCAATCCGATTTCAACGACGCAGATATCGAGAAACGCATCAGGAAAGTCGAAGCGATCATCAATTCGATGACGCCGCAGGAACGCAAGCATCCGCGTATACTCAAAGCCAGCCGCAAACGCCGTATCGCCAGCGGCAGCGGCGTCGAAGTCCGCGATGTCAACGAGCTGCTCAAGCAATTCCAGCAAATGAGCCGGCTCATGAATCAAATAAGCAGAGGCAAGATGCCCAGTATCCCCGGCTTGAGCGCTTAAGCCGGCAAAGAGGAGAAATTCTATGGTCCGTATTCGCTTGCGCCGTCAAGGCTTGAAACGGCAACCGAGCTACCGCGTAGTCGTCACCGACCAGCGGAAAGCCCGCAACGGCAGCTACCTGGAAAATATCGGTCACTACAATCCCCGCACCCGCCCGGCCACCGAAATCATCGAAGAAGAACGAGCGCTGTACTGGCTCAGCGTTGGCGCGCAACCCAGCGATGCGGTGCGGCGCCTTTTGGAACATACCGGCACCTGGGAACGCTACCAGCGCCTGCGCGCCGGCGAAAGTTTGGAAGACCTGGTGCAAGAGGCGGAAGCGAGCCGAGGCGAATTGCCCAGCCCGAAGACCAACTATCCGGCCCCGGCGGACGGCGAAAGCAAGATCAAAGCCCGGGAAGCCGCCCGGCTCTCGGCGTCCGAATCCGCCGACAGCGGCGACTAGGGCGACGAGTTATGGCTGAAGAACAACTGGTCAAATACATCGCCGAGAATCTCGTAAATTCACCGGATGAAGTCCAAGTCTCAACCAAAGAGACGGGGCGCAGCGTGGTGATAGAGCTTTCGGTGGCGCCCGACGATATGGGGCGCATCATCGGGCGCAGCGGACGCGTCGCCAACTCCATTCGCTCGCTTCTGCGCGCCGTTTCCTCACCCGAAGATCGCGGACGGGACCGCCGCCGCCGCGTCATCCTTGAAATCGAATAGGCGCCGGTGCAGCCCGCAAAACCTCAGTTTCTCATTGTAGGTGAAGTGCTTCGCCCCCACGGTGTGCGTGGCGAGGTGCGAGCGCGCGTCCTGACCGAGAATCGCGAACAGCTTCTCGATCTGGACTACGTCTACCTGGCGGACTCTCCCGAAGATAAGCGCAGAATCCGCTTGGCCGTCAAAAACGTTCGCTTCAACAAGACCTACGCCTTGCTGAGCCTGGCCGGTTACAGCAGCCGCGACGATGCCGAGCGCCTGCGCTCCAAACTGGTCATGATCGACCCTGAGCAAGCGGCGCCGCTGGAAGGCGAACAGTACTATCTGTTTCAGTTAATCGGCTTGCAAGTCGTCTGCGCGGACAAGACTATCGGCCGTGTTAAGGAGGTGCTCCAAACGGGCGCCAACGATGTCTATATCGTCGAAAGCCCGGCCTATGGAGAGCTGCTGCTGCCGGCGCATGACGAAACCATATTGAGCATCGACTTCGAATCCCGGGTCATCGCGATGGCCTTGCCCGACGGCTTGATACCCGAATGAGCCAGTCCGCGGCCAACTTGACAACAATCTTTCTCCGCTGATATGCTGAACGCGTTGTCTCTTCATTAATGGACCCTTATGCCGTCTAACCATCATCAACAATTCTGGCTGGGATTGCACCTCATCCCGAATTTCGGCGTCGCCAAATTGTCGCAGTTGTTGACGCATTTCGACTCAGCAGAGGAACTCTGGCGCGAGCCAGAGTCGAGCATTATGCGGCTCAATTTGCCGCCAGCGCTGTTGAGTCAATTCTGCGCCGCCCGCAAGAAAATCGATCTGGCGCGGGAAATGGATCGGGTCGCCGCGGCGCGCGCATCGCTAATCACGCTGGAAGACGAGTCCTATCCTCGGCTCTTGCGCACACTGCCCGACCGGCCGGTCCTGCTGTATATGCGCGGCGCGCTCGCCCCGGGCAATGAGAGCGCCCTGGCTGTCGTCGGCACGCGCAAGTCCAGCCTGTATGGCCGGAATGTCGCCGCTCAACTGTCCGGTCAGCTGGCGCGGCAGGGCGTGACGATCATCTCGGGCATGGCGCACGGCATCGACGCCGCGGCTCATCAAGGCGCGCTTGACGCCGGCAAGACTATCGCCGTGGTGGCGACCGGCATCGACATAGTTTACCCGCGCGAGAATACCGAACTGGCGGAAGAAATTGCAGCCAAGGGCGCCATAGTCACGGAAATGCCCCTGGGCGCAAAGCCGCTGGGCAAGAACTTCCCGCAGCGAAATCGCATCATTAGCGGGCTGTCGCTGGGCGTTCTGGTCGCCGAAGCGCCAATCAAAAGCGGCGCGCTTAACACCGTTTCCCACGCCATAGACCAGGGCCGAGACGTATTCGCCGCGCCACACAATATCTTTAGCCTGTCCGGCCGCGGCGGAAACATCCTGATTCAAGAAGGCGCCAAGCTGGTGGCCGGCCTTGACGACATCCTGGAAGAGTTGCAGGTATCGCATATCAATGTGGAAACGAGCAGCCGCGCCCATGAGATTCAGCCGGCCAACGACGCCGAAGAAGCAGTCATGCGGCAGCTGAGCGCCGACCCCGTGCATGTCGACTTCATCGTGCGCCAAACTGAATTGCCCACCGCCACCGTCACCAGTACACTGACTATGCTGGAGTTAAAAGGACTTGCCGAGAGCGCCGGACCTATGCAATACTGCCGGGCGCGTTAATCACCGGACAGATAGCCGCTGAAATGGATCGCTATTACGCACTGATTGCCGCGGGCGGGCACGGCACCAGGCTGTGGCCGATGAGCCGCGCCAAGACGCCCAAACAATTGCTGCCGCTCATCAACCACGAATCTATGTTTCGCACCAGCGTGGAGCGGATTCAGTCCATCTTTCCGCCGGAAGACATCTTCGTCGTCACCGGGCGAGAGTTGGTGGACGACCTGCGGGCTGAAGTCCCTCAGCTTCCGCGTGAAAACTTCATCGTCGAACCTTACGCCAAGAATACCGCGCCGGCCCTGGCGCTGGCCCTGGCCACCATTCAAAAGCGGGATCCCGACGCGACAGTGGCGATTCTGACAGCCGACCACCACATCGCGCAGCAGCCGAAATTCTGCCAAGTGCTGGAGTCCGCCTGGAAGGTCGCGCAAGACGGCTACATCGTAACCTTGGGCATCGCGCCCTCGTATCCCGCCACCGGATACGGGTACATCGAACAAGGCGCGCCTTTGGGCGATTACAACGATTTCGCCGTCTATCATTCCAAGCGCTTCACCGAAAAACCCGATATTGTGCGCGCGACTCAATTTCTGGCTTCGGGACTGTACAGCTGGAATTCCGGCATGTTCATCTGGCGGGTTGACCGCGCCATGCGAGACCTGGAGCGCATTCAGCCCGCCATCTACGCCATGTGCTCCTACCTGCAATCCGCCGCCGGCGCGCCCGATTATGAAGAGAAACTGAACGACATCTGGGAGACGATGCCCAAGCTGTCGATCGACTTCGCCATCATGGAAAAGACCGACAATATCGCCGTCATCCCGACTGACATCGGCTGGAGCGATGTCGGTTCCTGGGCGTCGCTCTACGATATCCTGCCGCAAGACAATTTCGGCAATTGCATCAAAGGCGAGGCCAGCGACATTCGCGTCATACTTGACACGCGTGATACGCTGGTATTCAGCGACCGCCTGACCGTGGCCATCGGCGTCGAGGATATTGTCGTAGTGGATACTGACGATGTGCTGCTGATTTGCCACAAAGACCGCACCCAGGATGTGAAGCAAGTCGTCAATTACTTGCGCGACAATGGCAACGAAGATTATCTCTAACACTGACGAACCGCTGACGAGGACCAAATATGGCTGACAGCAATTTCGATGCGCTTCAGGCTTATTGCGTGAAATGCAGAACCAAACGAGATATCAACTCTGCTGAGCCCGTTTACACCAAAACCGGTACGCCCGCTACGCGCGGACAGTGCGCTGAATGTGATACCAGGTTGTTTCGGATGGGCGCGACCGCCGCTCACGAGGGCATCCCGAAACCGGAAAAAATTGAACGACCGAAGCGGAAGAAAGCCAAGCCCAAGGCCAAACGGAAAAAGCGCTCCAAGTCCGCCGCCAGGTCAAATGGCCGCAGGCCCGCCGAGATCGGCCGCCTGGTCATCGTCGAATCGCCGGCCAAAGCGCGCAGCATCGGCGGCTTCCTGGGCAAGGACTATACAGTTCTGTCTTCCGTCGGTCATGTTCGCGACTTGCTTAAAAGCCGGCTATCCGTTGACGTCGAGAACAAGTTCGAGCCCGAATATCGCGTTCCCAATGAAAAGCGCGCCGTAGTCAAAGAACTTAAGGCGGCGGCGGAAGTCGCGGAAGAGATCTATCTGGCGACAGACCCCGACCGCGAGGGCGAAGCCATAGCCTGGCACCTGGTCGCGGCGGCTGAGATGCCTACCGCGCGAATCAAACGAGTGGTATTCCATGAAATCACGGACGGCGCCGTTGCCGATGCCTTCGCCCATCCGCGCGACATCAACATTGACCTGGTGAACGCCCAGCAAGCGCGCCGCATCCTCGACCGGCTGGTTGGCTATCAGGTATCACAACTGCTGTGGTCCAAGGTGCGCAATGGGCTCTCGGCTGGCCGCGTCCAAAGCATCGCCTTGCGCCTGGTGGTCGAGCGCGAAGATGAGATCGCCGCCTTCAAGCCGCGCGAATACTGGACCATTGACGCGGCACTGGCGAAACCGGGCCAAAGCGGCGACAGCGGACGCTTCAGCGCGAGCCTGGTGCAAATCGACGACCAGAAGGTGACCTTCGATCCGAAACGCGACGAGCCGCCCGTCCTCGATAGCGAAGCTACGGTACAGCCTCATGTCGAGGCGCTGCGCCAGAGCAAGTTCCAAGTCGCTGCGGTGAAGCGCGGCACGCGGCAGAGCAAACCACTGGCGCCCTTCACCACCAGCACCCTGCAGCAGGCGGCTTCCAATCGCCGCGGCTTCGGCGCCAGCCGAACCATGCGCATTGCGCAGCAGCTGTACGAGGGGATTGATCTCGGCCAGGGCAAGTCGGTCGGCCTCATCACCTACATGCGTACGGACAGCGTTCAAGTATCCAAAGACGCCCAAAACGACGCGCGCCGGTTTGTCAAGGCAAATTACGGCGCGAATTATTTGCCGGCAAAGCCCCCAAAGTACAAGACGCGCGCCAAAGGCGCCCAGGAAGCCCACGAAGCCATCCGTCCGACCAGCGTCGACCGAACTCCCGACTCGCTGGCGAGCCGTCTGAACCGCGCGCAATTGCAGCTATACACCCTGATATGGAATCGTTTTGTCGCCAGCCAGATGTCCCCCGCCGTCTACGACACGCTCCGCATTGAGGTCAGAGCCGGCCTTTCCGACGACGACATGCCCTACCTCTTCCGCGCCTCCGGCAGCCAGCTGAAATTCGCGGGCCACCTTGCCCTCAGCGGAAAGGCCGCCGAGCGCAGCGGCAAAAACCATAACGATCAGCAGCAGCAATTCCCCGACCTCGCGAGTGGCGAATGGCTTGATCGGCGCCAGATATTACCGGAGCAGCACTTCACGCAGCCGCCGTCCCGTTACAACGAAGCCAGCCTGATCCGCCAGTTGGAGGAAAGAGGCATTGGCCGGCCCAGCACCTACGCGCCAACCGTCACGGTCATTCAAACGCGCGAATATGTCACGCAAATCGAACGACGCCTGCATCCCACCAAGACCGGCCGCGTCGTCTGCGAGCTTCTCACCGAATTCTTCCAGGAGGAGATGGACTACGCCTTCACCGCCAAAATGGAAAACCAGCTTGACGAAGTCTCCAACGGCAAACGCGATTGGCGGCCCATGCTGGGCGAGTTCTATGCGCCTTTTGAGAAGCGCCTGGTGAACGCCCGCGAGAACATGCCGCGGCGCGATGTGGCCGAGAAGGTCGGGCGCAATTGTCCGACTTGTGGCGAGGGCGAGTTGGTCATCAAGCACTCGCGTTACGGCAAGTTTATCGGCTGCTCAAATTATCCCGAATGCAAACATACTGAACGTTACCTGCTGCGAAAGGGACTGCTCTGCCCCCAATGCGGCGGCGAAAGCCAAGGCGAAATCGTCGAGCGCCGCTCGCGCAAGGGCCGCGTATTCTACGGCTGCAGCCGCTACCCCGACTGCGACTATACGACCTGGAGACTGCCCAAGGACTTGAAGCCGGTGGAACCCTCTCCACTCGGCCAGGACGACAAGGAACCCGCCGTCGTCTAGGCCTGCCGGCGCACAATTCGCGTCAGCTTGAAATTACCGAACCGGCGCCGGGAAAGTTGGCGCGCTACGCGTTTGTGGCGCATTGTTAACTATCGTATACTGCATGGCAAGTATGCCTATTTGAGACTCGAAAGGGCGCAGTTCATGAGCCTTCAAGGTCGAATGTCCAATCGCGCGCAATCATCGGGAGCGTCCGAATCCAGCCGGGCTGACGGCGCGGGACTGTCTAATCCATCGCCTGAAAACCGCGGGAATCCGTCCGGTTCGCGCATCCAAAGCCTCATGGCCGCCGGCCCGCAACGTATAACAGTCCTGCTTGTCCTCTTGGGCATGGCGCTGGGCCTGGCGACGGCGTATTTGATCATTCCGACAGAACTAACGGGCGCGTCGCCTCGACACATGAGCCGGGATGCGATCAAACAGTGGGTGCGCATGATCGCTGTCGGGCACTCCCAGGATGTGCACTATGACGGCAGCAATGCCCTGCTTGTCTTGCAGCAGATCCCCAGCCCGCAGTCCGTGGTTGAAGGCCTGGCGACCGACACGCAAGTTCCCGCCGCCGAGCGCGCCGCCCTGGAGTCGTTGATGGATATCCCCGGTTACGAGAACCTGCCCGGGGCGCTGGCGCCGCAAGATCCCGGCGTCATCGGCAGCACGCTTCAGATAGTCGCAGCGCTGGCCGTAGTGGCGCTGGCAATTCCGATTGTCGTGATTGCCGGGCGCAACATCTTGCCTGTAAGCGAAGGCTCATCCGCCAGCCGCGCCAGCAGGCAAAGGGCGACAGCGAGCCCGTCCACAGCGAAGCCCGCGGCCGCGCCAGGCGAGCAGCCTCTGCAGGCCCACAGCGAAGCGCCGACGGCGACCTGGGGCGAAGACGAGACAGAAGCAAGCGGGACAATCCATCCTCAATATGGCGCGCCTGTATTGCGCGCCCTGTCGACCTATATCAAGGGGCGCAATCTGGACGATTCCTTCGCCATAGAATTGCCGCCGGACGCGGGCAGCCAGTTTCTCGGCGAATGCGGGATTTCCGGCGCCACGCATATCGGCAATGAATTGCAGTCGGTCGAGTTCTGGGGCTTTGACATGGCCTCGCAAGAGACGCTGACCAAGGTCTTTGCCGCGCCGGCCGCCTTGCACGATCCGGCTTTGCACGCCGCCGTCGCCAACCGCGTGCGCGACGCCGGGTCCGACATTGTCGCGGCGGAATCCGGCGCGCGCCAGGTTTTGGACAGCGGCGCCATCCACATTCAGGCCCGCGTCCAGTCAGTGGTCTGCAACTATGGCGGCGGCACTCCCGACAGCGGTATTGAGACCCTTCAAATCGAAATACTGGCTTGGCGTAAGCAGGCGGTCGGCGCGAGCGTGCCCGCAAGCGGTTACCCGGCGCCGGCCAATTCACCCTTCAACGAATACGCGGAAATGCAATTCGGGCCGCCGTCGGAGACTACGTCCCCGTCGCCGCCGCCCAGCGGGAGCATGAACGCGCCGCGCCCCGTCTCCTCGACTGGGCAACAGGCGCCGAAACGCCCGGAAGATGAAGAGGAAGACCCATTCGGCGGCACGGGCAACTTCATGCCCTATTCTTAAACGCCGCAGGGCGCGCCGTCTCGGCCTGGATGCTTAATTGAGCGAGCTGGGCCGGGGACCGGCGTTAGTGGATTTCCACGATCTTGAATTTGATTTCGCCGTCTGGCGTAGTCACGGAGACTTTTCTGCCGATCTTTTTCCCTAACAGCGCCGAACCGATAGGACTCTTCTGCGAGATTTTGCGCTCGCGCGGGTTGGCCTCGGCGCTGCCGACGATTTTGTACTCTTCGTCTTCGTCGCTGCCGACTTCCCGGATAACCACGGTGGACCCCACCCGCACCTCATCGCTGGGCCCCGAGCTGTCCACAATGATGGCATTCCTCAGAACCGATTCAATATGTTGCACGCGCCCTTCTACGAACCCAAGCTGCTCCTTGGCGTCATGGTAGTCGGCATTCTCCTTGAGGTCTCCCTGCGCCACCGCGTCTTTCAACTTGCGCGCCAGCGCCGGGCGCCGTGTCTCAACCAGCTGACGCAATTCGCGGCGCAGCGCGTCTTCGCCTTCTCGGGTCAGATAAGATTCTTCTGTTGCCATTGCGAATTTCCTTCGTAATCGTGGGATGCATCTCTGTCAGCCGAAATGACTGAACCCGACCCGCCGCTCACCAATGCCCGTATGTTGTGCCGATGCAACTGCTGAACGACTCCATTCAAGAGGACCTGGCTCTTGCCGCACGCGTCCAGCGGTATCGCGTCTTCGATATTCTCTTGTCCAGCATCCAGCGCCGCCGCCACCGCCTCGGACAGTCGGCGAAGATATTCCAGATCGCTGGCGATTTTATCCGGCGCCTCGCCCCGCAATATAATATCGCCATGTCCTTGCACGATGTTCTCATACTCTTGTTCAGCCAGCGCCGCAAGCGATCGCTCCAGATCTTCGAAACTGCCATCGACGAAGTAGGGGATAGGCATCACCGTATCAGCCGCGAAGAGAATGTCGTCGCCATGTACCAGACAGACAATGGAATCCGGGCTGTGGCCGGGGCTCGAACGCAGCGTGAAGCGGAACTCGCCCAGCTCGAGCGACATCTGATCCTCGAAGGTGATATTGGGTATGACGAGCTCGACAGGTTCAAACTCCGGCGATGCCGCCTTCATTCGCTCCAGGCTTTCGCGGCCGCGCGTCGCCAGAATGTCCGCGCACAGTCGATGTGACAGAACCTGCGCCTCCGGAAAAAAACAGGCGCCGGTCGTGTGATCCGCATGAAAATGCGTATTGATGACATAGCGCACGCTTGACCGCAGCCCGGATTCTACATAGCGGCGTATGCGCAAGGTCTCCTCAGGATAGAGCAAGGTGTCGATGAGTACGGCGCCTTCGCTGGTCAATACCAGACCGGCCGTTACCTGGGCGTACTGGCTGCTGCGAAATACAAAGATGTTGTCGGTAATGCGTTCGCGCTGCATGCTTTTCGCGGACTGCCGAGACTGGCGCTTGGGAGTAATCTAGCGCGAGTATAGTCAGCGGGCATCTGGAAATCAAGTGGGCAACGCGCCCTTGGCTATGCGGTCTAACGACTTGTTTGTATACTGGTTGTAGCGATAAAACAGTTTGACCGGATAGCCACATGACTGTCCAGCGCAGACGAAGGCTTTGGATGGCGTTGGCCCTGGCTTGCATCGTCTGGCTGGGCGCCCACCGAACCAGCGCGCAGTACGAGTTGAGAATCGGCGTAATTGATTATCCGTCGGGCTCCATGCTGGCCGGCGCGCGCCTGGCGGCTGATCACATCCATTCCGCCGGAGGCATCGTCGGCGCCGACGGAACGCGCTTCGAGCTATCGGTAGTGGATACACCGCCCGACAATATGGAGATCGCCGCCGCTAATATGAAGCAAGCCAGCGTATTGGCGGTTATCGGGCCGGAAAGCGACGACCTTGTCCACAGCCATATGGCCCAGCTGCAAGATATGCAGACGCCTGTATTCACGCCGGCGACTGGCGATTCAGTCTTGCTTGCGGATCTAACGGGGCGCTTCTATCGCAGCCGCGCGCCGGAAAGCGCGCAATTCAGCGGCCTGGCGGATTTCCTGGCAAACGAGCTGGCTGTTGAATCCATTTCCACGGTCCAACTGGATACCGCCAGCACGACCAGCCTGATATCTTTTGCCAATGCGCTGGCATCCGCTGGCCTGCGTCCGTCTATGCTCGCCTTCGACCAATCCCGGCTGAACCTGGGGCAAATGGCGGCGACGCAATCGGCGCCGGACGCGATTGCCGTATTTGGCCCGCCAGACCTGGCCGCGCAAGCAATTGCGCGACTTCGCGATGCCGGCTATCAGGGAGAGCTCGTCTACAGCCGCGCGAGCGAACCCGAATTTGCCGAGCGCTTGCCCGCTGAGCATCTGCCCGGCATCATCAGCCTGTCCACCTGGTCTTATGCCCTTGACGATGCAGCCAGTCGGCAGTTTACCCTGGCCTACGCCCGCGAATTTGGGCGCCTGCCCGATGCCCTGGCCGCCGCCAGCTATGACGCCATTCGTCTGATCGCTGCGGCCGCCGGGCAAGGCGGCGCCTTCAACAGCGCTTTGAACGCCTTCAATTCGTTCATTGGCGTACAGGGCGAACTGAATCCCGCCGGTCTGCCGCCGGGCGAAACCAGCAACAATGTGATTGTCGCCCGGCTGAACGAATATGGCGCCGCCAATGTCGTCGCCCGCTATCCTGACCTTATCAACACCATTGCGACCGCGCCTGTGGCGGACCCGGAGCCTACACACGCGCCAGCTACCGCCGCGCCCTTGCCAACGGCAACCCCCACCGGCTACCACCTGAGGATCAAGAGCGAGTATCAGAATGTGCGCAGCGGGCCCGGCACAGATTACGAAGTCATCGGTCAGGTAATTCAAGGCGCGCAGGCGCGGATTCTGGGCGCGAATGTCGACCATAGCTGGCTGGTCATTGATTATCGCGGCCAATGGGGCTGGCTGGCGGCCTGGCTGGTAGACACCTTTGGCGAGCGCAACCTTGTGCCGATCATTCAGCCGCCGGCGACGCCGACGCCCGCGCCCACCAACACGCCAACGCCGCCGCAAGAGCCGGACCTGCTGGTTCTCGACGCGAGCCCCGCGCGACTCACCATTGGGCAGCCAAGCGCCTTAAACGTCACAGTGCGCAACCAGGGACAGAACCCGGCCGGGCCCTTTGCCATCGCCGGCACATTTCAGCCAGGCGGCCAATATGCTGGCGTCAATCTAGCCGGGCTTGGCGCCGGCCAGCAGACGACCGCGCAACTGTACCCGAACCTAAACGGACCTACCGGCCCTCAGTCAGTAATTATCGTGGCTGATCTCAACCAGCAAGTCCACGAAGGCGCAACCGGGGAAGCGAATAATCAGGATTTTGTGTTCGAGTATATGGCCGACCGCGCGGTACTGGCGAGCGGCGCCTGGACCACGTCGGCCGGCTCCATTGATCTCGACGGGGACGCCAACCCCGATCTGGCCTGGACCGGCAACGATCTGGCCGCGCTGGGCAACGCCGGCTTCGCCCCGATTTTCCAGTATTCAGACTTGAGCCAGACGCACTACGACGTCATCAACGCCGTGCCGGCCAATACAGTCATCGCAGGCGCGGACGATCTCTTGAGAACGGTCTACACCTTGCGGACGGCGGACGGACACCGCGGCGCAATGCAAGTGACCAACATCACGCGCGACGGTCCGATCACCATCGAATACCGAATCTATCGTTGAGTCGCGACAAGAGCCTAGTCGTCGGCAAGCGCAATGTCGACAACTGTTGTGCGATACGCTTCTACCGCCACCTCGTCCACGAAGGCTATCTTGCCGGCGTCATTAAGCACGACCATCTGATAAACGCCCGCCGGCAGGTCGCCCACAGTAAAGTCCTCGTCCCACACGGGATCGGAATTGACTGCCCCTCGCTCGTAGCTATACACATCGCGGTTGACGGCGTCGGAACGGATGGCTACGCGTTTGCCAGGCGCGGGCGCGCCCGCCTGATTGCGGATTCTGCCGATGATCATGCCGCGATCAACGTAGTGTTGCAGCCAGAGTTCGGGATTGCGCGTCATGCGAAAGTCAAAGGGGTCATCGACGCGCACCTCAAAATGCAGATGCGGCCCCAGCGCGACGCCGCTCGAACCAATATGGCCCAGCCGCGTCAAATCGTCTACGTATTGGCCGGCTTTTACGCTTATGTCTTCCAGGTGGCCATACAAGGTGAACACTTTTCGCCCGGCCAAAGACTCGATCTCATGCGCCACGATCACGACCCGTCCATAGTAGTCGAGCTGCGGCCCTACCTTAATCGCGTCGTCGGCGCCGGCAAATACAATCACGCCGGACTTTGCCGAAAAGACCGGCGTATGGCGCGGATTGACGAATTCGACGCCCAGATGCACGGGCCGCGCGCCCTGCTGGGTGCTGCCATAGGGGTAGCTGCGGTCCACCCAGTGCGTCAAATCATCGGACAGTTCGATCGGGCGATGCAGTACGTTGTGCTCAACCGGCGCGATCGTTTCCGCGCCTGTCGCAGCCATCGTCGCCGTAAGCGCGTCCACGTTGACTTCGGAGACGGACGAAGCCCGAAAGCCATTGCTACCGTCCGCCCGGCTCGTTTCCTGGCTGTGACCGGCGCCGCAAAACAGCGCTACGATGAGCCCTGGCAGCAGGACTCGCATGAGGTGACGGGATTGCAAAGCGTCGGTCTCCGGTTAGTTGGCCAGGATGTCGAAGTCGGTGCTGCCCAGCTCGACGCCGTCAACCATCATGGATGCCGAATAGCGCCCGGGAGCAAAGGCAAAGTCCTCCGGTGTAGCGAAGAACCAGATACATTCAAAGGGTTTCGAGTAAGTGGACCGCCAGCCCACATCATAAACCGGGGTATCGCCCCGAAACCAGGCGACTTGAAAATCGGCGCCTGCGCGCAGGGCTGTGACGCGAGCCGTCACATAAATCTCCGAAACGCCCGGGCTGAACTGCCGCAAGGTTCCGCTGGCGCAGCCGCTGTTGGAATCAATGCCGGCGGCGGTGCTCAGGTTGGAAACTGTCATCGCTTCCGCTGCCGGCTGATCCGCGGTCGAGTCGTCCATCATGCTGTCTTCCAGAGAACTTCCCATATCTTCCGCGCTGACGACGACCGCTTCGACTTGGGGCGTGACAGTGTAATTCGCTCGCAGCGTTGCGCCCAAAGCCGCATTCACAATCGACAATTCGGCGACTCGCGTACTGGCGGCGACCACGGTCTCAAGGGCCATATTGCTCTCGGCGGTTGCGGCTTCCCGAATCATGTCGCTTTCCGAAGCGTACATCGTGAGATCGGCATCAATCGTGGCGACTGAATCCCCGGCCGCCAATGCGTTGCAGCCAGCCAAAAACAGTATAGAGACCGCTACTAATATCCGCCAACGAATTCGCCTGAACATGGACCTTGCGATGCCGCGCTTCCAGTTTTCACGAGGCGGCGCCTCGCCAAGACGCCATTATAGCAAGTTAGCCAACTCTTGGCAGGACTGCAAGCGGCTCGCCCAGACAGCGCAGCCGGACGGCCCTCTGAGCCGAGGGTGGGCTTGCCGCTCCTTGCCCGCTCTGTTAAGATGGCAGTTGAAGAGCCCCCGTAGCTCAGGGGATAGAGCGCTGGTTTCCGGAACCAGGCGCACAGGTTCGAATCCTGTCGGGGGTGCTCAGCTTGCTTGACCGGCCATGAAGGCCTTACTTCGGGCCTGACTTGCCGAACCGCTCACGCCTGTACGCGCGCCCGAAATTCATTCATGTCGACGACCGTCTTCCGCAAACGGGATTCCTCGGCTGCGAATGCCAGCAGATGGCTCTCGAGTGATTCGCGCGCCGATGTGACGCTATTGTCCGGTCTACCCTGCACGGTGTTGATGAAGCTGCGGACAATGCCGTAATCGCCGCCGCCATGGCCGCTTTGATCACGAGCCACGATCGGCGCATGTTCCACCTCGCCCGTCAGGTGATGGTGAATACGAATCTCGTGACCGCGCGACGAGAATTTACCATAGAGCGTCGCCTTGGTACCGTCCCAACGCATGGTGCGGCATTCCTCGTCGCCCTGCCCGTTCATCACCAGGGAGACGGTCGTTCCATCTTCCATTTCCATAGTCACAGTCTGATGATCGACAACGTCGTTGTCGCAGAAGTAGACGCAGCGTCCGTACCAGCCTGTCTTCAGCGCTTCCAGCCGCTTTTCCCGCGATGCGGCGTAGGACACGGCGTTCTGCGGCCAGCCATCGTTATCGGTCGCGTAGAGCCTGGTCGCCTCGTATTTACAGGTATCGGCCGCCGGGCAGCCGTCGGTGCAGCGCAGGGTGGCGCCCTCCGGCGCGTATTCGGGCCGGAAATGCGTCAAGCTGCCAAATGAACTGAGGCGCGCGACCTTCTGCTGCAAGATCCATAAGAGCACATCAAAGTCGTGGCAGCATTTGCTCAGGATCATGGGCCCGGAGGACTCTTCCTGCCGCCAGTTGCCGCGCACAAAACTGTGGGCCATATGGAAGTAAGTCAGGTTTTCCCGATGGGTCACGCTGATGACGCGGCCGAGCGCGCCGGAATGAACCACCTGCCGCAATGCCTGCCAGAATGGCGTGTAGCGAAGCACGTGGCAGATTTGCAGGACGCGGCCCGCCGCTTCGGCTTGCCGCACCAGGCGAATGTTCTCCTCCAATACCGGCGTCATGGGTTTTTCCAGGAGCACATCATAGCCGAGCTCGAGCATCCGCATCGTCGACTCAAAGTGAAAACGGTCCATGGTGCAATTGATGATCGTGGCCGCCCTCTTGTCGCTCGATTTGAGCAGAGACTGCCAGTCGCGGAAGACCATATCGGGCGCGATATCATGACGCCCGACGAAGCGCTCGCGGCGGAAAGCATCGGGCTCAGCCACCCCCACAACCCGCATTTCCTGCGGATGCTCCAACGCGAAGGCGCCGTAGGCATTGCCGCGCCCGCCGGCCCCAACGATGATGGTATCGATAGGTTTCATCTTTACCGCCCTATGCTACTCGCTACTCTCATTTGTTGAAGTTTATCAAATAATCGCCAATTGGCGCGCGCTGCGTCGGGCAATTGCGCGCCAGTTTACCCAGGCGACTGGCGGTTCTGGCAGCCCACGCCAGCATGAGACATTTTCCTATCCTGATCCAATCGTGGCGCAATCCGGTCAAAGGCTGGTATACTCACTGCGCCTGATATACGAAATCGGCATTGTAAGCAACAGTAGACTACAGGAGCATATCATGCACAGAATAGTTCGCGTCCTCTTTGTACTTGCGCTTGCCGCCCTGATCGCGGCCGGGGCCAGCGCGCAAGACGGAGGCATCTTGATCGGCACCAATTTCGGCGGGGATCCCACCACCATCAATCCCCTGCTCACCAACAATACGGTAGATCTGTCGCTAACCGAATTCCTCTTCCCAAGCATCTATAACATTGATCCAGAGACGCGCGCGCCCATGAAAGCCGGGCGCAACGACCAGGACAATGGACTGGCTTTGGATTGGACAATCTCCGAAGACGGCTTGGTCTACACTTTCAGCCTGCGCGACGACATCACCTGGAACGACGGCGCGCCGGTGACCGCTTACGATTACGAATTCACTTTTGCGGCGCTGGCCAGCGGCGAAACCTCGTCGCCGCGCGGGAGCGTGCTGCAAAGCGTGGACAGCGTCGAAGCCGTCGATGAGACAACGCTTGTCGTGAACTTGAAACTGGCGTCCTGCCGCGCGCTGGACGAGCTGGATGACTTTGGCATTCTGCCCAAACACCATATTGAACCGCTGATCGACGGCGACTTCGCCGAAATTGACAATCTCGAATACAACAAGCATCCCAATGTCACTTCCGGCGTCTTCAACTTTGGCGCATTGGTCGCCGATGAACAGACCAGCATGATCCGCAATGACAACCACTGGATGACCGTATCGCCCGAAGGCTATATCCTGCGCAACGTGCCGGACCAGTTGGTCGGTATTCAGCAATTCCTGGCTGGCGAGGTAAACTCCGTGGGGACGGCCGGTTCGGCGTCTGTGCCGGCGGTGCAAATGCAAGACTTCCGTGATCGCGCCGAAGCGGGTGAGTTCCAAATCTACGAGTACGTCGACGACGGCTTAACGTTTGTCGGCTTCAATTTGGCTGACCGCAGCAATCCGGTCGATGGACTGGACGAGGACGGCAACCCGGTTGATCAAGGCCATCACCACTTCTTTGGCGATATTCGCGTTCGCCAGGCGATCGCTCAAGCCGTAAACTACGATGACATCATTGAAGGCGCGGCCGAGGGTGAAGGCATCCAGGTCAACAGCTTTGGCACGCCCGCGCTCTGGGGCTACGACGCCAGCATTGAGCCTTGGGAATATAATCCCGATGCGGCGCTGGCGCTGCTGGCGGAAGCCGGTTTCGTCGATCACGACGATGACGCCAGCACACCCCTGGTCGCTACGGAAGACGCGCTCTATGCCGAGGCCGGTACCGAGTTCGCCTTCGAGCTGCTGACGAACTCCGGCAACCTGGTTCGCGAAGCGGCCGGCACGGTTATCCAGGATCAGTTGGGCCAGATCGGCATCGCGGTGGACTTCCAGACCATTGAGTTCGGACCGCTGGTGACTTTCCTGCTGGGCCAGGACTTTGACGCCATCATGATCGGCTTCACCAACCTCGCTCAGGACACCGATGCGCGCAACGTCTTCACGCCGGTGGGCGACACGGTCGGCGGCGGTTTCAACTTCGTCTCCTACAGCAATGACCGCGTCACCGAGCTCTACGACGAGGCGCTGTCCTTGCCCGGCTGCGACCTTTCCGAGCGGCAGGCGCTCTATCACGAAATCAGCCGGATCTTGCACGATGAAGTGCCATGGTGGTGGCTATTCGCCCCCTTCTCCATGTACGCTGAATCGAACGCCGTGCAGAACTGGATGCCGTACGCGGAAACGCGCTACGCCAACATGGCCGATATCGCTATCAGCCCGTAGGACCTTGCAATAGCTTTTCGGTAGAACGCGTCGGCCCGGCGCCGGCGCGTTCTTTCTTTTGCCGCGGACAGCTTCGCTACTGAGCAGTAATGCCATGATAAAATACGTCATCCGCCGTCTTGTACAATCAATCCCCACCTTCTTTGGCATCAGCTTGCTTTCCTATCTCTTGCTTTGGCTGGCGCCGGGCAGCGTGGTGGAACGCTTGTATCTGTCGCCGGACATCAAGGCGGAAACGCGCGCGCGCCTGGCGGCGCAACTGGGCATTGACGATCCCTTTCACATTCAGTACCTGCGCTGGCTGGCCGGCGATGACTGGCTGCGCTGGGACGCCGACGGCGATGGCGTCGCCGATGGCGCCTTTGAGCTGTTGACGCCCCTGGATGAAGACGGCGACGGCGTCCCGGAGCCGCCGGGCGACAATTATGGCATCCTGCGCGGAGATTTCGGCCGCTCCTTCGTCAAGAAACAGCCTGTCATGGACGTCTTCCTGGCTAATTTGCCCGCCACACTCGAGCTGGGCATCGCCGCCATTCTGACGTCGCTGGCCATCGGCGTTCCGGTTGGCGTGCTTTCCGCCGTGACCCGCGGCCGCCTCTTCGACAATGTATCGCGCGTGATGGCGGTGATCTTCGACGCCGTGCCGAATTTCTGGTTGGGTTATATCCTGCTCTTTGTCTTCGCCGTAGAGCTAAAGTTGGTGCCGATTGGCGGGCGCTGCGTTGTAAATCTATATGGCGTCTGTCCCACATTTCTTGAGCGAATTGATTATCTGATACTGCCTACTGTCGTATTCGCCGCCGGATTTGTGGCGTTATTCTCTCGCTATATCCGTACATCGACCCTGGAAGTACTGAATCAGGATTACATACGAACCGCCCGCGCCAAGGGATTGTCGCCCAGCGTCGTCAATTTCCGCCACGCCATGCGCAACGCCATGATTCCTGTCGCCACGCTGCTGGGCCCAATCATCACCAATGTCTGGGCCGGCGCAATCGTCATTGAGACCGTTTTTGCCTGGCCTGGCGTCGGCAGGATCACCTACACCTCAGCTATTCAGCAAGATTATCCGGTGGTGATGGGCATTGTAATCTTTGCTTCCCTGGGCACAATTCTGGGCTTTCTGCTGTCTGACATCCTTTACGTGATCATCGATCCGCGCATACGGATAACATAGGGACGCCATATGTCGACAAGAGTTAGCGCGACCAACGACGAACTGGAGGGCCTGCTCCGCAGCAAGTCGTTGACCGACCTGGCGCTGGCGCGTTTATGGAAAGACCGCCTGTCGCTGGTGGCCATTGGCATCATCTTGCTGCTGACGATAGCCTCCGTGACTGCGCCGCTGATTACCGGCGCGCTGGGCGTAGACCCCAATACAACCGACGCCTCCAAATCCAAATATCTGCCGCTATTCAGCGAAGGCCACCTGCTGGGCACGGACAACCTGGGACGGGATCATTTGGCGCGGCTGCTTTACGCCGGGCAAGTTTCGCTTTTCATCGGCTTTATGTCAGCCTTTCTGGCGCTTGTGATCGGCGTCACGCTGGGCATTATCACCGGCTTTTACGGCGGCGTCGTCGACGACATCATCAATTGGATTATCACCACGCTCAACGCCATCCCGGGGCTTGTCCTGTTAATTGTAATATCCGCCGTATTTCGTCCTGACGCCAATTCGCTAATCCTGGTCATCGTATTTCTGACCTGGACCGTGACCACACGCCTGGTGCGCGGGGAGACGCTGGCGATACGCTCGCGCGAGTTCATCGTCGGGGCGAAAGCGATCGGCGCCTCCGATTGGCGCATCATGCAGGTGCATATCCTGCCCAATGTCTTTTCTCTGACCATCGTCACCCTGGCGCGCAATATCGGCATCGTCATGCTCATCGAAGCCGCCCTAAGTTTTCTCGGGCTGGGCGTTCAGCCGCCGACTGCCACCTGGGGCAATATGCTCAGCAAATCGCGCGAGTTTATCGGCAAAGCGCCTCATCTGATGATTCTGCCGGGACTGCTGATAACGATTGTTGTGCTCTGCCTGTACATCATCGGCGACGGCTTGCGCGACGCCTTCGACCCCACCGCCCAAGACTAACTGCTCGAATCGGTCGAGAAGCGGTACTCGGTAGTCGACTGGAAGCGCTGGTCCGGCCGCAATACGGTTGAGGGGAAGCCGGGCTGGTTCGGCGAGTTGGGGAAATGCTGCGTCTCGAGCGCGAGGCCGTCACTCTGCCGATAGAGCCGGCCGCTGGCGCCGACCAGGGTCGTATCGAGTACGTTGCCGGCGTAAAACTGGACGCCCGGCTCTGTCGTCCAAACCTCCATGACTCTGCCGGATAGCGGCTCATATACGCGGGCGGCGAAGCCCAACTCGCCATCCGCCAGTCCCACGCGATTCAGGACGAAGTTGTGGTCATAACCCTTGGCCATGACGATCTGCGCATCAGCCGAGCGCTGCCCCGGCCCTATCGTTTTGGGGCGGCGAAAGTCGAAAGGCGTGCCGGCGACTGAAGCGATCTCGCCTGTCGGAATCTGATTGGCGTCCGTCGGCGTGTAACTGTCAGCGTTCAAGGTCAAGATATGATCGTAGATGGCGCCTTCGCCCTCGCCCATCAAATTGAAATAACTGTGATTTGTCAGATTGAGCACGGTGGGCGCATCCGTCTCCGCCAGGTAATCGATGCGCAGCGCATTGTTGTCGCTGAGGCTGTAACGCACCATAACGTCCAGGTTGCCGGGATAACCTTCCTCGCCATCGTGGCTAAGGTATGACAGTTCAACGCCACTATCAACGTGGCGCGCAGTCCAGATGCGTTTGTCGAATCCGACCTCGCCGCCGTGCAGCGAACTTACGCCGTCCTGCTTGAAGAGTCGGTATTCGACGCCGTCCAGCTCAAATTTGCCGCCGGCGATGCGGTTGGCGTAGCGCCCGGTGATGGCGCCGAAGTAGGGATGTTCCGCTTCGTAATTGGCCAGGTTGTCAAAACCAAGCGCCACATTCGCGCAGCGACCATTACGATCGGGAACGCTTATCGACGTCAGAATCCCTCCGAAGGTGATCAGCTTGACTTCCATGCCCGACGCGCTGCCAAGCGTATACTCTTCTACGTTATTGCCTTCAGCCGTCGTGCCGTAATGTCGCACTTTTCCGCCTCAGTCGTCGCATCAGTATCATCCACCCATCATATCCCAAGCTATGGTGAATCAGCTAGCGGATTGCCCGGCCAGATTGCCAGTTCATCTTACTGTGAGACAGGTTACAATAAGCGACCAAGTGATCGCATGACGGGAGTATACTATGGAATACCGCTCACTCGGCCGCACCGGCGTCATGGTCAGCGAACTCTGTCTCGGCTGCATGAACTTCGGCGCGCCGACGCCGGAAGCCGAGAGTTTCGATATAATTGACCGCGCCATCGACGCCGGCATAAATTTCCTGGACACCGCCAATGTCTACGTCGGCGGCGGCAGCGAGCGAGTTGTAGGGCGCGCGCTAAAACGCAACGGCAAACGCGACCGCATCGTGCTCGCCACCAAAGTCCACGGCCGCATGGACGACGATGATATCCTGGCCGCGGGCAACAATCGCCGCCATATCATCCAGCAATGCGACGCCTCGCTGCAACGGCTGCAAACCGACTATATCGACCTCTACCAGCTGCATCGCGCCAACCCCGAGATTCCCATCGACGAAACGCTGCGCGCCCTGGACGACTTGATCCGCGCCGGCAAAATCCGCTATATCGGAACCAGCACCTTCCCGTCCTGGCGGGTGATGGAGTCCTTCTGGGTCGCCAAGGAACTCGGGCTGAACCGCTTCGTCAGCGAGCAGCCGCCTTACCACCTGCTCGACCGCAGCATTGAGCGCGAAATGATCCCGATGGCGCAGTCATACGGCCTGGCCATCATTCCGTGGTCGCCGCTGGCGCGTGGTTTCCTGACGGGCAAGTACAAGCGCGGCGAGCCGATCCCCGGCAACAGTCGCTTCGGCATGGACGCGGGAAGAGGCGCCGCCACCGAACGCCGCCGCGATCAGCATTTCACCGAGCGCGGCTTCGAGATCCTTGACCTGGTTCAGCAGCTGGCCGCGGAAAAAGGCTGCAGCGCGAGCCAGGTGGCGCTGGCCTGGGTCAACAGCAAGCCCGGCGTCACCAGCCCGATCATCGGCCCGCGCGCCATGGCGCACCTGGAAGACAATCTGGGCGCGATAAAGGTTGAAATCAGCGTGGACGACCATGCGCGGCTGGATGACTTGGCCGAGCCGGAACTGGCGACCGTGCCCTACTATCACGGCAATATGGTCAATTTCGCGGCTTCAGACCACGCCTGGGTTTAGAAGCCTTACGGCTCTCGACGGCCCGAGTCAGCGCGCCGTCTCTTTCTTGATCGCGGCCAGCTGCGTGAATTCGTCGCGAGACTTGTAGAAGTCGTCCAGCGGATAGCAGCCGGACACCAGGCCGTTGCGCGGCGCTGTGGTGCAATCGCTGAAAGTGCGGCAGACGCGCTTGCGCTGCAGGGGCCGGCCCGCCAGCAGGTCAGCGGGCAACTCCGGATAGCTGAGCGCCATACGGCCCAGGCCGACGAAATCGGTCATGCCTTCTCGGACGGCGGCCTGCGCCACATTAGGCAGCCAGTCCTGCAGATACGAGTAGCCCGAGCCCACAATCGTCAGATCAGGAAAAGCCGCCTTCAACTCGGCAGTGATCTTGATTTGGCGCGCCACGCCCACCAGCGGGTCTTCCGGCAGCAGGTAGCCGTCCGAGGGCGGGAAGATCGCCGGCCGCTGAATATGGAAGTTGTAATAGGGGCTGCCCGCCGTAATGCAGACCAGCTGAATGTCCAGGTCTTGCAGCAGCGCCAGGAAGCGCGCCGGCTCGTCCAGGTCGCTGCCGATTCCCGTGCCATCGCCGCCAAAAGCGTACGGGTAGCGCGCTCCGTTGTGGGGCGTCGGCTCGCCTATGCGGTCCGGTCCCGGGCGAAAAGGCGCCCAGTCCACGGCGCTAAGGCGAACGCCGATATCCAATGCGGGCGCATGTTCGCGCACCAGCGCCACCGTCTCCCGCAGGAAGCGCGTGCGATTTTCGAAGCTGCCGCCGTAGCGCCCGGGCCGGTCCACCGCGCTCAGGAATTCGTGCCCCAAATAACCATGACAGTGCTTGATATCGACGAAATCGTAACCGGCCTGCTGCGCCAGGACGGCGGCGCGCCCGAAGTCCTCGATTAGACGCTTGATGTCGGCGTCGGTCATGACGCAGGCGTCGTCGTCAAGCGCGAACTTGGCGTCAAGAAGGGGATGCCGGTATAGCACCAGGGGTTCCAGTTGGGCGCCATTGGGCCGGCAGAAACGCCCGGAATGCGTCAACTGCAAGCCGATGAGCAGGTCGTCCGCGGCGCCGAAGCGCTCGGCGTGCGCCTCGGTCAAGTCGCGACGCAAGCCTGCCAGGCTGCCCGCCGTCTCATCGTTGATCACCAGTTGACGCGCATTGGCGCGGCCGTCGTGCCGTACGGCCACCGCTTCGCCGCCCCATATCAGCTTGGCGCCACTGCGTCCAAAGCGCCGCCAGCGCCTGCGGGTCAAGTCCGACGGCTTGCCGTCCACCGCGCCATCCCAGCCTTCCATAGGCAGAATCGCAAAGCGATTCGCCACCTTGCGATCGCGGTAGACGTAGGGATGCGCCAGCGGCGAATCGTCACCGTTCAGCGCGATCTCGTCGACGGGCAGCGATGCCCCGACTGATTCGCAATAGTCAGTGAATTGCTGGTAGCTGCGCAGCTGCGCCACGCGCCGGATTGTCATGGGCTAACCCTCATGCAAGACGCCGAGGCGCTCGGCGATATCGCGCAGGATGGCGACATCGGTTTCGGGCCTTCGCGGCGAATCGCGATGCGTCTGGTCGGAATTTATCCAGCCGCGCAGCTTCAAGAATTGCGCCGCCGAATGTTTGTAGGCGGGAACAGGCGGTCGAAAGGCCAGAAAGCCGAGATATTGAATAAGATCGTTCAACTCGTAAAAGGCCGGATCGCCCGCCAGCCACATGGCGTCGCGCCGCGCGAATAGATCGGGCGCGAAGGTGCTTAGCCCGAGCAGGTAGTCACTGCCATAGATAACCATGTCAACCGCCAGGTCGTTGCCGGTGTAGACTTTGAAGTCGGGCCGCACGCTGTCGCGCAGCAGGATGCGCTCCCATTCCAGCTGCCGGCTGAGCGACGAATGTTTGGCGCCGCTGCAAGCTGAAATCTCCATCAACCCGCGATAGGTGTCGAGATCGTAGATGGCGCCAAAGGGCGCGAACATCTTGCCCAGCTCAAAGGCGATGAATCCGTCAGTGCGCGCGGCAACCGTTTCGTACGCGCGAAGGATATCGGCGCCCGGCTGCCCCGTCAGCCCGTAAGATTGGAAGATGATGGGTGTGCCGCCATAGCGCTGGATGCTCTCCACTTGCTGGGAATAGGCGTCCGCGTTAAAGCTGTCGCCCGGCTCATCAGCCACGAAGGCGCCGGCCACGAATGCCGCGCCGCCCAGCACGTCCCGCGTCAGACGCAACACTTGCTGACGCTCTGCTTCGCTGATCAGGTTGGCGAAACCGGTGTCCATATTGACTGCCGGCGTCAAACCCGCTTCGGCGGTGCGCCGCACGTGATCCGCCAGGCCGTACCAGTCGATCTCGAACGAGTCGGTGAAGGGCAGCAAAATGGCTGATATGCCTGTAATCTTGCGTATTGGGCGTATCATCGCGCGCGGGTCTATGCGAGTGAAAACTTGCTGATTCATCAACTCTCCTTTGCATTACATTCGCCGGGGCCGGCCACGCAACGGGTTTTCGGAGGCTTGCGGCGATTCAAAGTTTGGCTCGATAAGCGCGGAATTGCAAGCTAAGCACTAGGCAGTGGACTCCGGCGAGGCTATTCATTCGCCGGCGAAATGCGCTCCACCGGCTGGATGTTGAAGCGCGGATTCTCTTTCAGCCGGCCGATGTCTTCGCCGTCACGCGCCGCGCGAACGTCATCGCGATGGAACTGCACCGCGTAGCCCAGGCGCGGCCGATCCGTGCTGTTGGCGCCGGAGCCATGCAAGGTCAGGCGTGTGAAGGCGATGGCGTCGCCGGGCATCATACGAATCGGCAGGAAGTCTTCGGGTTCGACCGCCACCGTGCGATGTCCGTCGCGGTCTTCGCTTGCGACCGAGTCGAATGTCCCTTGCAAGTGGCTCGCCGGCGCGACTTGCAGGCAGCCGTTTTCCGGCGTCATTTCGCCCAAAGCGAACCAAATGTTGATGCCCGGCCCGTCAAAGCGCGTGTACTGATTGTCTTGATGGAAATGGAAGCGGCCGCCGCCGCCGCCGCTCTTGACGGCCGTGAAAGGCAGGTAAAGCGTTGAGGGCCCGCCCATCAGCCGCGCGGCGATTGCCAGCAGGCGCTCGCTGTGAATCAGCCGCTCCAGCCCGCTGCCAGCCAGGAATTGCTTGGTTTGCCGGAGTTTATCCTTTGAGCTGCTGGCCCGTGACAGATCGGCGCGCGAAAGACCGAGACCGGCCATGATATGCAGCACCTCCTCAGCCAGTCGATCAGCCGCGTCTCCGCTTATCAAGCCGGGCAGCGACAGGTAGCCGAATGTACGGTAGAAGCTGACTTCGTTGGTGGAAAGCCGGCCATAGCGCAGGATTTCGTTTGGCATTTTACTCTCGCAAGGCTATTGTGTCGACGCGTATCAGTTGCATCAAAGTAAGTTCGAGTAAATCATGCAAATTCATACCACAGCAGCTCTCAAGTCACAACTTCGCTCAGGCAAAATAAAGAAACTGATCCAATGCGCAAGCTGTAGGGGCGGGTCGCTGAGCCGTCCGTCGGAACAAATACCTAATACGGGCGGGCGTTTCAGCGAAACGCCCCTACGATATTCACTTTGAAAACGTTCAACAAGAGTGAGATTGCAGAGGATACTCAGAGGGTACAGAGAGTTCTATTCGTTCCGATGCTGCTACAATCCAGGCAGCAGGCAAGAAATGAAACTTATACTGACTCACGAAGGTTTCATCGCATACTCGGTGAACTCGGTGGCAAATCATTTGCATGACTTGCGATGTTCTACTACAAACTTGGCGATGCGCGGCTTTGCATATAATATCAGCGAATTGGAATCAATCAGGCGGAAGCGGCTATGAAGGTCAGATTCGGTTATCGCGACCTTGAGTTTCCCAGCAGGGAACTTGGTCCGCTGCGGGAGAGCAATGAAGCTCTCGGCGATACACCGGCGCTGTGGCGGCGCCTGCGCGAAGACGGCTATCTGCTGCTGCGCGGTTTGATCGACCGAGAGACTGTGCTGGCCGCGCGCGGTGTCGTACTGGCGCACATGCAAGAACAGCAAGCGCTGCTGCCGGACACGCCGGTTCTGGAAGGGGTCATGCCGCAGGGCGGCCGTAATGTTCGCATGATGGGCGGCCAGGGCATCGCCCATCACTCGGCTGTCCTGGCCGTGCTGGAAAACCCCGCGCTCTTCAAGCTGTTCCAGAGGCTCTTCGGCCAGCCGGCGCTGACCTTCCCATTCAAATGGCTGCGCGCCATAGGCAACGACGAATATACCGGCGCCCACTTTGATTATGTCTACATGGGCCGCGGATCCAGCAATCTTTACACAGTCTGGATTCCCTTCGGAGATACTCCGATTACGCAGGGTACGCTGGCGGTTTGCCGCGGCTCGCACAAGCTCGACAGTTTCGCGCGCATCCGCGACACCTACGGCCGCATGGACATTGACCGCGACGGCGTCAGCGGCTGGTTCGAGCGCGACCCGATGCAGATTGTCGAGCGCTTTGGCGGGCAATGGCAGGGCGCGGACTATCGCGCGGGCGATGTGAACATCTTCGGCATGCATACCATGCACGCCTCCACCACCAACTTGACCAACCGCTTTCGCCTGAGCTGCGATGTGCGCTATCAGCCGAAAAGCGACCCCGTCGACGAGCGCTGGAAGCGCGGCGGCAGCGGGCATTACGGCGAAACGCGGCGCGACATGGAATCGGCGCGGACGGAATGGGGTGTCTGAGTTCGCCCTCGAATCGACCGAGTACAGAAAGCCAAGAGAATTATGCAGATATCGCAAATGAACTGGATGCAAGTGGAGCAGTATCTTGAACATGACGATCGCTGCATTTTGCCGACCGGCAGCACCGAGCAGCACGCCTACCTCAGCCTGGCTGTGGATACGATTTTGTCGGCGCGCCTTGCTGGGGAAGCGGGCGACTTGGCGGGCGTACCGGTTTATCCCGTCCTGCCGTACGGGCTGGCGCAGCAATGGACGGCCTTCCCCGGCACGGTCACGCTGCGCGTCGAGACCTACCTGGCGCTGATTCGCGATGTGCTGGACAGCATTCGCCGCGCGGGCTTCCGCCGCATCTTGCTGGTCAACGGACACGGCGGAAACGCCCCGGCTCAGGGCATGCTGCGCGAATGGATGATGGATAACCCGGACAGCAAGGTCAAATGGCATAACTGGTACAACGCGCCCAAAACCTGGGCCAAGGTGCTGGAAATTGACCCGGTCTGCTCGCATGCCTCCTGGATGGAGAATTACCCCTGGACGCGTCTGGAGGGCGTGGCGCTGCCAGAGGAGCGGAAGCCAATGATGGACCTGGACAAGCTGCCGCTGCTTACGCCGCAGCAGACGCGCGAGCAGCTGGTCGACGGCAATATGGGCGGCTACTATCAACGCCCGGACGCGGAGATGCTGGCGATTTGGCGGGTGGCGGTCGAAGAGACGCGCGACTTGCTCGAAGGAGGCTGGAGCGAATGACCATTCTGATTTGGGGCGCCGGCGCAATCGGCGGCACGCTGGGCGCTTACTTGATCCGCAGCGGTTACGATATTCATTTCGTTGATGTGGTCGAGGCTCACGTAGAGGCGATCAACTCGGCCGGCTTGGCGATAAAGGGGCCGGTGGACGAGTTTACGGTGGAAGCGAAGGCGAGTTTGCCCGGCGACTTGCAGGGGCAATATGAGACGATCCTGCTCTGCACCAAGTCGCAGCATACGCGTGAAGCGACGCTGGCGCTGGGGCCTTTCCTCGCTGATAACGGCTTCGTCCTGTCGGTACAGAACGGCCTGAACGAGTTGATCATTCAAGACGTTGTGGGTCGCGAGCGGACGGTGGGCTGCTTCATCAACTTCAGCGCGGATTATCATGGTCCCGGCGAAATCCTCTTCGGCGGGCGCGGCGCGGTCGTCATCGGCGAGCTGGACGGCGAGATCAGCGTGCGGCTCAAACAGATGGCCGCGGTCTTGCGCCATTTCGACGAGAACACGCTGACGACCGACAATATTTGGGGCTACCTCTGGGGCAAGGAAGCCTACGGCGCGATGCTCTTTGTGTCGGCGCTGACACATCAATCCATTGGCGAAGCGCTGGCCGACAGCCCTTATCGCCCGCTCTACATCCGCGCGGCGCAGGAAGTATTGCGGTTGGCCGACCGGCTGGGCATCGAGGCTTACGGTTTCAATGGCTTTGAACCCTCGGACTTTCTGGCTGACGCCGCCGCCGCGATTCATGAGTCGCTGGATACGCTGGTGGCATTCAACAAGCAGTCGGCCAAAACGCATAGCGGCATCTGGCGCGACCTGGCGGTGCGCAAACGGGAGACGGAAGTGGTCATGTACGAGCCGCTGCTGGCGCAAGCCGCCGAGATCGGCTTCGAGATGCCGCTGACTCGCGGCTGGGTGGACATGATCCGCGAGATTGAAGACGGCAGGCGCGAGCAGGCCTTGTCAAACCTTGATGAACTGAAGGCGGAATACGTATGAATCTTCGCTTTGACGGAAAAACCGCCATTGTCACTGGCGCGGCGCACGGTTTCGGGCGGGCGATTGCCCGGGCTTTTGCTGAGCGGGGCGCGGCGGTTTGGGCTTGCGATGTCCTGGAGGACGAACTGCGCGAAACGCAGCAGCTCTGCCAGGGGCTGGACGGCAGCTGCAGTGTGAAGGTTGTTGACGTGCGCAATCGCGCGGCGGCGCGCGCTTTCGTTGGCGAGATCATGGCGGAGGGCGGCGCCGTCCATATCCTGGTCAATAACGCCGGCGGCGTGCTGGGTCAAGTCGGGCGGCCGCTGGAAGAGATCAGCGAGGAGGACTGGGACAGCATCTTCGAAGTCAATGCTCGCGGCGCGTTTTATTTCGCGCAGGCGGTTGCGCCGAGCATGAAAGCGGAGCGTTACGGGCGCATCGTCAATATCTCCAGCGGCGCCGGCCTGGGCGTCAGCCTGACCGGTATTCAGGCCTACGCGGCGGCCAAGGCGGCGCAGATCGGCTTGACGCGGCAGCTGGCGCATGAGCTGGGGCCCTGGGGCATCACGGTCAACAATATCGCGCCGGGCTTTGTCTTGTCCAACCCCAACTCCTTGCGCCAATTTGAGTCATACGGCGAGGAAGGCCAGCGCGCGCTGATCGAGCGTTTCGCGCTGAAGCGGCTGGGCGCGCCGGAAGATATCGCGCATGGCGTGCTTTACTTCGCATCGGAATACGCCGGCTGGGTCACGGGGCAGGTGCTGTCTATTGACGGCGGGCGGCTGTAGGCTCGTCGGCGTTGCGCGGCATGTTGAGACGCGGGGCGAGCTCCCGGGGTAAATTGAAAATCGTCCCTATTTCATGAATCACACATAGATTCACCACAGAAGTAAATGCGACCAAGTCATGCAAAAGATTTGCCACCGAGTACACAGAGTTAAAAAGAGTACACCGAGTAAAGCAATGAAGTGATCGCATGCCAGCGAAAGTTCTCATTTGTCGGATGGCCGCCTGAATTGCGGTGGTATCGAAACAATTCAAAACTCTCTGTGCCCTCTGTGTATCCTCATTTTCCTCTGTGGTAAAGGAAAAGTTTCTTGACATGAGATTTGCATGACTTACTTTGTTCTACTGAGGTAAGGAGGCAACACAGAGAACACAGAGATTACAGCAATGGTTTCCCTCTTTGTGCTCTCGGAGTCCTCCAGTATGTGAAACCCGCCTGCTCCCCGATTGCGCTCACACGCAAGAGTGAGGGCGAGCCAAGGCGCGCGCCTACAATTTACGAGGTGCTTGCGGGCGATTCACAGAATCGCCCCTACAATTTGCGAGGCGTTTGTGGGCGAGCCAAGGCTCGCCCCTACAGATTTCGAGATGTGAGAGAAAGAATTGCCGCGCTAGGCGCCGTTGCCGCGGGTTTCCAGGGCAGCCAGCACCCGCGGCGGGGTCATGGGCGTTTGGGTCATGCGCACACCGGTGGCATGGGCGACGGCGTTGGCTATGGCGGCGACGGTCGGGATAACCGGCGGCTCGCCCACTCCGCGCGCGCCGAAGGGACCGCTGATGGAGGGCACTTCGACGATCTGCGTCTGTATCGGCGCGGCCTGCACGGCATCGGGCATAGCGTAGTCCATCCAGGAGCCGGACAGCAACTGGCCGTCGTCATCGTAGCGCATCTCTTCATAGAGCGCCCAGCCGACGCCTTGCACGGCGCCGCCCTGCATCTGGCCCTCTACGGCCAGCGGATTGATGGCGCGGCCGACGTCTTGCACTACGGCCAAATTGAGCAGGTTGACATCGCCGGTTTCTTCATCGACTTCGACTTCGGCGATTTGGGCGCAGAAGGAAGGCGCGCGATCGGTCACCGCTTGACGGCCGTTGCCGTGCACGGGTTCGTATTTGCCGCCGAAGGTCATGCCTTTGCCGGCGATTTCGCCCAAGGTGATCGAGCGATCGGGGAAACCGCGCACTTGCACGCGGCCATCGACGATTTCCAGGTCCTCGGCGGACACTTCAAATTCTTCCGCGGCAATAGCGAGCGTTTGGCGCCGGGCGTCTTGCGCAGCGCGAATGACCGCGTTGCCCAGGGTATACAGGGTCTTGCTGCCGCCTACTCCGCCGCCGTAGGGCGCGCTGTCGGTATCGCTGTAGACGAAGCGCACCTTGTCGGGCGCGACGCCGTAAGCTTCGGCCGCCAACAGCGCGAAGGAAGTCGGCGTACCGGAGAGATCGGCGGTGCCGATTTGTACTTGCAGCACGCCGTCGCGGTTGAGCTTGCAGACCGAGGCGCCCGGTTCCAGCCCGCCCATCCAGCCGCCGATGGCGATGCCGACGCCGCGGCCTTGCTGACGGGCTGCTTCGCGGTTGAGCCAGAGCGGATGTTGGCGGGCGGCTTCCAGCGTTTCGACCATGCCGATGACGGGGAAATCGCCGCCGTCGGGCGCCGGATCGCCGCCGCGGGCCGCATTCTTCAAGCGCAGCTCCACCGGATCGATATTCAGTTGCGTGGCCGCTTCGTCAAAGAGGGTCTCGACTGCCATGAAGGCAGTAGGCGACGTGGGTGCGCGGTAGGCGCCGACGGACTGTTTATTGGTTACGACGTTGATCGATTCCAGCAGCAGATTCTCGCAGCGATAGAAGCTGGCGAATTGCATGGCGGCGAAGCCACCAAGTCCGCTGGGATAGACGCCGGTGTCAGCGGTCACGGTCGCTTGCATGGCCAGCAGCGCGCCGTCGCTCTTGAAGCCCAGCCTGGCGGCGATGCGCAGACCCGGCGCCGGATTGGTCGTCAGCAGCTCCTCGCCGCGCGTCAGAATCAGGCTGACGGGGCGGCCGACAGTAACCGCGACCAGGGCAATCAGCGGTTCGTAGAGGCCGAACTTCGCGCCGAATGCGCCGCCGACCGGCATCCCGTAGACGGTAACATCCGATTCGGGTACGCCGAGCACATCGGCCACATCCTGACGCACGCCGAAAGGCGATTGCAGGCTGCCCCACATGGTAGCGCCGCCGGTGAGCGGGTTGGGCTGCACCACCCAGCCCTGGGTCTCGATGGAGCTTTGATGCACCATCGGCGTCTCGAAGCTGCGCTCGACTACGACATCGGCTTCGGCGAGGGCGGCATTCACATCACCGGTTTCCATGTGCGTGCGGCCGGCGATATTGGAAGCTTCGCCCTCGTCTTCTTCGGATTCGCCGCCGGTGTCAGCGCCGTGCGCGGCTTCATCTTCAGCGCCGGTGGGGATGCCTTTGGGCCAGATGACGGGCGCGCCATCGGCGACGGCCGCGTCCATAGAGGTGACGGCCTCGAGCGGGTCATAGTCGACTTCAACCAACTCGGCGCCGTCGGCCGCGGCGGATGGTGTATCGGCCAGCACCATAGCGACTGGCTGGCCGACGAAGATCACGCGGTCGCGGGCGAGCATCAGCCGGGCGCGCGACGAGGGTGTGATATCGGGCAGGTCGGCGGCGGTCAAGACGGAATGCACGCCGGGGACGGCCAGCGCTGCTTCGGCATCGATTCCGCCGATGGCGGCATGGGCGTAGCTGCTCAAGACGAAGCGCGCGTGCAGCATGCCGGCCAGTTTCAGGTCGCCGGTGTATTTCAGATTGCCGGTCACCTTGGCGGGGCCGTCAATCATCGGCGTTGGTTTACCCACAAATGAAAGGTCTGACATACGAGATTTCTCCTATCGGTCTACTGCGTAACCACTAGAGTTTAACCGGCGGATGCTGATTCCACCACCTGATAGCCTTCCACCCGCGTGCGTTCGCGGAAAAGTTCGCTTAATCGCAGTGTCATTTCGCCGGCGCCGCCCGCGCCAATCGGCCGGCCGTCCAGCTCTATCACCGGCGCCAGCTCGCCCATGGTGCCGGTGCAGAACATCTCATCGGCGCGATAAACTTCCGACAGCGAAATGTCCTTCAACTGGCAGGGTATGCCACTGTTCGCACAGATTTCCAGCACGGCGCCGCGCGTGATGCCTTCGGGGCAGGCGCCGGTGTCCGGGGTCATAACGACGCCATCGCGCGCGATGAAGATATGCGTGGCGTTGGTCTCGGCGACATAGCCCTGATAGTCAAGCATGAGCGCGTCGTCGACGCCGGCGGCATTGGCTTGAATCTTGGCGAGAATCGAGTTGATCAGGTTGCAGGAGTGGATGTTCTGATCAACGCAGTCGGGCGGGATGCGGCGGATGCCTGAGGTAATCAGGCGGATGCCCGACTTGTCGTATACCGGCGGCTTATGCTCGGCCAGCACAATCAAGGTGGGCCCGCTGGTGTTCAGCCGCGTATCCATGCCACTGGTATATTTGAGGCCGCGGCTCAAGGTCAAACGGATGTGGACGCCGTCGGTCATCCGGTTGGCGACCAGGGTCTTGCTGATTTCGGCGATAATGTCATCGTGCGTGGGGATCTCGTCGAAAGCCATGGCCAGGGCGGAATCGCGCAGGCGGTCAAGATGCGGGATCAACTTGAAGATGCGCCCTTGATACAGGCGCAGCCCTTCCCAGACAGCGTCGCCGCCTTGCACAGCCGAGTCAAAGGGGCTGATGCCGGCGACATCGCGATGGTAGAGCTCGCCGTTGATATTGATCAGCAGGTCTCTGTTTTTGGGATTAAATGCTTGTTTCATCAATCAGCCTGTCAAATACAGTAGGGCGCCATTTGCGCGTAGAGTTGCTGGCATTCGTCCAGCAGCGCGCGCATTTTTTCGGGCACGGGTGTATCGTCTTCCTGGTAGGGCGCGAAGCCAGTCGAGTTTTCCACGCTGGCGTACCAGTGTTTCGCCCAGACGCCGTCGCTCTCGCGCTTGCCCGACCGCCAGCTTAGCATGGCTGGGTCGAAGGCGACATCCAGGGCGGCGCAGAGCCGGCGCAGGCTTCCTTCGGGATCCCGCAGCACATCGCGGGCGGCGATCACGGGCGGGACTTGCCCGGTCGCCTGTCGCACGGTGTTGAACAGGTCGACTTGCTGCGGCAATCCGGTCTGGTCCAGGCGCGGATTGGGAATCACCCTTGCGAAGGACAGCAGCATGCGGCGCGGGTCGCGAATGAGAAAGCAGTTTGAAATTTCACTGAGCCAGGATCGGTCGATATGGTCAAGCATGTGCTGCGTCATGTGTTTTTGGAAATAGATGGCCTTGCCGCTGTCCTTCGCCAACAATTGGTCGATCACCAGTCGCCAGTCGGTCTCGTAAGCGGCGATGATTTCGTCCGCGCCAGGATGGTCATAACCGGTCTCTTTCAGGTAATGCGCGTAGAAGGGCTCGTCGATCACGCGTGTGTCGCAGCGACTGGCCCAGGACCGCATCAGCGCGGTAGAGATGTTGCGTGGTCCCGACCACATGGCAATGATTCGCTGCGCCACCTGTGCTCATCCCTCTAGCTACCGTCTTGCTTGAGCAGCCCGCCTGCCATATAGTGAGCAAGCCACTTGACAGCGGCTATTGTAACCGAATGCGCAGGCCTTGTCACATCGAATGTCATGTCAAACACGACGGGCAATATTAAACGTACGACCTTCGCGCGCGGGCGTACTGGCGGGGCTTTTTCTGCTAGCGCTCTTGGCGCTGGCCGCGCGAAAGCCGGCGCCGGAGCTTCTGCCCAGCGAGCGGCAGACTGTATCAACGGAGAAAGCGCAGGTCTGCGTGCATACCTTGCTGGAAAACGAGGTGGAAGAGGAGTCGATACTGTGGTCGCTGGAGCTGGCGCGCGAGTTAGGCGCTACGACAATCGTGCAATTTTTCCCTTGGGCGTATGTCGAGCGCGAACGGGGCCGTTACGGCTGGACGCTGGCTGATCGCATCGTTCGCCACGCCGAGATGCAGGGCCTGCGCGTCATCGCCCGGCTGGGTCTGGTGCCGGACTGGGCGCGCGACGGCAAGACGGAAACGCTGAACTATCTGACCGAGGAGTTGTTCCCGGCTTTCGCCGCGTATGCCGCCGCCTTTGCCGAGCGCTACGCCGGCTCGGTAGATCATCTCATCATTTGGAACGAGCCCAATCTCAGCTTTGAATGGGGCTATCAGCCTGTAGATCCGGCGCGCTATGTGCGCCTCTTAAAGGCAAGCTACGCGCGGATCAAGCAGGCGAATCCGAGCGCTGTGGTTCTGGCGGGGGCGCTGGCGCCGACCCTCGAGCCCAGGGGCAGCGGCGCGGGCCTCAACGAGTTGGACTACTTGCAAGACATGTATGACCTGGGCGCGCGGGCATACTTCGACGCCCTGGCGCTTCACAGCTACGGTTTTCGCGAGCCGCCGGAAACCGAGCCGGCGCCCGACCGGCTGAACTTCCGCCGTAGCGAGCTGCTGCGCGCGATTATGCTGGCGCATGGCGATGGGCATAAGCCGGTCTTTATCACCGAGAGCGGCTGGAACGACCACGCGCGCTGGACGCAGGCGGTACGCCCGTCGCAGCGCTCAGCCTACACAGTGAGGGCTTTCAATTACGCCGAGCGGAACTGGGGCTGGCTGGAGAATCTCTGCATCTGGGCGCTGCGCTATCCGGCCGATGTCTATAGTTATCCGGACAATTTCACCCTGGTCAACGCCGACTTCGTTCGGAAGCCGATCTACTTCGCGCTGCAGGATTATGCGCGCGGCTGGGCGCAGAGCGAGACGCCCTGGCTGCCGCCGCCGCGAGCCGACGGATGAGTCAGCGGCTTCGCATCTTGCGCGGCTTGACGGTGGCGCTGCCGCTGCTGGTGCTTGCTGTCGCCATCCTGCAGCATTATCAGCCGCCGGACCCGGCGCTCGCTTTCCCGTCCGGCGAGATTGTCATCGGCGCAGATGGCAGCTTTCCGCCATTCGCTTTCGATGAGGGCGGGGAGTTGCGCGGCCTGGATATCGAGCTTGGGCATGCGCTTGCGCGCGAAATCGGTCTGCCCGCCCGCTTCGCGAGCATCAGCTACAACGGTCTATATGATTCGCTGCTCACCGGCAAGGTGGATCTGCTGATTTCGGCGCTGCGCGTGGAGCCGGCGCGGCGCGACGATGTGCGCTACTCGCAAGCTTATTTCGACAACGGCCTGGTGCTGGTAAGTGAGTCGGGAGCGGCGCTTGACGCGGACAGGCTGGACGGGGAGCGGATCGCGTTTGAGTACGCCAGCAGCGCCGACAGCCAGATTCGAGCCTGGGAGCGCGAGGGAATCCGAGTCGAAAAGCTGCCCTACGAGCTGCCCGCCTACGCTTTGGATGCGCTGCGTTTCGGGCAGGCGGATGGCGCGCTGGCTGACGCGACGACCTTCCGTTTGTATGCGCGCGGGCGGGCTGAATGGCAGCCGGAGATAGAGACCATCACGCACGACCCTTATTCAATCGCGTTGCGGCTGGACCGCGCTGACGCCTGGAAGCTGATCGACAGCGCGCTGTCGGCTTTGAAAGACAGCGGCGAACTCGTTAGAATCATCGATGATTGGCTATGAGGCCGTGGCGGATGACGCCCTACAATCATATTCACCGCAGCCGCTCGCAAGTCACAAAAGACTCACAGAGAGTAACGGTCAGGGCCCGATTCGCAGGCTGTAGGGGCGGGTCGCCGAGCCGCCCGTCGGAACCACTGCCGTAAACAAACGGGCGTTTCAGCGAAACGCCCCTGCAGTATTCGCTGTGAGGACCTTCATTGGTATAGTGGACAAAACAGTGTTTTCCAAAATAAGCCCACGTCTACCAACTCTGATACCGTCAATTGGGGGAGATAGAGATGACTGAAAAAGTACGCTGGGGGATTTTGAGCACGGCAAATATCGGACGGCGGGTGATACCGGCCATCCACGCGTCGCAAAACGGCGAAGTGGCGGCGGTATGCAGCCGGTCGCTGGAGCGCGCGCAGGCCTTCGCCGCCGAACAGGGTATTCCCCGCGCTCTGGGCAGTTATGAAGAACTGATCGCGGACGGTGAGATTGACGCCATTTATAATCCACTGCCCAACAGCATGCACGCGGAGTGGAGCATCAAATGCGCCGAGGCGGGTGTTCCGACCTTGTGCGAGAAGCCGTTCGCCAGCGATGCAGCGGAAGCGCAAAGCATCGTCGACGCCTTTGATCAACATCAGGTTTTGCTGGCGGAAGCATTTATGTACCGCTTTCATCCGCAGCACGCCAAAGTCAAGCAGATTGTGGCCGCCGGCGGCATCGGCGACTTGCAGATCATCAACAGCAGTTTCACCTTCGCGATCAGCGACGCGGCCAATATCCGCTTGAGCAAGGCCTTGGCCGGCGGCGCGCTGATGGATGTCGGCTGTTACTGCGTCAACCTGATGCGCTTCATGACCGGCGAAGAACCGGCGCGCGCGACAGCCAGCGGGCGCATCGGCGAAACGACCGGCGTGGACGAGGCGCTGGCCGGGACCTTTGTATTTCCCTCGGGCGTGATCGGCCATTTTGACTGCGGCTTGCGCGCCTATCGGCAGCATTCTTACACGCTCAAGGGCACGGAGGGCATGATCAGCGTGCCGACCAGCTTCGTGCCGGACAAGTCCGCCGATACGCTGGTGCGGCATTGGCAGGGTGACGATTACAGCGAGCACGTCATTCCGGCGACTGACCATTATCAGCTGATGGCGGAAGATTTTGCCGATGCGCTGCTTAACGGGCGCGCGCCGCGCTTCGCCCCGGCTGACGCGGTTCAGAATATGGCTGTGGTGGACGAACTGCTGGCGCAAGTGCGTTAGCGCGCCGCCCCCGCCAGCACAAGTTCGCCGGTTTGCACGCGCCATAACGAAGCGTATAGCCCGTCCCGGAGCAGCAGGTCCTGGTGGTGGCCGCGTTCCAGCAGTTGGCCGTCTTGCAGCACGTAGATCATATCGGCGTTGCGCACGGTGGACAGTCGATGGGCGATGACAATGGTGGTGCGCCCGATGACGATGCGCTCCAGCGAGCGCTGTATGGCGGCTTCGGTCTCGTTGTCGACCGATGAGGTGGCTTCGTCGAGCACCAGGATGGGCGGATCGGTCAGCACGGCGCGGGCGATGGACAGGCGTTGGCGTTGGCCGCCGGATAGTTTCTGTCCGCGTTCGCCCACGACGGTGTCATAGCCTTGCGGCAGTTGCGTGATGAATTCGTGGGCTTCGGCTACCTTCGCCGCTGCGATGACGCGGTCCATAGCGGCATTCGGATCGCCATAAGCGATGTTCTCGCGCACGGTGCCATGAAACAGGAAGACATCCTGGCTCACCAGGCCGATGGCCTTGCGAATGTCTTCCTGCCGCAGTTCGCGCAGGTCAAAGCCGTCGAGCAGCACTCGCCCCGCCGTCACGTCGTAGAAACGCAGCAGCAGCTTGATCACGGTGCTTTTGCCGGCGCCGGTCGCCCCGACAATAGCGATGGTATCGCCGGCAGGAATGTCCAGCGAGAGATCGCGTATGACTTCGCGGCCGTCGCTGTAGGCGAATTCGACGTGGTCAAGCCGCATCCGCCCGCGGACCTCCGCTGTGGGCAAATGAATGGCGCCGTCAATGATACTCGACTTGATGCCCAGCAAATCGAGTATGCGAATGGTGGAGGCCATGGCGCGCTGGTAGAGATCGAAAGTCTCGCCCAGCCGGGTCAGCGGCCACAGCAGGCGCTGCGTCATGAAGATCAGCACGCTGTAAGCGCCGATCTCAAGCAAGCCGTCGAGCGCCAGTTTGCCGCCGGCGACGGTGATGGCAATGAAGCCGGTGACGATCACCATGCGAATCAGCGGCGTGAAGGCCGAGCCCCAGCGAATGGCGCGGCGGTTGCGCTCGAGGTATTCGTTGCTCTCGAAGCGCAGGCGCTCGGCTTCGAAGTCTTCGGCGGTGAAGCTCTTGATGGTGGCGACGCCGCTGAGGCTGTTGGAGAGATGATGGTTAATGACGCTGACCTGCTCGCGCACGGACAGGTAAAGCGGCGCCAGCAGTAGCTGGAATTTCAGCGAGCCCCAGATGATGAAGGGAATGGGCACAGCCGCCATCCAGGCCACGCTGGGCGCGATGAAGACAAAGATGCCGCCGATGGCGACCACTGTGGTCAAGATCTGGACCACGTCATTGGCGCCGATATCGAGAAAGCGCTCCAACTGATTGATGTCGTCGTTGAGCACGGCCATCAAACCGCCGGTGCTCTGATCTTCGAAGTAACCCAGCTCGAGGCGCTGGACGTGATCGTAGGCTTCGACGCGCAGATCGTGCTGCATGGATTGGGCCAGGTTGCGCCAGTAGATTCGCTGCAGGTAGCCGAATACACTTTCCAGCAGCCAGACGATCAGGGTGACGACGCCGAGGATGACGAGCTGCAGCGACAAATCCTCCACGCCCCAGCGGCCCAGCAAGGAATTCTGGCGCTCGACGACGATGTCCACCGCCATGCCGATCAGCAGCGGCGGCATGATATCAAAGAGTTTGCCCAGCACGGAAAAGCTGGTCGCCCAGGCCACGCGGCGTTTGTAGACCGAGGCGTAGTTGAGCAGGCGGACGAAGGGATGGCGTTTCTTGATTTTGGATGTCATGCGCAGAAGTCAGAGTTACATATCACATAAGCGCTGGATTATAGACGAATGAATGAAGGCGCGCTATATGACAATGGGCGGGGCGTGGCGAATATCAGCGGGCAAAAGCTTGTGCGCGAAAAGAGAACAGGGACATTCACCACCGGCGCTCGCCAGTCACAACTTGGCTAAGATAAAATATGAAACTTCTATCAGCCCCCATCCCCCGGCCCCTTTCGCGCTATCTCTATGGCGGGATAGGGGGCCGGGGGGTGGGGTAAAATCAGTCGGCGGCGACTTTC
>CAZWCV010000010.1:0-10199 GCA_964632725.1 uncultured Anaerolineaceae bacterium
CGCCTTGCTGGCGCAGTACGCGACATTGCTGCCGACGCCGGTGCGCCCGGCGATTGACGAGATGTTAATGATGACGCCGCCCTCGGCCGGCATCAGCGGCGTCAGCGCCCGGATAGACGCAAAAGCGCCGCGCCAGTTGACGCGGAAAATGCGGTCAATCAAGTCGTCGTCCAGCCCGTCGAGATCATCGTGGGCGATGCCTTTGCTGATGCCGGCGTTGTTCACCAGGATGTCCAGGCGGCCGTATTTCTCGCGGATGGCTTTCGCCAGCGCTGCTACAGCGACGCCGTCATCGACCGGGCAGCGCAGCACGAGATGGTTGCCGCCGTCCAGTTGACTAGCGGTGGCGCGGGCTTTGTCCTGGTCACTGTTGTAGGTGATGATCAGTTGCGCGCCGGCCCTCGCCAGCCGTCGGCAGATGGCGCTGCCAATGCCGCCGCCGCCGCCCGTAACGACTGCTACTTTTCCCTGCAATTCTGACATCGGGCGCTTCCTTCGTTCATTGACGCCGCTAGAAGCTGCGCATGGCGGACGGCAAGTGATCGACGCGGTTCAAGTAATGCAGCGCCGGTCGCCTGCCGTCGTAGTCGACCCGCGTGATGGCGGTATTGTTGTGATAGTAGCGCAGGGTGTAAGCGCGCGAGGGCAGTTGGCCGAAAATCGCTTTCAGCAGCGTATCAAGGAAGCCGGCATGTGAGACCAGCGCGATCACCTCGTCGGATCGGCCCCGTTCGCTGAGCTCATTGGCGACTTTGATGGCGCGAAATGCGCTATGCGTCTCGGGCTCGTAACCCAGCGCGGCATCATACCAGCCCGTTTCAGATATCGCGTCCGGCAGCTGATAAGAGGGAAACTGGCTCTCAATCGCCGAGCGCGACAAGCCGCCGAAGCCGTTGACGCGCCCGTTCTGCCGCAGGAACATGCCGCCTTTTTCGTGCAAATCGGGCCATACATCCGGCCGCAAATTCAGCGCCTCGCTGACCGGTTGCGCGGTCAACAGCGAACGGTACATGGCGCTGGTGTACAAGCGGCTGATGGCGAAGGGCTGGTCGGCGAGTTCCGCTTCATTGGCCAGGAAGTCCGCCAGTTTCTCGCGCTGCCGATAGCCCAGTTCGGTCAGGTCGGGGTCGACCTTGCGCCGGTGCAGGCTGTCGGCTGTCAAGACGTTGTTTTCGGATTGCGCGTGGCGGATCAAATAGACGTGCATGTAGGCGTCCTCTGCCGGAATCTGAATTTCACTGTGGTCGATTATAGGTCAAACTCGGCGGAAAGTAACCCAAGGCTCGCGCGCCCGCGAGATGTGATTGCTTCTGACATGATTTGCCATGCAACAAACTCTGCGACTCTCTATATTTTCCAGGCCGAATACATCGACGCCGGTAGGGGCGTTTCGCCGAAACGCCCGCGATCCAACGACATCTATACGAGTGCAGGGGCGAGTCGGCGGCTCGCTCCTATCGATAGTCACGTCTATGAGCGCGGTGTTTTCCTGAGCGAGGTCGTGACTGGCGAGCGACTGCGGCGTCCGGCTCTGCGGCTTGTTCACTCGAAAGTCGCGTCCTGGATAATTGCCCCTCGACTTGCGTTACAGGCTGGTCACAGGACACCACCCTCGCTACACTTGTCGCTGTCAACGCAGGAGACGACAAGCGACGCTCATGCAAAAAGTGGTCACCCTGACGATGAATCCGGCGCTTGATGTGGGCACGGCTATCCATTCGGTCGCGCCGGAGATCAAGCTGCGCTGCGCCGCGCCGCGATTTCACCCGGGCGGCGGCGGCATCAATGTGTCGCGCGCCATCCGTTTCCTGGGCGGGGAATCGAGCGCGGTTTACGCAGCCGGCGGGCACAACGGCATGATGCTGTCGCAGCTGCTGGACGGCGAAGGCATCGACCATCATCCGGTGGCCATCGCCAGCATCACGCGCGAGAATCTGGTGGTCTACGAAGGGAGCACATCGCTGCAATACCGCTTCACCATGCCCGGCCCCGAGTTGGCGGCGGACGAGTGGATCGCCTGTCTGGAGACGCTCTTTAACCTGGATCCCGATTACATCGTCGCCAGCGGCAGCTTGCCGCAGGGCGTGCCGCTGGAGTTCTACGGCGAAATAACGCGCTACGCCCGCGAATACAGCATCCGCGTCATCGTGGACACGGCCGGCGACGCGCTGAATCGCACGGTGGGCAAAGGCGTCTTCTTGCTCAAACCCAATCTGCGCGAGCTGGAGCTCTTCGCCGGTGAGAAGATCCGGGGCGAGGCGCATATTCGCCGGGCCTGCCGGCGGCTGATCGCGGAAGGGCTGGCGGAGGTCCTGGTCGTCTCGATGGGGGCGGCGGGCGCAGCCCTGGTCACCAGCGAAGATTACCTGCATGTCCATGCGCCGGTCGTGCCGATCGCCAGCAAAGTCGGCGCGGGAGACAGCATGGTCGGCGGCATCGTCATGGGCCTGGCGCAAGGGCGCGCGCTGGCTGATGCGCTACGTTTGGGCGTGGCGGCGGGCAGCGCGGCCGTGATGACCACCGGCACTCAGCTTTGTCAAAAAGACGATGCCTTTCGCCTCTACGAAGAGATAGCCGCGCTCGCCTGACTTGCCCGCGGGCCGCGCCAAATAAGCAAAGCGACGGAGAAATTGCCTTGAGCAGCATACAAGCGCGCAACGTGAATCATCCCGACCATCGCGAAAACCTGAAGGCCGAGAAATACAATGTCATTCGCGAGGCTATGCTGGCCGCTTTGCCCGCGGACGACTGGATGTCATTCGCCGATATGGAAGACGCGGTCCGCGCCAGACTGAAGGACGAACAGGTACCAGCCAAGCTCTTCCCCAGGCCGGGCTCGGTGCGCTGGTATTGCAAAGCCGTGCAGTTGGACCTGGAGGCGCGGGGAGAGATCGAGCGCCGGCCCAGGAAGTCTCCATTGCATCTGCGCAAACGGCGCTGATCGCGCGCTCAGTCGCAGACGACCTCGCCCGGCGCCAACTCCTCGCCGCTATCCCAGATGCGCCGCCATTCTTCCTGGTACAGTTCGGCGATAGCTTCATTGCGAACGATGACGATATTCTCGTCATTCCGGCTTTCGGCGCTGCGGGAAAAGTTGAATGAGCCGGTAATCACGGTATGGTCGTCGATGAGGATGACCTTGTGATGCATAACGTAGCGATTGCCGTCCTGGCGCAGGGACGCGCCGGCGCAATGCAGAGCCGGCAATTTACTCCAGCCGGCGAGGCTGTTGCGATTCTCGAAGATTCCTTCTATCGTGACGCCGCGGCTGGCCGCCTGGATGAGCATCGCTTCCGCCAGTTCATCCAGCGAGAAGACAAAGGTCATGAAGCGAATCGACTGCGTGGCGCCTTCGATCTCCGCGATTAAGGCGCTGACTTCGTCCGCCTCGGGCGCGAAAATGATACTGATTTCGCCGCCGGCGTGATCGAACTTGGCGATGCCGTCGTCGGTCGACCTCACGCCAAATTCCGCCCGTTCAAACATTTCGTCGAATTCAGCTTGGTAGGCATAAACGGCCTCAGCGCTCTCCAGCGCCAGGATATTGTTGTTGTTGCGATAAGTTCCGTTGACGGTGTAGTTCCACGAACCGGTCCAGACCGTTTGGCGGTCGATGATGGCGAACTTGTTGTGCATCAAGCCGGAGCGGCCGTCATCGCGCACATCAATGCCGAGCTCAGCCAGATCGCGCAGATGCGGGTTGCGGTTATCATGCAGTCCATGGTCGTCATCGGCGACAATCCGGACCGTCAGCCCACGTTCGGCGGCGCTCGCGATGGCGGCGTGGATCGGGTCGCTATTCAGCTCGAAGGCGGCCATATCGAGCGTGTCTGTGGCCGCGTCGATGGCGATGGCCAGCGCGGCATCCATCCCGTCGGCGTAATCGGCGCGCTCGACCGATTCATCCGGCTCGTTGAAGTAGACCCGCCAGCCCGCGCCCAGATAACCCCGACCGAAGGCAAAGTTGACTTCGTCGTAACGGGCCTGCCTGGGCGCGACAGCACTCGGGGTCGGCTCGCCCGCCGGCCGCCCAATGTAAAAGGCCCGCAGCAGAAAAGCGATGATGACGAATAGCAAGACGCCCCAGCTGGCCAGCAACCGGCGAGCTCGCTGTCGCTGTCGCCGGGCTAGTAGTTCTTCGGGCTGATAGTCCATTGAGGCGCCTTCGCTCGAGCGCATGATCCGGCTCAGACTTTACTCGCCGACAGCCGATCTTGCCATGCGCGGGGCCTGCGAAACGCCAAGCCACCGTTACCTTGAATTTGACGCCGTGCTACAATGCGGCGGTTTGGAAACGCAACTGACATTGGCGACTCATGTCTCTACTCACCGCCAACAACCTGGGCAAATTCTACGGTGCTGACGAAGTCCTAAGTGGCGTCAGCATCGCCATACCGGCGGGAGCGCGCATCGCCCTGGTGGGGCCGAACGGCGCCGGCAAAACAACCCTGATAAACATTCTGGCGGGTATCGACCTGGCCACGACCGGCGCGGTGAATGTCGCGCGCGATGTCCGACTCGCCTTCTTGCCGCAGCGGCCGGAATTGGTCGGCGAACACAACCTCTGGCAGGAGCAGCTGCAGGCCTTTACGGGCTTGCGCGAAATGGAAAGGCGGCTGGCTGAGCTTGAAGAGCGGATGGCGGACGCCAATGACGCCGCGAGGGCGCTGGAAAGCTACGGGCCCCTGCAAGCCGAGTTCGAGCGGCTGGGCGGATACACTTACGAGACGCGCATCAAGATGGTGCTGGGCGGGCTTGGTTTTTCGGCGGATGATTACGCGACGCCCCTTCCGCAGCTTTCCGGCGGGCAGAAGACGCGCGCGCTGCTCGGCCGCCTGCTGCTGGAAGCGCCGGACCTGCTCATCCTCGACGAGCCGACCAATCACCTCGATATAAACGCGGTGGAATGGCTGGAGAATTTCCTGGATTCCTTCGACGGCGCCGTCCTGGCCGTCAGCCACGACCGCTATTTCATCGATAGATTCGCCACGACCGTCTGGGAAATCGAGTACAGGCAGTTGCAGGAATATCGAGGCAATTACAGCGCCTATCGCTTGCAGCGCGCCGAGCGGCGCGAACGGCTGCGGCAAGAGTTTGACGCGCAGCAGGCCTTCATCCGCAAAGAGCGCGAGTTCATCCGGCGGCACATGGGCAGCCGCGGCACGGCGCAAGCCAAGGGGCGGCTCAAGAAACTGGCGACCATGGAGAAGCGCGGCGCCATCATGGAAAGCGGACCCCGGCAGCTGCGCAAGATGTACCTTGAGATGGGGGATTACCAGCGCAGCGGCGATCAGGTGATTGTCACGCGCGACCTCAGCATCGGCTATGAGGCGGGCAAGCCGCTGCTTGATGTGCCCGACTGCCTTGTCCTGCGCGGCGAGACGGTCGCGCTGATGGGCCCCAATGGCGTGGGCAAATCCAGTTTGCTCAAGACGCTCTGCGGCGACTTGCCGGCGCTGGCGGGCGATGTGCGGCTGGGCGCCAAGGTGAAGCCGGGCTATTTCGCCCAAGCGCATGAGACCCTCAGCGAGGCGAAAACGCTGGTGGATGAGGTGCTGGCTGTCAAGCACATGCGAACATCGCAGGCGCGCGATTGGCTTGGGCGCTTCCTCTTCAGCGGCGAGGATGTCTTTCGCAAAGTCTCGTCCTTGTCGGGCGGCGAGCGCGGACGGCTGGCGCTGGCCAAGCTGGCGCTTGAGGGCGCAAATCTCTTGCTGCTGGACGAGCCGACCAATCACCTCGACATTGACAGCCAGGATGTCTTGCAAGCCGTCCTGGCGCAGTTTGACGGGACGATCTTGCTGGCCAGCCATGACCGCTACCTGATCGACGCCCTGGCCACGCAAGTCTGGCAGCTGTCGCCCGGCGACCTGTCGATCACTCAGGGCGGCTACGAGGAGTTTCTGCGCGCCCGCAATCGCCGACTGCAACAAGCGGCCGGCGATAAAGCGCTAGCTGGCGCTCGCGCCAGGGGCAAACGCGCGGCTGTATACGCCGAGAAGAAGCGGGGCCTGAATCCCTACCAAGCCGCCAAACGCGCCGGGGAGCTGGAAGCGATGATCCATGAACTGGAATCGCGGCTGGGCGAGATCGAGACTGAACTTGATGACGCGAGCCTTGCCGGAGACGCCGGCAAAGTGCGGACTTTGGGCGAGACTTACGCGCGAGCGCAAGCGGACCTGGAAGCGGCGCTGGAAGAGTGGGGCAGCTTGGCCGTTTAACCCGCTTGCGGCGACTTTGCGCTGCCGATTCTTTGCCGCGGATGTATGATTATGACGGGGTGAATTGTCGCAATTCGCTTGGTACACAGCAAGAATCTACGGAGTGTCATCTTGGATATCACTTGGTACGGTTTCAGTTGTTTTCGCATCACGGAACGCGGTCATACGACTGTCGTGACAGATCCTTTCCATCCCGGCATGGACCTGGCCAGGCTGGGCCTGAAGGCGGATCTGGTCACCATCAGTCACGAAAGCATGGCGGAACAGGTTGAGGCGATCCGCGGAGAGAAATACGTCATCAGCGGCGCCGGCGAATATGAAGTGGGCGAGCTTTTTGTCACTGGGATTCCCCTGCACGCCCGGATTGGCGAGAACGGCAAGGTGCGCCGCAACATCGCCTATCACCTGGAATATCCCAACAACCTCAACGTCCTGCATCTGGGCCTGCTGCGTCAGAAGCCGGACCAATCGACAATTGAGCAGCTTGACGAAGCGCATGTCCTGCTGCTGCCAGTCGGCGGGGCCGGGCTAAGCGGCGATGACCTGTCCGATTTGATCAGCCTGATCGAACCCAGCTACGTCCTGCCAATGCAGCCGGCGGACGTCAGCGAAGACGCTTTCGCGGCCGCGCTCGACGGCCTCCTCGCCGGCATGGGCGCTGCGGATGCGGAACGGCAGGACTTTCTGCGCGTGACTTCATCCGGCCTCGACGAGCAAACCCAGGTCATACCGCTGCGCCAGGCCAAAAGCGGCGCATAAGCCTTCGAGAATCAAATCCAGCCACATTTGCGTTATAATGCAGCTAAGGTTCGGACTGACTTCACGGATAAAGCTTGATGCAAAACGGAAACGTGAAACTTCTCATGAAATGGGATATCAAACCCGGCCTGGATCAAGAATATTTTGAGTTCGTCATGCGCGAATGGGTCCCCAGCACGACCAAATTGGGCCTGACGCCGATCGAGGCTTGGTACAGCATCTACACCAGTACGGATGTCCCGCGGATTATGGCGGGCGCGATCGCCGCAGACGAAAATGCCATGCGCCAGATTATCACCAGCGCTGACTGGGCCGAGCTGCAAGACAAGCTCTTTGAATACGTGGAAAACTACAGCCACAAAATTGTTCACGTCACTGGCGATTACCAACTCTGAGCCGGAGTCGCCGCGCCGGGGCGTCGCGTTAGCGCCCTTCCTGTCAGAGTTCGGCGGCAAAAAAGGCGAGACGCTTAAGGCCTCGCCTTTTATTGACGCTACGATTCGGATAGATTAGCCGCCCATCGCCACGCGCAGGGAGTCGCAGGCCGGGCAGTGGCCGCCCGGGCGCACGATGGCGTAGCCCGATTGCGGGTCGGAACCCCAATAGGTGGCGTCGACATTCCAAACGATCAGCAAGCGCACATAGCCTGATCCCCGCGTGCGATGCACCGCGCCGGCCAGCCAGGCGGCCTGTTCCGCCAGCGTATTGCCGGAGGCCCAGGCAAAGCCGCCGGGCAAGGCGCCGATGCCTTCGCCGGTCAGGTAACCCAGCTCGGTGATGCAGAGCGGTTTGCCGGGGAAGAAGCTGCGGTAGAGCGTCATCATCCGCGGCAAGTACCAGGAATAGTGGCCGGAGCTGCCGACAGGCGCGCCGCTGGTCGCGTCAGGCGGCACGATGCCGGCGTTGTAGTGGACGCCGACGCAATCCATCACGTTGGCGGCCCCGGCGTCGCGCATCTGTCGCAAGTAGCAGTCGTCATCACCGCCGTTGGGCCCGCAACCCTGGAAGAAGCCGGTTGGCGCCGGCGCGCCGCTGATAACCAGCGTACCCGGGTTGGCGCCTTTGATGGCATTGTACGCCGCGCTCAGCATTTGCGTGTAATTGGCGCCGCTGATTTGGCCGGCGGGCCATTCGCGGTCGATATTCATCTCGTTCCAGACCTCGATCGCGTCCGCGCCGCCTCGCGCCAATCCAGCCAGGAAGTTAGCGAAACTCTGATAGAACCCGCCCGGGTTGCCGGCGATCTGGTTCTTGTCGCCGATGACGCTCAGCAACACCTTAAAACCGTTGCCGTGGGCGCTGTCGATCAGATGCTGGAAGTGGCCGGCGCCCTCGCCATGCCATTTGACCTGCCGCTTGACCCAGGTCATGCGCGCATTTTGCATGTGACCGGGATGGGCGAAGCTCAGCGCCTGGCCGCCCAATTCGAAACCGCTGGTATTGGCGGTGCTGGGCGGCGCCGGACCCGCTGGCGCGTCACCGGGCTCGGGAGCTGCCGGCGGCGGCGCGCCGGGCACTTGCAGGACCTGGCCCACGCGCAAGACATCAGGGTCGGCGATGCCGTTCAAGCGCGCCAATTCGAAGTAATTGATATTGAATTTGGCCGCGATCGTCGCCAGCGAGTCGCCGCGCTGAACTGTGTAAGTTCCGGTGGCGGGCTGCGGAGCGGGCGCGGTTTCGCCGCCGGTTGTCGGCGCGGTAGCACCTGCCGGCGCCGGCACTTGCAGCACCTGGCCGACGTGCAAAACGTCCGGATCGGCGATGTTATTGATGCGCGCCAACTCGACGTATGTGGTGTTGTATTGCGCGGCGATTGTGGCCAGGCTCTCCCCACGCTGCACTATGTGCGTCGAAGTGCCGGTTGGCTGCGCCGGCGCGGGCGCGGGCGCCGGGGCCGGGGCTGAGGCGCCGCCCGGCCCCGGAATGATCAGTTGGTTGCCGAAGTGAATGATATACGGTTCTGACATGCCGTTGGCCTGCGCGACTTCAGCCACTGTGCGGCCATATTGACGCGCGATGCTGAATAGCGTGTCGCCGCGCTGTACAATATGGACTTGCTGCGCAATGACCGCCGCCGACCCGATCGACAGCAGAACCAAGAGAGTCAGTAACGCAATGGTAAGACGACGCATTTTCACTCCTTACCTGCAGCTAGCTGCTAAAAGTTGATGTCTACGCGCGTCATTCTAGCATGAGCGCGCAATGCACGCTTAAGGGAACGGGGCAATTGTCCTTTAAGGATTAGCGCCGAATGTTCGGTAGGGCTCGCTGCCGGCTAATGTCCGACTTCCATGCCCATATCGACCGCCGGAAGGCGCGGGTCCAGGCCCGGCAGCGTGTCGCGCGCCCAGGTGTAGTCAGGGTCCTCGCTACAGGCGAATTCTCTCGTGGAGCCGGCCAGGAAATTCAAGGTATAGGTCATCGTGCCCGGCGCGCTGACCAGCGTATAGAAACCGGAGGGCATCAGGATGATGTCGTGCTGCCGCGCCATCATCAGGGCGTCCGAGCTTTTGTCAGCGCTGTAGACGCGTTGATAGGCGTAGCCGGTGGGCCGGTCAAATTTGTAAAAGCTGAAGCGATTGAGCTGCGCTTCCAGCACTGTGCCGCGCTCGTCGGTTTGATGCGTGTCGTGTTTGTGCGGCGGGTAGCTTGACCAATTGCCGCCGGGTGTATACAGCTCGTAGACCAGCAGCCGGTCGGCCGGGAAGTCGCCTCCGATTACGCGACACATTTGGCGCGAGCAATTGCCGCCGCCCAGGAGCGAGCTTGCGACATCGCGCGGTGTGATCAGCCGCGGCTGTGCTTCGCGCTCGGTCGGCGTCCAGCAGGAGGCAAATTCGAAATTGTCGCTTAGCGATTCGATTTCAAATTCGGTTCCCGGCGGCAGGTAGAGCGCGTAGGGCAAGCCGCCGAATACGCTGTCGCGACGGCCAATCGCCTCGAAATCGCCTTTGTTGGTGCGGATATTGCAGCGCCCACTGAGCACAACGGCGACGTATTCGAAGGCGTCGATGGCGATCTCGAAGGTCTTGCCTTGCCCGAGACGTATGGCTGCGAAATTCATGCTGTCCCAGCCGGCCCGCTTGGCGTCAAGCGCGGCAAAGGCGCCGGCGCGACCCTGGTCATCGGCCGGGAAATGAAGACTGCCTGCGGTCAAATTCGCCATTTTGGCTCTCCCTCGACGTTACGTGACCAAACCGCGCGTGACGCGCATGAACA
>CAZWCV010000010.1:10209-47003 GCA_964632725.1 uncultured Anaerolineaceae bacterium
TTCTTCATTAAAGCCCAGCAGCGTGATTTCGCTCTCAAACAGGCGCCGGCTCAAGGCGCCCAATTCTTCGTCATTGCCGGCGAAGTCGACGCGCACGCGCGCCCGCCCATTCTTGGGCGTGATGACTTCCGCCGCGTCCACGTTACCGATCTCGCTGACGAGCCCGGCCACCGCTTCCGCGCTCTCATGAGTCATCACGGTAATGACGATTTCCCGGTGGGCCATCAACTGCAATTTCAGCTCGTCGATACTGCCCTGAATGATCAACTCGCCGGCTTCGACGATGCCGATATGCGAGCAGACATCCTCGACATCGGCCAGGATATGCGACGAGAAGAAGATGGTTTTGCCCATATTCGCCAGCTCGCCCAGCAGCTCGCGAATCTCGACGCGCGCGCGCGGATCCAGGCCCGAGGCCGGCTCATCGAGGATCAGCACCTCGGGGTCGTGCGCCAAAGTCCGCGCCAGCGACAGGCGCTGTTTCATGCCGCGGCTGAGCTTGTCCACCATATCTTCGCGGCGATGGCGCAGGTCGACCAGCTCCAGCAGATCAGCCACCAGCGCCTTGCGATCGCCCTCGGGGATATCGTAGCAAGCGGCGAAGAAGTCGAGATATTCCCAGACGCGCAGGTCTTCATAGACGCCGAATTCGTCGGGCATGTAGCCGATAGCGCGCCGCACGGCCCGCCGGTCTTCCAGCACCGAGTGCCCGGCCACCCAGGCCTGTCCTTGTGATGGCCGGGTCAAGGTAGTCAAGATGCGCATGGTGGTGGTCTTGCCGGCGCCGTTAGGGCCGACGAAGCCGTAGATGGAGCCGGTCGGAACTTCCAGCGAAATGCCGCGCAGCGCTTCAAAGCTGCCGAAGGACTTGTGCAAGTCATCCGTCTTGATTATCCAGTCCATCGCCTCTTCCTCAATTCGCCGGCCGGACATGCCTCAGTTGATTTGCCGCCAGACCGCCGCCGATTCGTTCCAGGTCGGGCCGGCCGCTACCGGTAGCGCCCGGTCTGTTCGATGCGGATCTTCCGCACCCGCGCAGCACCCATCCCTTCGCCATAGCGCAGGCGTATCCTCACCGCCTGGCCGGGCCCGAGGTAGCGCCGCGGCGCGCTCAGTTCCAATTCGCTGCCGTCGCGATAGCCGAATACATCGTAATCTTCTTTGAGCCAGTCGTAGAGTTCGACGTGCAGCGCCTGTCCATACCCGCCGCCGCGGTCAACATCAACCAGCATGCGCTCCACGCTGTCCATGGCCAGGCCGGGCAAGGGATGGAACAGGAATTCCACACTTTGGCCTTCAAACAAGCTGAAGCCGTCGGTTCCGTTGTCAATTACGCCCCGGCGATCCAGCGTCATCCAGCTGAAATTCTCTGTCGTCAGGGTCGCGCGCTGCGATGGCAGTTGAATTTCGACAGCGAGCTCGATCAGGTAGAGCGTGGTGTCGATGGCGGACCAGCCGGCGCCGCCGAAATTCAGGTCGCGCCGCCATTCATCGCTCCAGCCCAGCAGGTAGAGGCCGCTGCCGCGCGCCGATGAGCCGAATTGATCCACCATGAAACTGGCGAGAAAGGCTTGCTCTCGGGCGGCTTGCCGTTCAGATTTGGTCTCCGCGTTCAGGAAGGAACGGGTGCGCAGATAGCGGTCGTCCTGCAAGTCCTTGATGGTGATATTGCGCCCGCTGCCGGAAAATGGCGACAAGCCGGAGAGCTTGCGCGCGACATTGGCTTCCAGCGGGTTGGGCTGCGCCGGCCGGTCAGAAAGGTCGGCCGTCAGCGACTGGCGATCCAGCGTCAGGAAGTCGCCGGGCGAAAGGTCGCTCTCCAGACGATACGACAGGCTTGGCCCCAGGATTACCGCGTCTCGCAAGGTCAGGTCGCTGTTATTGCTGATCAGTCCCTGATAGGCGGCGATCATGCGCCCGCTTTCGGCAATCTCGTATTCCAGCGTGAAGCTGCCGTCGATGGCCGGCTTGGGGATGCGTCCGCTGACGCTGAAGTTGGCGAAGATCCCGCCGTCAACGGTGAAGTCCTGCGCGCCGAAGCCGCCGGCCTGGGAGATTTCCGTTGCGGTCTGGATGGTATTGCTGGCGAAGATATTGCTCGGTGCTGTGGCGCCGGCCACCGCCAGGAAGCGCCCCTCCGGCACGGACAACGAATAGGTGGCGCGCCGCGGCGACAACAAGCCAACGAATTGATCGACTTGCGCCTCATCGCGGTCGGCGAAAAATTCGACGGCGGTGAGCCGGCTGACGATTATCTCGGAACCGCGCAGGTTGAAGCCGACAGTCCAGGCGATGCCGGCGAAGCAGACGATCACAAGCGGTATGGTGAACCAGGCCCAGCCGTTGCGCCGCAGCCGCGACAGAACGAAGTAATTGAGCGGGCCGATGAGAACGATATACGAAACCAGAAAGAGGCAGAGGGTCTGCAGCGGCGGCAGCAGGTCGACGCCGGGCAAGTTGGCCACGGCTTCCGCGCCCCAGGTTGGCTGTGTGAAGCCTTTGCGCCAGGCGGGATGCGGCGCGCGCGTCGCCAGCAATTTGAGCCACAGATCGCCGAGTTTATCCCAGCTCGCCAGCGGCTCCAGCGTGGGGTCAGCCGCCAGATAATCCACCAGGCCCGCGCCCAGCCTGCGCCGCGCCAGCAACGGGATGTCGCCTTGCGCCGCCAGCACTTCCGCGTCTTCATGCAGCGCGCCGGTCGAGATAATCGCGCGTTGACCCAGGCCCGCTTGCGAATCGCCGCTGAATCTGGCCAGCGCGTTCAGATTGTTCAGCGAGCGGCTGTCCCGCGGAATGACCGGCAGCAGGTCAGCCAAAGCGGCCGCGCTAGTTAGCGCCGTTGGCCCGCCGCAGACGATCAGGTGTCCGCCGCCTTCCACCCACTGGCGGATGGCCTGGCGCTGGCTGCTCGACAATGCCTCGCTGTCGATATTGACCAGCATCATCATGTCGAGCGCCGCCAGCGAATGAGCGAAATCGGGAATGTCGTTGACGCCCAGGTTGGCTTGCTCAGATTTGTACCCGCCGATATGTACGCCGCTTAAGCCGGGCGGCGCGGTATTGGGGCCGGTCACGACCGCGTAAAGCTGATCTTGCGGGTTGAGGTCGATCAAGCCGGCTTCCCGCGACGCGCGCACCTGGCCGTCGCTGTCAATCAGCTCGACCCGCGCTTTGTCGGGGAAGGAGCGCGCTTTGATATTCAGCAGGGCTGACTTTTCCGAGCCGCTGGGCAAGTCAATCGCCGTGCTGAAGGCGTTGCCGACGACTGTCCCGGAAGTCTCCGGGCGGATAACCAGCCGCCCGACCAAGGATTCGCCGTTGTTCCTGAGTTTGATAGTTACCGGCGTCCAGACGTCCGGGCGAAAGAAGGAGTCGAATCCCACGTCGACGGTCATTTCGATGACATCGCGAAAACTGCCCTGTCCAGCTGCGGGCGTCCAGGACAATGCGATCAGCGCGATGATAATGATGTAGAGTTTTCCCGCCAGACGCCGCGGCATGGGCAATCCTGTAGCCGATGGTGAAATTGCCGATTATTGTATCACGCCCCTGGCTGATGTCATGTGGTCAATTGCGCGCGGACCGGCGGACGAACGGCGGCGACGAATCCCAAGTACAGAATTCGCGAACTGGCCTGTTTCCTTTCAATTGTCTTCTCCCCATATTTGGCCGCACTTGGGAACCATGGGCCGATACGCTATAGTATTCGCGACTTAACTGACAGAAACGCAACAGGGAGCGGGATATGGTGTATCAGGCAGCGGACAATCGTTATGATTCAATGACATATCGGCGCACTGGCCGCAGCGGCCTGCTGCTGCCGGCGATATCGCTGGGCATCTGGTGGAATTTCGGCGGCGTGGATCAGCTGGAGAATTGCCGGGACATGCTGCGCGCCGCCTTCGATTTGGGCGTCACCCATATCGACATCGCCAACAACTATGGGCCTCCCCCGGGCTCGGCCGAGGAGACCTTCGCGCAGATCTACCGGCAGGACCTGGCGCCCTACCGCGACGAACTGATCGTCTCCAACAAGGCCGGCTACCGCATGTGGGACGGGCCCTACGGCGAATGGGGCTCGCGCAAGTATCTGATCGCCAGCTGCGACCAGAGCCTGAAGCGCACCGGCCTCGATTATTTCGACATTTTCTACAGCCATCGTCCCGACCCGGATACGCCGCTGGAGGAGACAATGGGCGCGCTGGATCATATCGTCCGCAGCGGCCGCGCGCTCTACGCCGGCATCTCCAGCTATCGGCCCGAGATGGCGCGGGAAGCGGCGCGCATTTTGAAAGACATGGGCACGCCCTGCCTGATCCACCAGCCGCGCTACAACATGTTTGACCGCTGGATTGAAGACGGCTTGCTGGACGTGCTGGGCGACGAAGGCATCGGCTGCATCTGCTTCTCGCCGCTTGATCAGGGCATCCTGACCAACAAGTACATCGGCTCGGTACCCGGTGATTCGCGCGCGGTGAAGCTGGACTGGGGCGATCGGCTGCCGCAGGAAAAAATTGACAAGGTCATTCAACTCAACGCGATCGCGCAGGAACGCGGGCAGAATATGGCGCAGTTGGCGCTGGCCTGGACCCTGCGCCATCCCGAGATGACATCGGCGCTGATCGGCGCCAGCAAACCGGCGCAGATTGAAGACGCCGTCGGCGCTCTGGATAATCTGGAGTTCAGCGAGGACGAGCTGGCGCGCATTGAAGCGATTCTCGCTTAGGCTTGAGTTCCTTCTATCGTCTGGAGACGCGCTGCCGTACCGGATGTCTCGGCTGACGGCCTGCCAAGTCATTCCTTATCAGAGGACGGGACAGGTTTTTCTACCCCATGCCCGGCCCTTCTCCAATGCAATTGGGGAGGTGTCTCAATGATGAAATTGAGAGTGAATGCGCAAAAAAGTACAGAATGAGCGTCGAAATCCATCTGCTCGCAGCGCACTCCCCCTCCCTGATGCGTCGGGGAGGGGGCCGGGGGGTGGGGTAGACATTGCTGTCGGCGACATCCGAAACCAGGTCTGTCGTCCGGACCGAATGGGGTCAGGATGACTCTGCTGGTCATCGACCTCGGCAGTTCATCGGCGCGCGCCCTGCTCATTGACGACAGCGCGCGGCTGATCGAAAACGCGATTTGCAGCCGCAAGCACGACTTTTGCACCGACGGCGCCGGGCGCGCCACAGCCGATGCGACCGAGTTGCGGCGCCTGGTCGAATCTTGCATTGACGAGATCCTGGACCATCCGGCGGCGCGCTCGATTCGCGCGGCGGGTATGGCCAGCTTCGCCGGGAATTGGCTGGGTCTGGACGCCGCTGGCCAAGCTTGCACGCCGGTCTTCACCTACGCCGATACCCTGGGCAGTTCCGAGATTCCGTCGCTGCTGGCGAAGCTTGGCGGCGATGCCGACAACTACCACCAGACCACTGGCTGCATGCTGCATCCGGCCTACCTGCCGGCGCAATACGCGCGGTTGCAGCGCGCGGATCCGGCCCTTGAATCCCGAATCTCGCGCGTCAGCGACATCGGCGGCTACCTCTACCGCCAGTGGTTCGGGCGCGAGTCGCCGGTCAGTTATTCGATGGCGAGCTGGTCGGGACTGCTGGACACAGCGCGGCGCGACTGGCGCTGGGAATACGCTCGGCTGCTGGTCGGCGAGAACCTGCCGGACAAGCTGCCGCGTCTGGCCGATTATGACCAACCGCTGACCGGGCTGTCCGCCGAATACGCCGCTCGCTGGAAAGCGCTGCGCGACCTACCCTTCTTCCTGGCGCTGGGCGATGGCGCCGCGGCCAACATCGGCTCGGGCGCCTTTGACAGCAGCCGCATCGCCCTGACCCTAGGCACGACCTCGGCGCTGCGGGTCGTCAAGGATATTGAGCGCGTGCCTCGCGGACTGTGGCGTTACCTGGTCTGCGCCGGCATGCCCTTGGTCGGCGGCGCCACCAGCGAGGGCGGCAATGTCTATCAATGGGTGATGGACGACTTGCTGAAATACGACGGCGACCTGGAAGCTCAACTCAGCGGCCGCGCGCGCGATGGTCACGGTCTGACGGTGCTGCCGCTGCTGGCGGGCGAGCGCAGCCCGGGCTGGCAGCCGAAAGCGTCGGGTACCGTGCATGGCATCCGCCGCAACACGGGCCAGCTCGATTTCCTGCAAGCGCATCTGGAGGCGGTGGCCATCCGCTTGTCGCTGATATTCGACCTGCTCAAAGCGCCGGGCGCGACTGTGGCAGCCGGCGGCGGCGCGCTGCAAGCCTCGGCCTCCTGGGCGCAGATGCTGGCGGATGCCTTCGACTCGCCCCTGCAGCTGCTGGCGGAAGCTGAGATCACGGCGCGGGGTGTGGCTTTGATGATGCTGCGCAGCCTGGACGGGGCAGACCCGGCTGCTGAGCCGCCGAAAATCAGCCGCGTGGTTGTGCCCGATCCGAGCGGAGTGCGGCTGCTGCGGGCTGCGCGCGAACGCCAGGTTGAGCTTTACCGGCGTCTATACAGCTAAGCGCCGGACGCTTCGAGCAGCTCGGCATAGCCCGCCACATCTTCCGTTGAATCGTTGCAGCCGCAAATCAGAAGCACAAGCTGCGCGTCAGCCGGCAGACGGTCCGCTATGCGTTCGGCGGCCGCCAAGGTGCTGGCTGCGGCCAGTTCCGGGCGGATGCCCTCATGCTTTATGAAGTACTGCTGCGCCGCGATCATGTCCAGATCGCTGACCAGAATGAGGTCCTCCAGGCGCCCGCTGCACAGGTCCAGCGCGGCCTGCCCGACGAAAGGCGCGCTCAGCGTCGCCGACAGCGAAGCCGGCACAATGTTGACGATTTCGCCGGCATCCAGCGCGCGCCGCATGGTTGGCGCCGTCTCAGGCTCGACGCCCCAGACGCGCGCCTGTGGCATGGCCGCTTTCACCGCCGCGATAATGCCGGCGATGAGCCCGCCGCCTCCGATGCTGACGATGATGTCGGTCATGCCCGGGCAATCCTGCATGATCTCCAGCGCGACCAGGCCGTTTCCAGCGATTTGCTCGGCGCTGTCGAAGGGGTGCAGGGCGGTGCGGCCCTGTTCCGCCCAGTCGTCGGCGCGGGCGAAAGCGGCGACAGCGTCCGGCAGCAATTCGACCTTGGCGCCATAATCGCGCGTTGCCTTTATTGAGCCCTGGGACGCATTCTCCGGCATACAAACGATGGCGTCCGCGCCCAAGACGCCACTGCAATAGGCGACCGCGCGGGCGAAATTGCCGCCGCTGACGGCGACCACGCCCCGGCTCAGCGCTTGGTCTCCCAGCGCCAGCATCTGGTGAAAGGCGCCGCGCGTCTTGAACGAACCGCTATGCTGTTGCATCTCGAGTTTGAGCTGAACCGCGCAGCCCAGGCGCGCGCTCAAACCGGGCGATTGGCGCTGCGGCGTGCGCAGAATATGGGGAGCGACCGCTCGCGCGGCCGCCTCAACATCTTGCAAAGTTATCATGTCGACTGTCATCCAGTCTTTCAGGGACGAGCCGCAGTTGACTGCTACCAGCCTGACCGCGGCTCAATCATGCGCAGCGCGCGCACCCTAACAGAACCTGTTCTCCTGCACGTGGTCGCCGCTGACCCAGCCTTCTCTGCCACCATATTGGACATTGTACCAGTAAGGAGTTCTGGCGGATACCAGCAGCCATACGTCCGTCTGGATGAGGCTTATGACTTCTCCGTCGACCGGTGTGCGGCGGAAGTTGAGTACGCCCCTGGTAACCACCGCGCATTGCGTCAGCTCGGGCGGCCCAGCCACCAGGGCGACCCGGCCGGGCTCGCTGATCCAGGCGCAGGTCGAATCGCCGTTTTGGTAGCTGGGCAATTCCACGAAGCGACGGGCGATATCGCCGGCTTCCTGCATGACGATTGAACCGGGCTGGTTGAAACAGACTTGCGCGCCCAGATCCAGTTGGCCCGCGATGTCAACGGCGCCCAGGGAGTCGGGCAAAACTGACGAGCCGGTCAGGTCTGCTGCCTGGCAGGTCACGCTGTTATTGACCGCAGTGACCGAGACGGCATCGCCGACGTACTCACAAGACTGCGGGGTGGGGTAAGTATTCTCCGGAACGACGATCGGCGCCGACTTCGCTTGCGCGTTCTGGCGCCAGGTATCCGCCGGCAGGGCCTGCGCCGGTTCTCTCAGCGCCGCGCTGCCGTCCATCAGCGACTGATTGTACTCGTAGGCGCGGTCGCCGAAGGTGCTGCAATAGTTGGCGCTCGCCTCAATGGCGGCGACGAAGTGCACCCCGCTCCAATGCCGGGCCTGCCCGCAGGCGTCGGCGAAATCCGACCAGGTGTCAAAGGTCAGGGTCATATCGCGGGCCGGCGTCAGGCCGGGCTCGATCCGAGACGAGCCGGCGGGGTAACTGACGCTCCAGTTTAGCTCGTCCGAGCCGCTGAAGCGCTGCAAAGCTCTGGCATGCGCGTAACAGCCGCAGGTGCTTCCGGAGGGATATTCCGGGTGATCGGGCTCGGGCAGATACGCTCGCCATTCGTTGGCGGGAACTTCCTGGGTCCCTTCGCCCGGGCCGCCCCAGGCTGTCACCGGCTGGTCGCCATATATATGCGCGATCGCGCTGAAAGGACGGACGGCGTCATAGCGCAATTTCTCCTGCCAGGTCACAATCGCGGCATCCATCCAGGCGGACGCCTTTAGGAAATAGCCGCGCGCGATATCGGCCGGCGACAAGTCCATTTCCTTGGCCAGATGGATATAGGACAGGCCCAGCGACGCGATCTTGTTGTCGAACAACTCGGCTTGCAGTTTCATTTCATCGGTGAGTTCGGCCGAGGTTTGCAGAACGGCGTCAGCTTGCGCCTTATAGGCCGCCTGATTGTCCGGAAGGCTGGCGCTGGGCGGATCAACCCGCAACTCGCGCGGGTTAAATGGGGCCATCGGCTCCATATTGGAAAGCTGCGGCGTGACAAAGTGCTGCACGGTGTACACGCCGACGCCTTGCCGGCGCAGAGCTGGCTGCCAACGGGACGGATCGCGCAACTCGAAGGCCGAGTTGACCGGCACGTAGCCAATCGTATCCTGGTAGTTCCCGGTCTGATTAACGCCGTCATAGAGTCTGGCGTCATGCGCGGCTTTGCCGGCGACATTGCCGATGCCTTCCGCGGTATCAAGGTCAATGCTGACGTTGTCCGGGTCGAGGCCGATGTCGCGCATCATGTCCCGCCAGACATTTTGGCGCTCCGGCAGCAAGCCCATCAGCGCGTTGTAGGCGCCGTGAAGCATAGCGGTATTGATGTTGGCGTCGGTCCATTCCGCCTCCGGCCGCCGCGGGATGCGGGAATACATGCCGACCGCTGTCGGATGGTAAGGCGCCGCCGCGTCAACCATGGCTAGCGACACGATAAACCGGAAACGGTTAATGAGCGTCGCGTCTCCCAGCGTTGGCGATACATCCGCTCCAATAACAGCGTAAAGGCGCGGCAGAACCACCTGGTGAAGAGGGTCCGGCGACTCCGCCACATGAATCACAGCCTCAGCGCTAGGCAGCCCCTGGCCCAAGGTAAGGCCGCCTGTCAGCAACCCGCAGAGTATCAGCAACCGGAGGCAATTCCTGGTTATTCCTGAGTGTTTTCGCATAGCTCATCCTCCTTACATTTGCTTACAGAGGATGTTAGCGTTTTATCTTCCAGCAACTGGACGGCAAACCTACGGATTGCCTGCTGGTTGCCAACGGTGTATCAGGATCTGCGCGACAATCAGGGAGCGATCCCGCCAGGATTGCCTGGCGAACTGAAGGCAGGGCGCGGCATCTTGCGCCGCGCCCTCGCCGTTTTCTATTGCGCTAACAGACGCCTTCGGTGTCCACGTAGGCCGCGCTGATCCAGCCCAAGTCTCCGCCGAAAAGAACGTTGTACCAGCCGGCAGACCTGGCGGTAGCGGTGAGAACTAAATTGGCGGGCACTACGGCGGTCACCTGGCTGGCGGCCGGGGCCGGGCGGAAGTTTACCCGCGTCGTCGTGGCGACTTTGCAGTTGGACAGCAATACCGCTGGCGAGTTGCCGTTGTTTGCAGCCGCGGCCAGCGGAAGTCGCGATGCGACCAGCACGACTGTGCCTGCCTGGTCAATCCAGCCGCAGGTCAAATCCGACACTTGATAGGTCGTCACCTCGGTCAGCCGGGGCGAGGTGTCAGACTCATCGAAAAACACCAGCGCGCCGCTATCGCGGAAGCAAACCTGCGCTCCCAGATCCACTGCGCCTGAAATCTCAACCGCGTCGAGAAATCCGGTCAACAAGCGCAAGCCGCTGGTATCCAGCGACCGGCACTCAATGCCGCTGTTGACCGATGTTACCAGCGCTGAATCCGAGACGGCTTGACATGCCTCGGGCGTAGGCGTAGTGGGTTTCGGCGCCTGGAGCGCAGGCGCGGATGCGGCCGCGGCGGTCGGTAGCCAGGGATCCGCCTCAAGCTCGCTGGCGGCTTCCCGCAGCGGCGCCGATCCGTCCATCAGCGCGGCGTAGTAGTCGTATGCGTAGTCGCCGAAGCGGCTGCAAATCGCCGCGCTTGCCTCAACCGCCGCCGGAAAATGAACGCCGGCCCATACCCGCGCTTGCCCGCAATTCTCGGCAAAGTCTGTCCAGGTCGCGAAGTGCAGGGTGAGGTCACGCGCTGGAGTGAGGCCCGGCTCAATTCGCGAGGCGCCGGCCGGGTAGCTCACGCTCCAGTTCAGTTCATCGCTGCCGGTGAAGCGCCTTACCGCCTGAGCGGTGGCATAGCAGCCGCAAGTGGAGCCGGAGGGATATTCGGGGTGATCCGCCTCGGGAAGATAGCTCTGCCAGGCGCTGGCCGGAATCTCCGCCGCGCCCGCGCCGGGTCCAGCCCAGGCCCTGACCGGATCATCGCCGTAAATATGGCGGATGGCGCTGAAGGGGCGAACGGCGTCGTAGCGCGCTTTCTCCTGCCAGATCACGATCGAAGAATCAAGCGCGGCCGCCACCTTGACAAAGTAGCCGCGCGCCATATCGGCAGGCGACAGGTTTAGTTCGCGCCCCAGATGAATGTAGGACAGGCCCAGCGAAACGATCTTGTTGTCGAATAGCTCAGCCATCAGCTTCTGTTCGTCGGTCAAATTCGCCGAAACCTCCAGCACAGCATCCGCCTGTTGCTTGTAGTCCTGCCAGTTGTCTACGTTGCTGGCGGACGGAATCGGAACACGCAGCGAGCGGGGGTTGAACTCAGCCACTGGCTCGGTATTCGCCAGCTGCGGCGTGACAAAGTGCTGTACGGAATAGACACCCGTACCCTGCAGCCTGAGGCCCGGTTGCCAGCGTGAGGGGTCGCGCAGGGCAAAAGCCGAATTTACCGGTACGTATCCGGTTGTGTCTTGGTAGTCGCCCGTTTGATTCATGCCGTCATAGAGTCTGCCCGCCAAGGCGCCGGCGCCGGCCACATTGCCGATGCCCGCGGCCGAACGGGTATCAGTGCTGGCGTCATCGGGGTTCAAGCCAAAATCGAGCAGCATTTCACGCCAGACCGGCTCGCGGTCGGGCAGTAGTCCGATGAGCGTTTGGAAGGCGGCGTGCAGCATCGACGTGTTGATATTGCGGTCGCTGCGCTCGGATTCCGGCCGGCGCGGCAGACGCGTGTACATACCGACTGCGGTTTCGTGATAGGGCGCCGCGGCATCCACCATGGCCAGCGAAACCAGGACATTGATTCTGTTGATCAAGGTGGCGTCCCCCAGTGACGGGGATACGTCCGCCGCAATGACTGGATAGAGGCGCGGAAGCACTATGTCGCTTAATGGATCGAGCAATTCCAGACGCGCCGGGGAAGTTTCGGCGCCCGGCAATCCCTGGGCTTGCAGCAGTCCTGCCAGTGCCGCGTTTAGAAGCACTAAAAGCAGCACAAAACGCACAGCATATGATCTGAGACTCATTGCTTAATTCTCCCTGCAAATTGGGTTATGTGGTTTAAGATCGTCGGAGTAGGCCAGCGAATTGGAGAGATATTCCCGAATTAGTAACACAATGTCAATGGTGTTTTTAGAATGTGATCAACGCGATTACCGATGTCTTATCGCGTATGACGCGGATTCGCTGCGGTCGTTGCGAGCGGACGTCCATTGCGTTGGTCATGCCCTCGCTGGCTGCCGATCATAAATCGCAGCGAGCAAAGCAAGTTGGCCAGGCCGCCGGGCAACTAGTCGAAGTCAATCGCGCGGGTGGCGGCGATGCAGCTGCTATCCGGCTTGGAGGCGGGATCGGAGATGAATGCCTTGGCGATTCGCACCGCGCAGCGATCAGAGCGCAGTACGCCGTGGCCCACGTGCGGCAGGACATAGTTAAACGCCGCCGACAGCGTCGCTTGAGCCTGGTCCGCATACGAGGGCGGCGTGATAGGGTCGAAGTGGCCCGAGAGCAGCAGCGCCGGGATATCGCTTGCCACGGGCGCGTTGGCCAGCGCGGGTCGGGCTTTGGCCCGCCATAGCTCGCAGAGCTTCGCCAGGGTCGCCGGGCCCTCGACCGGGTAGCGCAGGTAGCCGCTCAAATGCGGGTGCGCCTTTAACATGCCGGCGTAATCGCGCTGCTGCGTCGAGCCGTATTCTTCCTGGCATTGCACGGTATAGTGCATGCCCAGGCTGAGCGAAGTCATCGCCGCCTCGTAAATCACGCCGATCCGCGCTGGTTCCTCGGTCTGGCCGCGCGCCAGTTCGTCCAGAAGGCGTGGAATCAGCCGGATGGAGTCCACTTCATAGAGCCAGCTGAAGACCCAGTCGTACATGCGATATCCGCTGATCTCAATACTCAGCTCCCGGTAGTCCGGCGGCGTGAGTTTTGCCAGCAGGGGCTTGTGATTCAGCTGGCGATAGAGCTGGTGGAAAAGCGCCTCCAGGTCGGGGTAACGGTCCTTGCAATCGGCAGATGTCGCACAAGCGGCGAAAAGCGCGGCCAGCGCTCGCTCGCCATTGTAGTAGGCGTCGAGATAGATGTCGGCTTGCGGCGGATAAACCGAGTCCAGGATTACACTGCGCAGGTACTGCGGATGATCCCGCATCATGGTCAGCGCCAGGCGCGAGCCGTAGGACACGCCCACCAGATTCCAGCGCTCGTAGCCCAGGGAGAGCATGACGTTGACCACATCGCGGGCGATATTCTCGCTGTGAAAGGCGCCAAATTGTACGCCCTTGGCCGAGAGTCGCTGATGGCAGTCCGTCAGGATTTCGAGCACGAGCGCGGCATAATCGGCGTGATGACTTTGCAAAATTTCATCCAGCCGAAACAGCGCCTCACGGCAGTAGAGCGGCGGGTTGGAAAGTCCGGTGCCGCGTTGGTCAATGACGATGATATCGCGATCGCTGGCGAAGGCGCGCAGGTACTTGTCGAACGAAGTCTGCAATAATTGCGTGCCGCTGCTGCCCGGCCCGCCGACCAGATATACAAGCGGGTCGGGTTGCGGCGCGCCGCCCCGGCTTTGGATGAGCGTATAATAGATTTCGACTTTACTCTGGCCCGGGGTGTCATAATCTTGCGGCAGGGTCACGTAACCGCAGCGCGCCAAATGGCCGGCCGGGCGCGCGATGCAGTCCGCCTGCTCAATGATGTCCTGCGCGCTGGCGGCGCCCAGCGACATCGCCAGCATCAGCGCAACAATGATGAGTTTTGGAATCATGCGGCAGCCTGCGCTCCTTTCATCAAGTTAAACACATCTTGCCCGGCAAATCAAAACCTGGCCGCTCTGCGCGCCCGATGCTAGTTTGAGCCCATGTCGTAAACGGTAGGGGCGAGCCTTGGCTCACCCACCCGGACACGGTTACGGGGCTTTCAGCTTGATTCCGCATCATCCCGCGCGCTATTCCAATCATCCTCGCCTTGGCTATAATGCGCCGCATGACGCATGAATCAGCAAACGCTTCACGGTCCTGGCGGCGGCTCCTTATCTTCGTAGCTGTCGTCCTCTTTGTCGGGCTGCTGCTGGCGCTGGATTTGCGCGGTCGCGGCCTGGCCTGGCAATTCATGTGGTCGCAGACGGGCGAAGAAGACGCGCCGGGCCAACTGCGCGGCCTGGTGGAAGTGGCGGGCAATCTGATTCGCGCGCCGCTGGAGACCGATGCGTTGGCGCCGATTGACCACAAGGCGGATATTCCCTACGGCATCAATACCTTCCTCGAGCAGGAAGTCGAAGGCCCCAAAATCGAAGCCATGCTCAAGATGATTCGCGAGGCCGGCTTCGTCTGGCTGCGGCAGGAGTTCCCCTGGGAAGACCTGGAAGTGGACGGACGCGGCCAATTTAGCGACTCGCGCGATCTCAACGGCGATGGCGCGCCCGATGTCGCCGATACCTGGCTCAAATACGACCGCATCGTCGACTTGACTGAGGCTTACGACCTGCGGCTGATGGTCCGATTGAGCAATCCGCCGGCCTGGACGCGCGCCAACCCCGACGCGGGCGACAATGCCCCGCCCGATGACCTGCAGGATTTCGTCAATTACGCGCGGGCGGTGGCGACGCGCTACCGCGGGCGCATTAGCCATTATCAAGTCTGGAACGAGCCCAATATCTACCCGGAGTGGGGCAACAATCCCATCGATCCGGCCGGCTACGCGGAAATGCTCTGCCGCACTTACATGGCGCTTAAAGCGGTTGACCCGAATATCGTCGTCATCAGCGGCGCCATCGCCCCGACGATAGCGCTGGACGGCCACCGCAATCTCAGCGATCTGGTTTTCTTGCAAGCGCTTTACGATCACGGCGGCGGCGACTGCTTTGACGTGCTCTCAGCGCAGGGCTACGGCTTGCGCAGCGGGCCCAGCGACCGGCGGCTGCGCGCGACCAGCGTCAACATCGGTCGCCACACCTATTATCGCGACATCATGGTGCGCAACGGCGACGCGCATAAGCCAATTTGGCTGAGCGAGGCGGCCTGGAACGCTACACTGGATGCCGACTTGCCGCCGGAACAGATCTCGCTCTACGGCAACTACGGAAATGTGACGCAGGAACAGGCGGCGCGCTATTTGCCCATGCTCTACGAACGCATCCAGCGCGAATGGCAATGGGTCGGCAATGTGATGTACTGGTTTTTCACGCGCAAAGACCCCTTCGAAGCCGATCAAGCCTTCTATTATTTCCGCATGGCCGAGCCGGATTATCAGCCCGAGAAGCCAACCTTCACGCCGCTGCCGGTTTACAACAGCGCGCGCGATTACATTCGCGGCGTCGAACCCGTGCTATATCGCGGTACGCATCAAGCCGAGACCTGGCAGATAAAGAGCGCCGGCTCGGTGATTGACGACGAGAGCGCCCGCTTCGGCCGCGCCAAACTGTTCGACGCCGGGCTGGCATTTAGCGCTCATGGCACGGCGCTCGAAATCCGCTGGCGGCCGGCGGACGAGTCCTCCGCCTGGCGCGTCGAGCGGATTCCGCTCTCGGGCGGACTGGCGCGGACGCAAGATATCGCTTTCGGCGCAAAAGCGCTGATCGTCGACGAGATCACGGTTTACGACCGGGGCGCTTCTCGCTTGCTCTCCTGGCTGGCGCTGGCCGCGACCGGCCTGACCTTGACGCTGGCCGCGCTTGCGCTGGCGCTGGCGCAGCGCGCGCGATGAACGCCCCTGGCGGTCCGCTGCGGTTCCCCTTGATAGTTGCAATCCTGGCGCTACTGCTGCTGGCCAGCGCGCTGCGTTTTCATCGCCTGGGCGAACAGTCGCTGTGGTATGACGAAGGCGTGGCATACGCGCATTCGCTGCGAACGCTGCCCGAGCTGATACCGCTGCTGCAGGCCAATGTGCACGTGCCGGCGTATTTCACCGCGCTGGGCTGGTGGCGGGACTTGACCGGCGCCTCGGAGTTCGCCCTGCGCGCGCTTTCCGCCCTTTTCAGCATAGCAAGCGTGGCTTGGACCTATGCGTTGGGGCGGCGGCTCTACCATCCCTTGGCGGGCTTGGCGGCGGCGGCGCTGGTGGCGCTCAACAGCTTCAGCATTTATTACGCGCAAGAGGCGCGCATGTACGCCATGCTGGCGGCGATCGCGGCGGCCAGCATGTGGCTCTTCGCCGGCTTTCTTCGCGGACGCCGCTGGTCAACCATAGCGCTCGGCTTGACCAATGCGTTGGGCATCTATACCCACGTAGCCTTTGCGCTGGTCATCGCCGCGCAGATTGCGCTGGCGGCGCTGTGTTTCGGCCGGCTGGCGATTCAGGAATGGCGAGGAAGGCGCGCGATCCGCCGCAGCTTGCGCTCGTTGACGCGCGTCGTCTTGGCCAACTTTCTGACGCTGCTGCTCTTCCTGCCCTGGCTGCCGGTGGCGCTGCAGCAACTGCTGGCCCAGCCCAACCTATCGCAGGCGGTCGCCGCCGACGAACTGCTGCGTCAACTCATTGGCGTATTGGCCTTCGGCCAGGCATTCGAGCACAGCGCCGGCAATATGAGCATCGCCGTCCTGTTTCTGCCGCTTTTTGGCTTGCTGCCGCTGGCCGGACGCCGCCGGGACGCGCGATTGCTGCTGCCGCTGATTTGGCTGCTGGTATCAGTCGGCCTCTACCTTTATCTCGAGTTGACCACGCGCTATCTGCGCTTCTTGCTGCCGGCCCAGCTGGCGATGGCCCTGTGGCTGGGGCAGGGCGTCTGGCTGCTCTGGACGCGCGAAATCCGCAGCCGGGCGCCCATGCCGCGCGCCTTGCCCAAAATGGCGGCTGCGCTGGGATTCGGCATCTGCCTGTCTGCGCAGGCCGCCGGACTCTACGCGCTGTATCAGCAGCCCGAATTTCAGCGCGATGACGCCCGCGGATTAACGGCGCGCATTGAGTCGGCGCTGCGCGCGAACGATGGCGTCGTGGTCAGCGCCGCCGGCTTCACCGAAATCTTCGCTTATTACTACCGAGGCGAGGCGCCGGTCTACGGCTTGCCCACTACCACCGACGCTGCGGCGACCCGCGCGCAAGTCCTCGACATCATCGCCGCCCACGAGCGCCTGCACGTCGTCTTTTACGGCGCCGAGGAGCAGGACCCGGAGCGTGTAATCGAAACAACACTCAATTTCAACGCCTTCGAAATCAGCGACGGCTGGGTCGATGATATGCGATACGTGCAGTATGAGTGTGAAGCGGAAGCTTTGCCGCAAGAGCAGACCGGCGTCGCCTTTGGCGACATCATTACGCTGGACAGCTACGCCATCGGCGCGCGCGAACTCAGCTCGGGCGATGTCCTGCCCGTGCAACTGGTCTGGAGTACGAATGGCTCGCTGGATCGGCGCTACAAGGTCTTCTTGCAGTTGCTGGACGCGGACGGGCGTTTGGCGGCGCAGCGCGACAGCGAGCCCGCCGGCGGCTCGGCGCGGACGACGGACTGGCAAGTCGGCGAGGCGATCGTTGACAGGCACGCGCTTCTGACTCCGCCCGACCTGCCCGCGGGCGCCTATACGCTGATCGCCGGCCTCTACGACATCAGCGACCCGTCGGCGCGGCTGCCGCTTGGCGAAAACACATACCTCGAATTGGGAGTAGTCACCGTAGAGTAAGGTGGCGGCGCCTTAACCGTCCCGCTCATGCGCCAGCTCGCCGGCCACGTAGGTCGCCTGGATGGCGCGGTCGTTGGCGCAGATCATCAGCGCGAAAAGCAAGTCGTCGATGGACTCGGCCACATCAGCGCGCAGCTCAAGCAGGGGCGTCGCCCGCGGGTCCAGGACGGCGATATCGGCTGCGAAACCCGGCCGCAACTTGCCGACGCGGTCGTCGATGCCCAGCGCCCGGGCGCTGCCCAGCGTGGCCAGGTAGTAGCTCTGCGCGGCCGTCAGCGAGATGCCCTGCAGCTGCGCCATCTTGTAGGCTTCGCTCATCGTCTGCAGCATGGAGAAGCTGGTGCCGCCGCCGACATCCGTGCCCAGTCCAACAGTGATTGGCCGCGAGGCGTCCCGCGTTTTGGCGATGTCGAATAGCCCGCTGCCGATGAAGAAATTGGAGGTGGGGCAATGGGCGATATTGGCGCCGGTCTCATGGAAGCGGCGCAGTTCGCCCTCGGACAAATGAATGGCGTGCCCGTAAATCGCCCGCTCATCCAGCAGGCCGTAGTGATCGTAGATGTCGGTGTAATTCGCCCGCTGCGGGTAGAGCTCAGCGGCGCGCGCCACCTCAGCGCGATTCTCCGAGATATGCGATTGCAGGCGGACGTCAGCGTGCTCGCGCATTATGGCGCCGGCCAGCTCGAGCTGCTGCGGGCTGCTGGTCAGGGCGAAGCGCGGCGTTACCGTGTAGAGGCAGCGTCCGCGTTTGTGCCAGCGTTCGATCAGCGCTTTGGTATCGTCATAGCTCGATTGCGCCGTATCGAGAAGGTTCTCCGGCGCATGGCTGTCCATCATCATCACCCCGGCCTGCAGCAGCATGTTCTCGCGCTGCGCCGCCTCGAAGATGGCGTCCACCGAGCCGGGCGCGGAGGTGCAAAATACCGAGGCGGCGGTCGTGCCATTTCGCTGCAACTCGGCGATGAAGAACTCCGCGATGCGCGCCGCGTGCGCCGGGTCCTTGAATTTCGCCTCGGCCGGGAAGGTATATTTGTTCAGCCACTCGAGCAGCTGCGTACCGTAGGAGCCAATTATCTCGACCTGCGGGTAATGGATATGCGCGTCGATGAAGCCGGGCAGGAGAATCGAATCGGAATAGTGGCGGATCTCAACTTCATCCGACATTAGCTTGCTGATTGCGCCGTAGTCGCCTACCGCCTGGATGCGGCCGTCGCGAATCCAAAGGAGTCCGTCCGATTCATACGCGACGCAGTCGGCCTGTGGATTCAGAAAGGGGTCGGCAACGGGGCTGTAGACCGCGCCGCGCAGGGCAAATTCGCTCATGGCGCCTCCTGTCTCAGGCTGGTGACAGCTTCCCAGGCGCCGCTGGACCAGGAGCGGATCATGGCGGCGTGAACCTCGGCCACGGCCAGGGCGTCGGCGAAGCTTGGCGCGCAGGGACGCCCTTGCGCTACCGCCTGGAGGAAATGTCGCGCCTCAATGACTTTCATGTCCTCGTAGCCCAGGCCGCTGCCATCGCCCGGATTGAAGTTGCCATGAAAGGGGTAGCGGTCACCGCCCACCAGCCGGATATAACCGTCGCGGCCCCAATCGGCGTCGGGCTGGTAGAGCTGCAATTCATTCATGCGCTCGAAGTCCCAGTTGAGCGCGCCCTTGGTCCCGTTGAGCTCGAAAGCCATCTGGTTCTTGGGCCCGAATATCGAGCGCGAGGCCTCGAAGGCGCCGCGGACGCCATTCTCAAATTCGACCAGGGCGCCCACATAATCTTCGTTGCTGACCGCGCCTTTGGGGTCGTCGGGCGCGCCGCGCGAATAATGCGTGCCTTTGCCCGGGATGGGCAGAGGGCGTTCGCTGATGAACGTATGCGAGTTGCTGACCAGCCGCTTGACTCTGCCGCAGAGGTAATGCGCCATATCGGTCACATGCGCCATGATATCGCCAAGCACGCCGTAGCCAGCGATATCGCGTTCGAAGCGCCAGGACAGCAGCCCCAGCGGATCGCTGCCGTACATACTGAAGAAGCGCCCGCGGTACTGCGTCAGGTCGCCCAGTTTGCCCGCTTCGATTAACTGCCTGGCGTGCAGCACCATCGGCGCCCAGCGGTAATTGAAGCCGACAAAGGACATGACGCCGGCGGCGCGCGCGATGGCTTCAATTTGCGCGGTTTCTTCAGGCGAGCGCCCGACCGGTTTCTCGCAGAATATATGCTTGCCGGCTGCGGCGGCCGCTTGAACAATCTCGACATGCAGGTTGTTGGGCGTGGCGATATTGACGATCTGCACATCGGAGCGCTCGATAACGTCTTGCCAGCGGGTGGTCGCGCAGGCGAATCCGAGCTTATCTCGCGCCGATTGCGCCCGCGCCTCGACATTGTCGGAACAGATGACCAGCCGCGCCGCGCTGGCGTCATCCGGGAAACGCTGGCGCGCCAGGCTGTACGAGCGCGCATGCACCTGTCCCATCCAGCCCATGCCAATGACGCCGATACCTAGCGTTTTTCTCTGCATGATGTCTCCTGTGGTTAGTGCTGGTTCGCGCCGGGAGCGGATTTGACGGTTAATCAAGTGGTTCAATATGAATGCGGAAGCTTGATTTGGGGTTTTCGCAGTAGACCCAGGCGCGCGTCTTGCTCACCAGCGTGACGCTGACGCGCTGGTAGGCTTCGCCTTCGTAGTCGTCGAGCTGCTCCAGCTCGTCTTGCGTGACTTCGAACAGAACGCCCTCGACAGTCGAGCCGGCATGGGGTTGCAGAATCGAATAGACGAAGTGGATGCCGGTGAGCCTGGCCAGGCGATAGCCGCGCAGGGTGTCGGGCTGGCCGTCGCCAAGGGTGCGCCCCAGCAGCTTCTGCTGAGTGGCCGGTTCGCGGAGAGTGCCGTAGGCAAATAGTTTGTGCATGACTGCGGAGTTCTCCTTCGCGCCGCCGCCTTCAGTCGGATTTACGCGGGTGCGCGCCGTCCAGATAGCCCGCAATCCATTTTAGCATGTCAACCGAACCATGTGGATTGGCTTCTCCGTGCATTAGCTGGCGATCGATGGTGTCGTCGCTGCGGATGAGCGACGGTTTGCTGCGGCGCTCGGCCATCTGGGTGATGCGTATGGCGAGATTGCGCAGGTTGTTGGCCAGGATATGACGCTGCTCCGCCGACAGCTCGCGGCTGACGACATCGACTTCACGCCGGATGGTGCGCGGGTCAGTCTCGGCCAGGTGAGCGACATCGAAAGCTTCCGTGATATGCTCCAGCATGATGTAGGCGTTGTTAATCGCCTCGGCGAGTTCGGCGGGCCCGCGGCTATGCAGCCAGCGCCGCATCGCCAGCACGGTCATCAGGATATGTTTCTGCGCTTCCATGTGCCGCTGCGCGTCGAGCTCGCGCTGGAGCCGCTGCAACTGGGGCAGGGCGCGATCGTGCGTATAGCCGCGCCACCAGTTGTTGACCGCGTCTTGCAGGCTGTCGCTGAACGTGATTTGCCGGCAGATCTTGGACAACCCGTCCACGACCAGCTTGAGATCTTCTTCAGTGGCGAACTGAGTCAACAGCTGCGTCACGGCGACGCGCGTCGCGCCTTCGACTTGCAATGCCTGGCAAGCGTCGAACAGCGTCCATAGATGCCGGTACGAAACTTGCGCGTCGTGGTGCTTGGCCATCACACGCGTGAGCGACTCCATCAATCGCTGCGTTTGCGGCTCCCACTGGAAGTAGTCAAGCAAATTAAAGTAGGTGTCGATGACATCGCGCGGCGCCGCTTTGTCAGCGCTACTGGCGGCATTCATAACAGACAGGACCTTATCCATGGGCAGGCCGTCGCGCTCCAGGGAGTCGCCCAGGAGTGGAAAGAGCAGCTCATGGTCGGCCAGGTGGCGCACTGTCTCCGTCATCAAGTCGCGATCGTCGCCATCAATGACATGTCGGAAGAGCATATCCAGCGCCTCAGTTGTCATTTGCGGGCTCGCTTGCGTCGCCAGATGCCGAATGAGCGCCGGCGCGCGATAAACGGCCGGCAACCCGGCGCGTTTCTTCGCGCTTGCAAGCGACAGCAGCCGTCGCGTTGAGGTTGCTGTCAACAGCAATTGGTCGGTAGTATTGACGCCGTGAAACAGCGCGAGCAGAAAGAACTCCGCCTTTTCGTCAACAAGCGCGTCCAGCGTTTCCGCCGAAGCATTTTGCAGCGCGGCGCGGACCTTGCCGTCCAGCGCGGCGATCAGCGCCTCGTCATCATAGAGTTTGTCCACGATATCAGGAACGCGTCGCGCTGCGATCAATATCAGCTGTATGCCCAACTCGCCATCGCTGTAGGCGCGGCGCGCGGCGGCAAGCACGCTGTCGCGCAGAATCTCCTGCAATTGGTAAGCCATCGGCTCGTGCGCGATCAACTCCAGCCAGCCCGCCAGTGTGCCGACATCGCCTTCCTGGATGGCCACTTCCAATGATTTCCGCGCCGCGCGGTGCAGATGCGGCAGCCAGGTTTCTTCTACGCCCAGGTGAATAAAGCGATTGCGAATGAAGACGTAGACGGCGTCGGGCTGCTCTTCCAGCAATTCGTCAAATTGCCCAAACAGCGCGGCCTCCAGCTCTGCATCCTTGTCCAGGGCTTCCGATACCCAGCGGCCGGCGGACGCATCGCGATTGTTGAGGGCATTCTGCAGCAATTGCTCGATATACAGGCGGCGAAGATTCTTGCTGGGAGCCTCCGCGCTTTCAAGGATTGCAATCAAGACGTCTGTGGCGACGTCCTCCCCATTCTGAACGTGATGATCAACCCAGAATCGCTCGGCCAATTGCCGCAGCTCGCTTGCTAAATCTGCTGGCTGCGCCATGGGTAATTCCGCGACGGCCAATCGCTGTATATCCGTCGCCAAAGCTGCAATGTCCTCGCTCCACAGCAGTCGCAGGACATCAAGGAAGGGATGGTCGGCTGCTACACCCGGGCGCCGCGATTCACGCCAGTCCAACCGCAAGGCGTCGTCGCCTGCTTCCTCATTTGAATCCGTGACGGCGTCTTCGGCGAACATGATTTGGGGTTGGCTTAGACACTTGGTTGGCGCATGGCTGGCGAAGGTGACCTGTGACGCCAAGCGGCCGGGCAGCAGCGACTGGATGGCGGAGATCAAGGCCAATCGCATGTGGAAATCCGCCGGGAATCCGCTGATCAGCAGCTGCCTCCTGTCGATCACCGCGCCCAACAGAGACAGCAAGGACTCGAAGCCGTCATCCGCGGCCAGATCGTGCAAGAATTGCAGGTGTCGAGCGCGAGCCCGGCCGTCGTTGGGCTTGAATTCCGGCGGAGACAATGAGGGCAGCGTGACGTTGAGGTCGCCGCTCGCCTGCGGCAGCAGCTTCAGCCAATCCTCGAATTGGAGGGCCGTCTCCGCTACGGCGCTGACGGGTATGAATACATAGTGGTCGCTAACGGGTCCGGCGTGATCAGCGGGCTGCGCGGCCACCAGCAAACGCAGCGGCCCGTCATACTCCACCAGAGCGAGCGTTGGCTGAGCGGCGCCATGATCGTCGGTCATAGGCGCCAGGTCGACCATTCGGATGTAAAAGGCCGGGTCCAGCGAAGGCAGCGCGCCATTAAACAGCAGCAAGGCTCGCCGGTCGTCGCCGAGTTCATCTTGCTCGCGCCCAAGCACCAGATAGTCCAGGGGAGACGCCACGCCGGAAGCCTTTGGCCCAGATTACATTTAGCTCAATATTTTATTGTGTCAAATTACGCGCGCGCTTGCAAGAGAATCGGGCTTGCAGTCATTGCAGGATGGGCCGGGGGCGAGCCCTGTATCGTTTGCCCGGCGCCAGTGTTATAATCCGCCAGTTCAGCCCGTCTGAATCGGAAGGCGACCATGAAACGCATCGCGATCATTTTTTGCAGCGCGCTTTTGGGCTTGTTGCCGGCCGCGCTGGTTTCGGCGCAGGGCGCGCCGACGCAGATCGACGCGGCCTTGCTGGATTTGAGCGCTCGCCTGGGGCAATCAGTCAGTATTGGCCAACTGTCGAATTGGCGCTGGGAACAGAAGCGCTTTGCTGATTCGGCGCTGGGCTGCGCGACCGTAGCTGGCGGCGGCGGATCAGTCCTGGGTTATGAATTCGAATTGACGTACCGAGAAGTCACATACGACTACCGTGTGTCCGCAGATAACGCGACAGTCATCTATTGCGGCGAAGTCGATCCTCAGGCGTTCTCTGCCGCGGCGGCGGAAACGCGCTACTCCAATCGCCTGTGCAGCGAAAGCGCGACCGACGGCCCTTATATGCGCTCGCGCCTCATCTACGGCATTGAAGCGGAGGTGATTCAAGGATTTCTGAACCTGCGCGGGCAGCCGTCGGCAACCGGGCAAGTATTGCTGCGGATTCCGGCCGGCATGCCCTTTGCCGTCACCGCCGGGCCGGACTGCGCCGAGGGCTTCGTCTGGTGGCTTGCCAATGTCAAGGGCCAGACCGGCTATGTCGCGGAAGCCGGCGACGGCGCCGTATTCCTGCGTCCGAGCGAAGCGAGTCCTGTGCCCAGCCGCGAAATCCTGAACGCCAACCTGGTCCGCTGGGCGCAGGAGCTTTCGCGGGTCCGGGGTAATTTCGGCCAGCAGCATGCCTGGTCATCCGATGGCGCGTATCTCGCTTTGCCCGGCGCGCGAGGCTCGGACAGCATCTGGCTTTATGACCTGCGCAATCAGCGTTTGGCGCCGCAACTGTTGGCCTACGATGGCGGCGTTTCGACGCTCGTCTTTCGTCCCGATCGGCCGCAGATTCTGTTCGGCGGCGAAAGCGGCTCGGTTCATCTTTGGCAGCTGGATCCGGGCGCGGAGTCGGGCTATGTGGAACAGCTCTACCTTAATGCACACGCCGGCGCAGTCTCGGCCCTGGCCTTCAGCGCCGACGGCAACCGCTTTGTCAGCGCCGGGGCGGAAGCGTATTCGCACCTTCCGGGCGAGCGAAAATGGGCCGCTATTGTCTGGGATATGACGACGGTGGCGCAGCAGGCTTTGCTTTCGGGTCATCAAGGCTTGATTCGCTCAATCGCCTTCAGTCCGGACGGAACTACCCTTGCGACCGGCGGCGAAGACGGCGCGCTGAGATTCTGGGACGCCAACAGCGGCGCCGGCCAGGCGACGCTCGATATGGAAGCGGCCGTGATGGCGATTGATTGGAGCGAAGACGGCGGACATATCGCCGTCGCCCTGGATCGCGCCGCCAATAATCTGCTAGTAGTCGACGCTGCGACGCGGGCGACCGCCCGAACCTGGCAAGCGTCGGCCGCCGGCGTAACATCGCTAGCCTTTGACCAGAGCGGCGCCATGTTGCTTGTCGGCGCTCGTGAAGGCCTGCTGTCGATCTGGGACGCTACGACCTTCGAGCTGCTTGCCATGCGCGATGCGGGCGCCGGCGTCCATGCGGTCAGCTTCAGCCCGGACAGGTCAATAGTTGCGGCCAGTATGGAAAAACACGCGTTGGCTTTCTACGGGGTACCGCTCGGCGCCGGCTAATGCGCCGGGGAAGACGGCCTGATTGCTGATGTTGCCTGGACAGACGGGGCGCAGTTTTTCGGAATTCGCCATTGGCGCTACTTGGACATACCCGATTTCGTAGTCTCTGGGATAATCGCGCCCGTTTTGCAATGGCGGCGCATGAGGCGAGGGCGATGAGCAAGGACTATCTGAATCGAGAAGCGACTCAGGTTCGGCGGACGGACCGCGCCGTCGACGACGCATCGTGGATGCGAACTTTCCTCCACAATGCGGCGGTCGGCACGCTGGCGACGCTTCACGGCGATCAGCCTTTTGTAAACACAAACTTGTTCGTCTACGACGAGCAGTCACACAGCATCATCCTGCATACCGCCAGGGTCGGGCGGACGCGCGCGAATATCGAGCGGCGCAGCAAGGTCTGTTTTTCCGTTATGGAATTGGGTCGGCTGCTGCCCGCGCAAGAAGCGCTGGAATTCAGCGCGGAATACGCCGGGCGGGTTGCCTTCGGTTCGATGCGCATCGTCAGCGATGTGGCCGAGGCGACGGTTGCGCTGCAGTTGCTCATGGACAAGTACGCGCCGCACCTGTGCGCCGGCCGCGATTACCGCCCGCCCACGCCGGAGGAGATCAACCGGACTTCGGTGTTTCGCATGGATATCGAGTCTTGGTCGGCGAAGAAGAAAGAAGTGGATGACGATTTCGCCGGCGCGTACTTTTACAGCGAGCGACCGATGCTCCGCTCGAATCAGACCGCATCGCGACCAATGTCTACTAAGGTATGATAAATATCTATAGTAACATTAGTTCAGGTTCGCTGTTTATAGTTTCTTGCAATCGGCGATAGTTGCACTAGAATTGGGTAACGTCAGTCTGAAATCGCCAGGTTGCGATTGCGCCGTTTCTGTAGGCTAACTTACACACATGCCGCAAGCGATGAGTCTTTCGGCTGCTCTTGCGCGCGCCCAATCCGACTTTAATCCGCGCCGAGTCCTGCAAGTGTGATATACTGGCAGGAAATTAAGCTAGATTTCAACCGATTCACGCGGGGGAAATTATGGAAATACTTGAATTAACTGGCAGATCCGTAAGGTCATACGATATTGAGGACCTATTGGGGCAGGGCGGTTACGGCGTTGTTTATCGCGCGCGCCAGAGCGCCGTCCAGCGCGCGGTGGCCATCAAGGTAATCTTGCCCAAGTACGCCAACTCGCCTGAGTTCATTCGCCGCTTTGAGAGCGAAGCGCAAGTCGTGGCGCGCCTGGAGCATCCTCATATAGTGCCACTGTATGACTACTGGCGCGAACCTGACAGCGCCTACCTGGTGATGCGCTACCTGCGCGGCGGCAGCCTGCGGGACATCATTGATACAGAGGGCAAGCTGCCGTCTGATGTGGCCGGCAAAGTGCTGGAGCAAGTCGGCGCGGCTCTGACCTTCGCCCACCGCAATGGCGTCGTTCATCGCGATGTAAAAGCCGACAATATCCTCATGGACGAAGACGGCAACGCCTACCTGAGCGACTTCGGCATCGCCAAAGAAGTTGGTACGGACGCCGGCGGCGGCGGTAATATCGAGGGGACGCCCGCGTACCTGGCGCCGGAACAGATCCGCGGCGGCGAAGTCGGCCCGCAGAGCGATGTCTACGCCTTCGGCATCATGCTTTATGAAATGCTCTCGGGTAAACGACCTTTCGCCGAGTTGACCCTGGCGACGCTGGTCTACAAGCATTTGAACGAACCGCTGCCGATGATTGACCACGACGAGCTTAACTTGCCGCCGCAATTCAACGCGATCATCCAGAAGGCGACCGCCAAGGTCCCGGAAGAGCGCTATCCCGATGCGATTACCCTGGTTAAGGAATTCCAGCAGGCGCTGCGGCAAGGCTACGCCACAATTGAGTTGGATCTGGAAGAGCTGGATTTGGCCTATGACGACTTTGATCTGATTGAGACCAAGAACCCTTATAAGGGTCTGCGCGCCTTCCAGCAAGCGGACGCGGCCGACTTCTTCGGGCGGACGGCGATGATTCAGCGCGTGCTCGATCGCTTGCAAGAGCCTGTTGTGGAAAATAACTTCCTGGCGGTGATCGGCCCAAGCGGCAGCGGCAAGTCCAGCCTGGTCAAAGCCGGTGTCTTGCCCGCTCTGCGCGCCGGCCGCGTACCCGGGTCGGAGAATTGGTTCTATGCCGAAATGGTGCCGGGCGAGGTGCCGCTGGAAGAGCTGGCCTCGGCGCTCTTGAGTGTATCGTCGTCGCCCTTGCCGGGCGTGGTGGGCACCTTGCGCGAAAATGCCGACGGCTTGGCCATGGGTGTATACGAGGCGCTGCCGTCGCCCGATAACAAACTGCTGCTGATGATTGATCAGTTCGAGGAATTGTTCACGCAAGTCGAGCTGGAAAGCGACCGGCAGCAATTCCTGGATCTGATTCTGAACGCCGTCAACGCGGAAAACAGCCCGGTAATCATCATTGCCACCTTGCGCGCCGACTTCTACGACCGCCCGCTGCTGTATCAAGGTTTCGGCGAGCTGATCCGCGCGCGCACGGAATTGGTGCTGCCTCTGAATGACGAAGAACTGGCTGAGACGATTGCCGGGCCCGCGCGTCGGGTTGGCGCTGTTCTGGAAGACGACTTGATCGAGACCATCATTGACGACGTCAGAGAGCAGCCCGGCGCGCTGCCCCTGCTGCAGTACGCCTTGACGGAGCTGTTCGAACGGCGTGAAGGCGCGCTGCTGACCAACGCCGCCTATCGCGACATCGGCGGGACTCTGGGCGCCTTGGCGAAGCGGGCGGAAGAAGTGTTCCGCCGCTTTAACGAACCGGGCCAGAACATGGCGCGGCAGATGTTCCTGCGTTTGGTCACCCTGGGCGAAGGCCAGGAAGATACGCGCCGGCGCATCCTGCAATCCGAGCTGCTTACTTTGGGCGACCGCGACGTGGTCGAAGATGTGATAGATCGCTTCGGTCGCTATCGACTGCTGACTTTCGACCGCGACGAGACAACCCGCAGTTCAACGGTCGAAGTGGCGCATGAAGCCTTGATTCGGCGCTGGGAACGCCTGCGCGAGTGGCTGACAGAAAGCCGCCAGGATGTTCGCATGGAGCGCGAACTGCTGCACGCGGCGACCGATTGGGAAGCCTCCAAACGAGACTCAAGCTATCTCATGCAGGGCAACCGGCTGCTGACTTTTGAAGAATGGATGGAGAACTCAACGCTGCGGCTCAACGAGCTGGAGATTGAATTCATGTCCGTCAGCCTCGCCGCCCGTGATGAGCGCGAGGCCATGGAGCGGGCGCGGCAAGAGCGCGAGCGCGAGCTGGAGCGGCAAAAGGCGCGCAATATGCGCATCGCCGCCGCCATTTTCGCGGCAGCCGCCGTGATCGCCGTCATCCTCAGCCTGTTCGCTTTCGACCAGCGCAACCAGGCCGAAGCGCTTCGAGTGATCGCCGATGAGCAGCGCGTGGTCGCGGAGTCGGAGCGAGAGCGCGCCGACGAGCAGCGAGTCATTGCCGTAGACGCCATGCATGTGGCGGAAATCAACGAACGCAAAAACCTGAGCTTGTCGCTGGCGGCAAATGCGCGGACGGCGCTGAGTGAAAATAACCCGGCGCTGGCGCTGCCGGTAGCCATTGCGGCCCGTCACGTTTTCGATCCGCCGGAAGCCGAAGTCTTGCGCATCCTGGGCAGATCCGCCTTTTCGCCCGGCCCGCGTTTCCGCTTTACGGACTCGCCAGGTTCAATCCTCGGCGTTGACGTCTCCGCTGACGGCGCCATGAGCGCTTACGCCGGAACCGAAGGCGTGATCTATCTGGTCGACACAAGCACAGGCGCAGCGCTTGGCTCAATCGAAACAGAGAGTCCCGTCAGCGCAGTCGCCTTCAGCCCGGACGGCGCGCGGATCGCCGCTGCCCTGGCTGACACGACGGTTGGCGTTTGGCAAATCGACAGCGGCGAGGAGATTCACCGGCTCAGCGGCCATGAGCTGGTCGTCAGCGATGTCGAGTTCAGCGCCGACGGCAAAACACTGTCTTCGTCCAGCGCCGATACGACCGTGCGCTTGTGGGACGCCGTCAGCGGCGAAGCGCTCCATATCCTGCGGGCCCATGTAGACTACGTGATCAAGCTGAGCTTCAGCCCGGACGGCGCGCGCCTGGCCAGCGCCTCATCGGCCATCGGCATCCCCACCAGCGACCGCACGGAGGAAAACAATACCGTGCAGGTTTGGGATGTCGCCAGCGGCGAAAATATCTTGACGATTCCGCCCGAGGGCCCGGGTTACTATCGCGACGTCGAGTTCAGCCCCGACGGCCGCACCTTGGCCGCCTCCACCTGGAGCTCGGCGCTGGGCGGCAACGTCCGCATCTTCGACGCGCAAACCGGCCAGCAGGTGCAGCGCATCTACGCCCACCGGGAGAATATACCCAATATCGAATTCGCGCCCGATGGCGATTCGCTGGCCACGGCCGCGACCGACGCGTCGATCAAGATATGGAATGTCGAGCTGGCGGTGCTTATCGCCAGCTACGTTGACTTTGGGCTGGCGATCCAGGACATCGAGTTTACGCCGGACGGCGAATATATGATGGTGGCGCTGGGCGGCGAGCACCACTTCCCCGACGGCGCCGACAATCCCGCCAATAGCGCCGCCATACTTTGGGACCTGCAGAATCGCGCTCAGTCGCGGGTCTACTCAGGACATACGGACTGGAGCTGGGCCACGGACATAAGCCCGGACGGCCGCCTGATCGCCTCGGGCTCGGGTCCGCTGCGTTTCCCGGCCTCTATTGACGACCTGGACGCCACGGTGCGCGTTTGGGACGCCGAAAGCGGCGAAGCGCTCCATGTCCTGGAAGGGCATGAGAATACGGTGGACTCGGTCAAATTCCTGCCGGATTCGCAGCAACTGCTGTCTTCAAGCTGGGATGGCGCGATCCGGCGCTGGGACTTGAACGAGGGCGTCGAGATTCAGCGATACGACGTGCCGGACGAGCGCGTCTACATGGTCGAACTCATGCCGGGCGGCGCCCAGTTCCTGTCCGGGTCCACCGATTCGCTGATCCGCCTCTGGGATCTCGAGAGCGGTGAAGTCCTGCGGGAATACAGCGGTCATACCGACTCCGTCAATGGCGTGCATGTCAGCGCCGACGGCACGCGCATGGTCAGCGCCAGCGGCGATTGGGGCGGCGACGACTACACCGTGCGCTTGTGGGATGTCGACAGCGGCGAACTGCTGATGACCTATGAGGGCCATTCCCATATCGTCAACTACGCCAGGCTCTCGCCCAATATGGAGTTCATCATCAGCACATCCTGGGATAAATCAGTGCGCATGTGGGATACCGCGACCGGCGAAGAACTCAAGCAATTTGTCGGCCATGCGGGCAATACCTTCGGCATCGCCATTACTGCCGACAGCGAAACCTTGCTGACTACCTCGTCCGATACGACCGTGCGTATGTGGGATATCGCATCCGGCGAAGAACTCAACCGCTTTGAAAACCACAGCGACTGGATCCAGGAAGTGGTCTTCAGCCCGGACGAATCCTTCGCGGTCTCCGCCGGGCAAGACAATGTGGCGCGGCGCTGGCGCATCCAGCGGACCGCCGACGACTTGATCGGCTGGGCGCGCGACAATCGCTATATCCGCGAGCTCGCCTGCGCCGAGCGGCAATCTTATCGGTTGGAATGCGACCCGTAAAATCGAATCCTTCTATAATGGTGGTGCGCGTTTCTGTCGTGTCCAATTCAGAGAGCCGCCACCATGCCCGAGGGCAAAGCCAGCGACCAGCCGAATAGAGACGAGTCCGAGCATTCGGCATCGGCGATCTTCGTCGAGTTGATGCGGCAGGCGGCGGCCAAAACCATCGCCTCAAAATCCGCGCCCGGACGTGACGATTCCGGCAGTGACGGGGCAGATGCAGCTGCGATCAGTATTCCGCCAGCCGACGACATCGAAATCAGCCTGGAGCCCGATGCGGCAGCGCCCGACGTCCGGCGTATCCGGCGGCGCTTGCTGCTGCGCCGGCCGCCACCCGCCAGTATGGCCGGCGGATTCCTGGGCACAATCTTTGTGGTGATTGTCAGCACGGCGCTGGTAGCGACCTTGTTGATGTTCTTTGTTAACCCGGAATATGTAAATCCGGCGGTGGTGCAGGGCCTGCAGTTTGATGGCGACGAGATCATTGCGGGCGCCTCGGCGCAGCGTCCCACGCCGGTGCTCACGCCGCGCTGGCTGCGGCGCATCGGCATTATCTCCGGCCATCGCGGCAAAAGCGAATCCGGCGCTCGCGACCCCGGCGCGATCTGCGAAGACGAATATGGCAACTCGATCCTGGAAGAAGCCGACATAAACTTTGCGGTGGCTACGCGCGTCGTCGCCAGCCTGGAAGAGATGAACTACGCCGTGGAGATGCTGGACGAATTCGATCCGCGCCTCAACGACTATCGGGCCGAGGCGCTGGTGTCCATCCACGCCAACACTTGCTACGATTTCGGCGAGTATGTGTCGGGTTACATTGTCGCCATTTCCGAGGCGCGCCCGGAATTTGGCGCCGACGCTTTCTTGCGCGAGTGCATCGCCGAGAATTTCGGCGCCTATGTACCCTTGGAGCGAAGCTACAATTTGACCGCAGATATGACCGACAACCACACCTGGCGCAAAATCCATCCGCTGACGCCCGGCATGATCCTGGAAATGGGATATATGCTGGCGGATCAAGCAGTTCTGACCGAGGACCCTGATTTGCTGGCGCGGGCTGTCGTCGATGGCATCCTGTGTTTCATGGAGAATGTCAATCGGCCGACAAGCCAACGGGAGCCGGGACGGCATGCCTCCGGCTATATCATCCCGGCCATGGTGACGCCCACGCCGATTTTCGGCCGCTAGCTCTCGGTTTCGCTCCCTCGCGCTGCCGGATCAATGACGCAGCCTTATGGCAGCAAACGGAATTTGCGTCGACGGACCCCATCAATCTGGAAGCTGTAGGGGCGTCTCGCCGAGCCCGTGCAAAATGTCGGCGTTTGACGGGCGCTTCAACGAAACGACCCTACCGGGGCTCTATTGCCAATGATGCATTTGCCCCGTGTCGTGGACGATATTGACTTGGAAAACGCGCCCTCTCCTGTTATAGTTTAGGTGTAGTGAAGAGCAATGGAGAAGTCGCATAGAGGCCTAGTGCGTCCGCTTGGAAAGCGGATACGGGAAACCGTACGTGGGTTCGAATCCCACCTTCTCCGCCTTTGAGAGCCCGCTCAGCGGGCTTTTTTCTTAGCTGGGTCTGGCATTGAAAGGGATCACGATGAGTACTGGCAAGCCAATTGCTTTGCACGTCAACGGCAAGACGCGCTGGCTGGACATCAGCCCGGAAACGCCGCTGCTCTACGCGCTGCGCAACGACCTGGGACTGAAGGGCGCCAAATATGGCTGCGGCACGGAGCTTTGCGGCGCCTGCAAAGTGCTGGTCGCTGGTGCTGACGTTCCCAGCTGTCAATTACCGGTCGGGCATGTCGCCGGGCTCGAGATCACCACTGTCGAAGGCTTGGCCGAAGGCGACGAACTGCATCCGCTGCAAGAGACATTTCTCGAGGAACAGGCGGCTCAATGCGGCTTCTGCACGGCGGGCATGATCATTGCTGCGCAAGGCTTGCTGAACCGCGTTCGCTACCCGTCAGATGACGAGATTCGAGCGGAGCTGTCCGGCAATCTCTGCCGCTGCGGCGTCTACGACCGTGTTCGGCGCGCCATTAAATTGCGCATCGGCCGCCTGGAAGCGCCGAACCTGCGCGTGGTCGAAGGCGATCCGCTGGACGGCAAAGCGAACGCGGAGAACAGCCCGGCGCTGGAGTCATTTCCGCTGATAGACGACTGGATCGCGATCAACGAAGACCGCAGCATCAGCGTCTTCAGCGGCAAGGCGGAACTGGGGCAGGGCATCGCCACCGCGCTTGCGCAGATCGCGGCGGAAGAGCTGGATGTCGCGCTGAACCGTATTCGGGTGGTCATGGCCGATACCGAGCTGACCCCGGACGAAGGCGGCACAACCGGCAGCCGCTCCCTGGAGACCAGCGGCGTCGCCATTCGCTCGGCGGCAGCCGCGGCCCGGCAGCAGCTGCTCTCGCTGGCTTTCGAGCAGCTGGACTCGCTGACGCCGGCGGCCGAACTCAGCGTGGTCGACGGCGTCGTCATGGATGAGCGCAGCGGACGCAATACCGACTACTGGGAATTGCTCGCCGGCAAGCGCGGTTTCGATGGGAAGCCAGTCCGCCCTGATGTGAAGCTGAAATCTCCCGCTGCCTACACCCTCGTCGGATACTCGGCAAAGCGGCTTGATCTCTTGAGCAAAGTCAGCGGCGGCGACAGCTATGTTCACGACCTGGCGCCTGATGGCATGCTGCACGCGCGTGTCGTCCGTCCGCCGGGCTACCACGCCCGACTGGTCGATTTCGACCGCGACGCTGTCCTGCGGATGCCCGGTGTGGTTGCACTGGTTCAGGACGGTCAGTTCATCGCGGTCGTGGCCGAGCGCGAAGAGCAAGCGCTGTTGGCGGCGGACAAAGCGCGTGACTGCGCAGTCTGGCGCTATGACGCCGATCTGCCGCCGGCTGAGCAGACCTACGCCGACCTGTTGAGCAAACCGGCGCAGTCGCAACTGGTGGTTGATGGCGCAGTCGTCGCTGACCCGATTCCCGCGATCCAAGCGCCGGACGAGGCTGATCAAACATTGCGCGCGACCTATACGCGTCCCTTCCAGATGCACGCGTCGCTGGGGCCCTCGGCGGCGTTGGCGCTGTGGCAGGATGAGCAGTTGACAGTTTGGTCGCATACGCAGGCGGCCTTCATTTTGCGGGGCGCGCTGGCGCAGGTCCTCGACCTGGAGGAGGCGCGGATTCGCGTGATACATGCCGAAGGCGCCGGCTGTTACGGGCACAACGGCGCCGACGACGTCGCCCTCGACGCGGCTCTGGTGGCGCGCGCTCTGCCGGGCCGGCCCATATCATTGAAGTGGACGCGCTGGGACGAGCACGCCTGGGAACCCTACGGCTCGGCGATGGCGCTGCAGCTTAACGCCAGCTTGTCCGCGCGCGGCGATGTTATCAACTGGAATCACGATGTCTGGAGCTACGCGCATTCGACGCGGCCGGCGGTCGGCCTGGAGACATCGGGTTTGCTGGCGGCCTGGCATCTGGCTGAGCCCTACGCGCCGCAACAGCCGCGACCGATGGGCGGCTACCACTCGGGCGCGCATCGCAATGCCGATCCCATATATGACTTGCCGAGCAAACGCGTCGTGCGCCACGTCGTCGCCGATAGTCCGCTGCGGGTATCCGCCCTGCGCAGCCTGGGCGCTTACGCCAATATCTTCGCTATCGAATCCTTCATGGACGAACTGGCGCTGGCTGCAAAGGCCGATCCACTGGCATTCCGGCTGCGCCACCTGCGCGATGAACGCGCCCGCATGGTGCTAATGGCGGCCGCTGAACGAGCCGACTGGTCGAATCGTGAGCAGGTCAAGGCGAGCGGCGAAGGCTGGGGCCTGGCGCTGGCGCAATACAAGAATCTGCAGTGCTATTGCGCGGTTGTCGTTAAGCTCAAGGTCGATCGCGACAGCGGCGCTATCAAGTTGCGGCATGTCGTCATCGCGGCTGATGCCGGGCAGGTGGTCAATCCCGACGGGCTCAGCAATCAGCTCGAGGGCGGCTTCGCGCAGGCGGCCAGCTGGACGCTCTACGAAGCCGTTCAGTTCGACCGCCGCGGCATCACCAGCGTCGACTGGGAGACTTACCCTATTCTGCCTTTCTCCGCCGCGCCGACAATCGAGACGGTGATCATCAACCGGCCCGGGCTGCCCTTCCTCGGCGCGGGCGAGGCGGCGCAGAATCCGACGCCGGCAGCCATCGCCAATGCGATTTACGCTGCCGTTGGCGTCCGCCTGCGCGATATTCCCTTCACGCCGGACAAGGTGCTGGCCGGGCTAGTTAGCTGTCTCGGATAGCGCGTTGTAGGGGCGACCTATCAGGTCGCCCGCTCAATCCCCCTTAGCAATGAGGGGAAGCTGTTTCCGCTCCTGGAAGGCGCAGGTAAGTCACTGTCGTCTTCGACGGTGATTGGTGTATGCAAATCTGCGTTGCCATAGCTCTCCTCCCCAATGCTTTGGGGAGGGGCCGGGGGTGGGGTTGGGCCCTTGCCTGCTACGTCAGCTTAATTACCGTCGCGTGCTCGTTGGGCGCCGCCGCCGGCCCCAGAATGACCGTGCTGTCCCCAACGCAGTTCACCGCCAGCGGACTGGACACCGCCGGATCCAGCCAGGCGCCTGATTTGACATCCAGCTCCGGCAGCACCAGGCGACCGCTCGCCGGCCAGTCGAAGACGTGCAGGTAGACCGCGCCGTCCTTTTGCGTCGTGCGGTAGCCGTCCTGGCCTTGCAAGGGACCCGGAACCGTCCCGTAGATGGACTCCCCGTGCGACTTCAGCCAGGCGCCCATGCCTTGCAGGCGCTCGACGCTGGGCCGGGGAATGGCGCCCTCGGCGTCCGGCCCGATGTTCAGCAGATAATTGCCGCCTTTGCTGACGATTTCCACCAGGTTTTGAATCAGCTGCGTGGTCGACTTCCAGTTGTGATCGTGCGTCTTGAAGCCCCAGGTATCGTTGACGGTGGCCGGCGTCTCCCAGTCGATCTCGGCTTGCAAGTCGGGCGGGATGGCGTTGTCCTGCGCGGTGGCGTAATCGCCCAGTTGATTGCCCAGCCGGCCGCAAACCAGACAGTCGGGCTGCAGCTCATGCACCAGCTCCAGCAGTTCCTGGCTCTGATGGCGGGCGATGATGCGCGGCGTATCGAACCAGATGATGGCGATGGGACCGTAATTGCTCAGGATCTCGCGCACCTGCGGCTTGACGTAGTTGTCGATGTAATCGGCGAAATCTTGCTCGTCTTCGTTGAAATCCCAGGTGTTGCCGAAGCCGTCCGGATGATGCCAGTCTTGCGTCTGCGAATAATACAGGCCTAGTTTGACGCCTTCGCGCCCGCAGGCCTCGGCCAGATCCTTGAGGATGTCCTGTCCGTAGGGCGTGCCGTCGACGATGTTGTAGGCGGTCTCTTGGCTGCCGTACATGCAGAAGCCGTCGTGGTGTTTCGAGGTCAGGACGATGTAGCGCTGTCCGGCGTCTTTGGCCAGTTTGACGATCTGGTCGGCGTCGTACTTGACCGGGTTGAATTGCGTCGCCAGTTGCTCGTATTCGGCAATGGGGATTTCGGCGCGCAGCATGATCCACTCGCCGATGCCGGGGATGTGCTCGCCCTTCCAGACGCCGGCAGGAATGGCGTAGACGCCCCAGTGAATGAACATGCCGAACTTGGCCGCGCGCCACCAATCCAGGCGCGGGTCTTGGTTGGCGCCGGGCCGCTGACCGCGTTCCGGTTTGAAATATTCCATTTCAGTCATTAGTTCTTGTGTCTCCTCCGATGGCTCTGTGCCTCACTGCCAACTAGCCGGTCAAATTCCAACTTCAATCGCGTCGACATCTGTAGGGGCGACTTATCAAGTCGCCCGAATACATTTCCTGCTAATTCAACGGGCGATCAGATTGATCGCCCCTACAATTTCTCTGAAACTCTGCGGTGAATCATCCCAACTCAATCGCATAGGCGCAGACGTAATCGCAAGGCGGTTGTGACGGCGCGGACAGGCGCAGGCCATCGTCAGCTTGCGTCCAGCTGATGGCCTCGTCCGAGCCCAACATGCGCGCGCCCACGATGTCCACCGCCCCGCTGCCCAGGGACTCGATCAGCGCCTGACCTTGCGGATAAGCCAGCAGGAAAGGGCAGACCGCCAGTTGAGAGAGAAACAAAAAAG